>VGZD01000059.1 GCA_016872715.1 Planctomycetota bacterium
CGCAAGCAATGCAGAGCGCATGGGGGGAACTTCTCCGAGGAAAGAGGTGGGGGCGGGTCAGAGACTCCCGAGAGTTTCTGGAGGCCATCGCGGCAACGGGGATCGCTCGCGAAGGCCCAGCCCACAGCTTTGATGCACTACCTCGCGGTGTCAAGCGGCTACTGAGGCTCAACTCGCGACTCAGAGTTGCCGCGGCCGACTGGAGGCCCGTGTTCCATCGGGCCCGAACTTGCCACCCTCGGCGGTGCTGCATCCGCGCGCGGGGTGGGGTCAGGGGAGGACGGTGAACTGGAGGGCGTTGGTGAGGTTGGTGAGGCTGGGGGACTGGGGGTCGCGGTACCAGAACTGGGCGTAGACGGGGCGGCCGGGGGTGAGGAAGGGGTCGGACTGGAGGCGGGAAGAGAAGTCGCGCAGCAGGGTGCCGGAGCAGGGCGTGGAGGGGGAGCCGCCGGAGTCGATCAGGCTGGAGCGCAGGACGGGGGGGGCGATCCAGAGGTTGCCGCCGCTCAGGGGGACTTGCTTGGGGGCGAAGCCGTAGAGCAGGAGGCCGTCGCGGTCGGGAATGACGGAGTCGGCGCGCAGGACGAAGGGCGGGTTGGCGGAGGGCGAAGCGAGGCCGGTCGAGCCCATGCGGGCGACGCAGCCGCCGCTCGCGACCTGCGCGGTGCCGTAGGAGAGCGGGTTTGCTTCGGGCACGGGCAAGGTGAGCCACGAGAGCGCGGCCGCGTCGTGGCGCACCGTGAGCGTGAACGGGTCGAGGGACGGGGCGTAGCGCAAGATCGCGCCGGGCGGCGGCTCGTGCACGAGCATGTTGGAGAGGCGCAGCTCGAGCCGATGGCCGACGGCGAACTCGTAGCACTGGCCGCCGAGGTACACGGTCGTCGGGCCCGCGGGCGCGCCTTGGCCGAAGTGCACGCCACTGGTGACGTAGCGCTCTTCTCCCGCCGGATCGAGGTCCCACAGCGAAACCGCGGCCTGCCAGTCGGCGCCGAGCGCGAGCAGGTCAAGATGCACCTGTGGGGCACCGACGATGCGCAGCGGGGCCGTGAGCGCGGGCGTGCGCCAGGTGAGCACGCGCCGCTCGATCTCCTGCTCGATCATCGGCAGGCGGAACTCGGTGGCGATCAGTTCGACAGGGCCGAAGCCGGCGGCGACGTCCTGCACGAGCAACTCGTCGGGCTCGTCGCCGCTGGGCTCGACGGGAGTGAGCAGCGCGCCTTGGCGCAGGTGCAGTCGCACGGGCCGCGAATCCGGCGGCGGCCACACGGACGATTGGCGCCGCTCCCAAGCGGTCTGGTTCGAAAGGTAGGCCACCGCGGAGGCCGGCGTCTGCGCGTAGGTCACGCGCGGGCTCGTCTCGATGCCATTCTGCTCCCCCTTGAGGAAGCGCTCGAACCACTGACGGCGCATCGAATCGCGCAACGCGATCTCGGCGACCGCGTTCGGCGTGCTGTGGCCGCCGGTGCCGAGGTAGAGCTTGTGCGGCACGCCGGCGGGGAGCGCGTCGAGGGCATCGAGCATCGAGCGCAGCGGGAACCAGTAATCGTCCCAGGCCCCCATCGCGAGCACCGGCGCCGTGATCTGCGGCATGACGGGGCGCGGGTTGCGCGAGGGATCGGAGACGAGCGCGGCCCACAGCGCGGGATCGCGGTCGATCACGGCGCGCGAGGCGTCGGCGACGATGCCGTAGTCGAAGCGCACGGACGCACCCGAAGGGCCGAGCAGCGCCGAGGCGAGGCTGCAGTGCAGGCCCGCGGACTGCGGCGAGAAGGCCGCGAAGAAATCGGCCGTGAGGTTCGTGACGACCAGCGCGTCGATGTCGGGATACGTGCCGCCGCGCCAGGGATTGGGCTCGATGGGCGCGTTCTCGCGACCGGCGAGCGAGAGCGAGAGGATCGCGCCCTGCGAGGTGCCCGCGAGGCCGAGACGGCCGACGTCGACGACGCCGGGGTAGGTCGCGCCGAGCCACTCGATCACCTCGACGAGGTCGAGGCGCTCGCGCAGACCCCAGAGCGTGTGACGTCCCGAGTGGGTCTCGTGGCCGCGCACGTCGAACGTCAGGGTCGCGTAGCCAGCGGCCGCAAAGGAGCGCGCGAAGCTGGCGGGACCGTGTTGGTCACCGAACAGGCCGTGGATGAAGACGATCACTGGCCAGCCGCACGGACCGGCGGAGTCGCGCGGATGGCGCAGCGTCGCGGTCGTGACCTCGCCGTCGCTGAAGGTCAACGGCAGGTCGAAGACCTCGTCGTACGCGAACCCTGCTGCCGGCGCGGGCGGATCGGGACACTGCAGCGCACAGGCCAGCGCAAGGTGGACGAGGGCAGACATCGGGGGCAGGGAGCGGGGGCGTCGGGGGGGACTCGAACTCCAGTCTAGGGGGAGGCGGCGAATTGGGGGGGAGCAAGTTCTGGATCCGGGTCTCGCGGGGCGCCTCGCGCAGCGGTCCGGGGGCTGGAATCCGGCCTCGCGGCAGGTTCCCATGCTCCCCCCATGCAGACCGCATCCGCCCCGCTCGTCGAGCTCCACCGGCTCGGCCAGTCGATCTGGTTCGATTTCATTCGGCGCGACCTGCTCGACTCCGGTGCGCTCGCGCGCATGGCCGAGCGGGACTGCCTGATGGGCGTCACTTCCAACCCTGCGATCTTCGAGAAGGCCATCGCCAGCGGGAGGGAGTATCGCGCCGACCTCGCGGCGATGAAGGAGCTGTGCGCCCGCGATCCCAAGCGCGCCTACGAGCGGCTCGCGATCGCGGACATTCAACGCGCCTGCGACCAGCTCGCTCCCGTGCATGCGCGCAGCGGCGGGCGCGACGGCTACGTCAGCCTCGAGGTCAGCCCGAAACTCGCCCACGACACGGCGGGCACGCTGGAGGAAGCGCGGCGGCTGTGGAGCGAGGTTGCACGCGCGAACCTGATGATCAAAGTGCCCGCGACCAAGGCCGGCGTCCCCGCGATCCGCGCGCTGATCGCCGAGGGCGTGCACGTCAACGTGACGCTGCTGTTCTCCGTCGACGCGTACCTCGCGGTCGCCGACGCCTACATGAGCGGGCTCGAAGAGCGCGCGGCGCGCGGCGAGCGCATCGACGCGACGAGCAGCGTGGCGAGCTTTTTCGTGAGCCGCGTGGACTCGGCGCTCGACCCGCGCCTCGACGCTCTCGCGAGCGATCCAGCGCGCGCGGCGACGGCGGCGAAGCTGCGCGGGAAGATCGCGATCGCGAATGCCAAGCGCGCGTACCAGTCGTACCTCGGCATCACCGCCTCGCCGCGCTGGCAGGCGCTCGCGGCGCGCGGCGCGCGAGCGCAGCGACTGTTGTGGGCTTCGACGGGAACGAAGGACGCGCGCTACAGCGACGTGCGCTACGTCGAGGAGTTGATCGGGCCCGACACGGTGAACACGGTGCCGCCCGCGACGCTCGACGCGTTCCGCGACCACGGTCGCGCGCGCGCGAGCCTCGTCGAAGGCGCGACCGAGGCGCAGGCGCAGCTCGACCAGCTCGCGCTGCTCGGGCTCGACCTCGACGCCACCTGCGAGCAACTGCTCTCCGAGGGCGTGAAGCTCTTCGACACGGCGTTCGACACCCTGCTCGCGGCCGTGGCGGCACACGGCCAGTGAACGCTCCCCCACCGGCACGAAGACGCGGAGAAACTGCATGAAACTGGCGATGATCGGGCTCGGGCGCATGGGCGCCAACATGGCGCGGCGGCTGATGCAGGGCGGGCACGAGGTGGTCGCGTACGACGTGAGCGCGGAGAGCGTGCAGGCGCTCGCGCGCCACGGCGCACAGCCGGCGTTCACGCTGGCGGAGGTGGTAGCGAAGCTGCCGGCGCCGCGCGTGTGCTGGGTGATGGTGCCCGCGGGCGCGCCGACGGAGAAGACGATCGCGGAGCTCGGCGCGCTGCTCTCCCCCGGCGACGTCGTGATCGACGGCGGCAACTCATACTTCAAGGACGACGTGCGGCGCGCGGCCGAGCTCGCGCGCAAGGGCGTGCGCTACGTCGACGTCGGCACGAGCGGCGGCGTGTGGGGACTCGAGCGCGGCTACTGCCTGATGGTCGGAGCGGAGCGCGCTGCTTTCGAGTTGCTCGAGCCCGCGCTGCGCACTCTCGCGCCGGGGCAAGGCGACACGCCGCCCGCAGCGGGCCGCGAAGCGCGCCGCAGCACCGCCGAGCAGGGCTACCTGCACTGCGGGCCGGTCGGCGCCGGCCACTTCGTGAAGATGATCCACAACGGCATCGAATACGGCCTGATGCAGGCCTACGCCGAGGGGCTCGACATCCTCAAGTGCGCGAGCGCCGCGAGCGTGCCCGCGACGCAGCGCTACGACTTCGATCTGGCCGACATCTGCGAGCTGTGGCGGCGCGGCAGCGTGGTCGGATCGTGGCTGCTCGATCTCACCGCGTCGGCGCTCGCGGAACAACCGAAGCTCGAGAAGTACACGGGCGCGGTCGCCGATTCCGGCGAGGGACGCTGGACCGTGCAGACCGCGATCGAGGAAGCCGTGCCCGCGCCGGTGCTGACCGAGGCGCTGTACGCGCGCTTCCGCTCGCGGCAGGAACACACGTTTGGCGAGCAGGTGCTCTCGGCGATGCGCGAGAAGTTCGGCGGACACGTCGAGGCGAAGAAGTGAGCGTCGCCGACGGCGTCGATCTGCTCGAGAGCGCGGTCCCCATCGCGGGCCGCAAGGCGCCGCCGTGCGCGATCGTGATTTTCGGAGCCGCGGGCGACCTGACGCAGCGCAAGCTCGTGCCGTCGGTCTACAACCTCGCCACGCAACGGCTGCTGACTTCGACCGGCACGGCCGTCATCGGCATCGGCCGCCGCGAGATCGACGACTCGGAGTTTCGCGAGCATCTCGGGCGAGAGCTCGCCGGGCACATCGGCGAGAGCTTCGATGCAGGCGTGTGGAACTGGCTCGCGCCGCGCACGAGCTACGTGCGCGGCAACTTCGACGAGCCGGACCTGTACGCGCGGCTGGCGCGGGCGCTCGAGGACGCGCGCACGAAGTTGGGCACGCAGGGCAACGTGCTCTTCTACCTCGCGGTGGCGCCCGAGTACTTCGGACTGATCGCGCGCAACCTGCGGGAGCACGGGCTGCTCGACGAGGCCGATGGCGCGTGGCGACGCGTGATCGTCGAGAAGCCGTTCGGCCACGACCTCGCCAGCGCGCGCGCGCTCAACCGCGAGCTCTCGCAGACGCTGCGCGAGTCGCAGGTCTATCGCATCGATCACTACCTCGGAAAGGAGACCGTGCAGAACTTGATGGTGCTGCGCTTCTCCAACGCGATCTTCGAGCCGATCTGGAATCGCCGTTACATCGACCACGTGCAGATCACGGTGGCCGAGACGCTCGGCGTCGAGAAGCGCGGCGGCTACTACGACAAGGCGGGCGCCCTGCGCGACATGGTGCCCAACCACATCTTCCAACTGATCTCGCTGGTCGCGATGGAACCGCCGATCTCGTTTCAGGCGGATGCGGTGCGCGACGAGCAGTGCAAGGCGCTGCGCGCGATCCAGCCGTATTCGCCGGACGACGTGCAACGCAAGGTCGTGCGCGGCCAGTACGCGGCCGGCATGGCGGGCGGGCGGCAGATGCCCGATTACCGCGCCGAGCACGCGGTCGATCCGATGTCCGCCACCGAGACGTTCGTGGCGATGAAGCTCGCGATCGACAACTGGCGCTGGTCGGACGTGCCGTTCTACCTGCGCGTCGGCAAGGGACTGCCGCGGCGCACGACCGAGATCGCGATCCAGTTCCGTCGGCCGCCGATGATGCTGTTCCGCAACACCGAGGTCGATCGCACGAAGTCGAACGTGCTCGTGATCCGCATCCAGCCCGACGAAGGCATCGCGCTCAAGTTCGGCGCGAAGGTGCCGGGCGCGTCGCTGCGCCTGGGTTCCGTGTACATGGACTTCAGCTACTCCGATCATTTCGGCTCGACGCCCGCGACGGGCTACGAGCGCTTGCTGTTCGACGGCATGCTCGGAGACCAGACGCTGTTCCAGCGCGCCGACATGGTCGAGGCGAGCTGGGCCGTGGTCGATCCGATCCTCGCGCTGTGGAAGTCGCTGCCGCGCGCGCAATTCCCCAACTACCACGCCGGCACGAGCGGACCCTCGGGCGCGAACGAGCTGCTCGAACGCGACGGGCGCCACTGGCGCAACAACCTCGACTGATGCTCGCTGTCTGGGCGAGATCGCACGCATGACGACGCACAGGACCGAGCTCGTGCAGCGCAAGGACGCCGAGGCGCTCGCCGCGCATGCGCGCGCGGTCGTGCTCGAGCGCGCGCGCGCAGCGCTCGCGGAGCGCGGCGCGTTTCGCCTCGCGCTCGCGGGCGGTTCGACGCCGCGAACGCTGTATCGGATGCTCGCGACGGCGCAGGCGGACTTCGCGCGCTGGCACGTGTACTTCGGCGATGAGCGCGCGGTGCCGCCGGAGCACGCGGACTCGAACTATCGCATGGCGCACGAGGCGTGGCTGGGCGCGGGACAGGTGCCGGGCGCGCAGGTGCACCGCATGCGCGGCGAGCTCGGCGCGGGCAGCGCGGCCGCGCAGTACGAGCGCGAGCTCGTCGAGAGCTTCGGCTCGCGCGAGGTGCCGCGCTTCGATCTCGTGTTGCTCGGCATGGGCGAGGACGGGCACACCGCGTCGCTCTTTCCGGGCACGACGGCGCTCGTCGAGACGCGGCTGTTCGTCGCCTCGACGTGGGTCGAGAAGCTCTCCTCCAACCGCATCACGCTGACGTTGCGCACGCTGAATGCCGCGCGGCAGGCGCTGTTCCTCGTCGCGGGAGCGGACAAGGCGCGGGCGTTGCGCGAAGTGCTGCACGCGCGCGAGGATGGTCCGCGCCTGCCCGCGGCGCTCGTGCGTCCGTGGGAAGGCGAGCTCACGTGGCTCGTCGATTCGGCGGCCGCGAGCGCGCTCGCGCACGGCTGACGTACACTCGAGCCGTGGCGAACATCGGCTACGAATTCCGCGATCACAGCCTGCTCGCGCTGGCGCTGACCCATGCGTCCGTGCAGGGCGGGCGCGACAACGAGCGCCTCGAATTTCTCGGGGACGCGGCGCTCAACCTCGCGACGACGGAGCTGCTGTTCGCGCGCGAGCCCGCGCTCTCCGAGGGCGCGATGACCGAGATCAAGGCCGCGGTCGTGTCGCGGCGCGCGCTCGCCGAAAGCGCGCGCGAGCTCGGGCTCGACGCGGCGGCGACGCTCGGAAAGGGCCTGCAGGGGCGCGCGCTCCCGGTGTCCGTGCTCGCCAATCTCTACGAGGCCGTGCTCGGCGCGATCTACATCGACGGCGGCTTCGAGCCCGCGCGAGCGTTCGTGCAGCGCACGCTGGCGGCGACGCTCGCCGACGCGGAGCGCGAGCTCTCGAGCGCGAATCCCAAGCAGCGCCTGCAACACCTCGCGCAAGCACGCTGGGCGGCCCTTCCCGACTACGAGCTGCTCGAGACGCGCGGCGACGCGCATGCGCGGGCCTTTCTCGTGCGTGCGAAGCTCGGCGAGCGCGCGTTTCCCTCCGCGTGGGGTCGCACGCGCAAGGAGGCCGAGCGCTGGGCCGCCCATGAAGCGCTGCTCGTGCTCGACGCCGAGCCGTGCGCGCCGCAGGCGTGAACTCGGATTCGGGCAACGAGCGCCGTAGTTTGTCGCGGCGGCGCGGCTATACAGGAACCTCGCGAGAGCCATGGACGATCGGACATCCCTGCTGCGGCGCACGGCGCGATGGCTGGAGGCGCTCGTGTCGGGCTGGCCGCTGCGCGAGCTACGCACTTCGGAGCAGGAACTGCGCGAGGGACGCGCGGAGGCGGCGCGCGCGCGCCTGTGGGCGATCCTCGAGCGCGCACCGAACTGGGCCGAGCCGTGGCACCTGCTCGGTCGCATCGCGGCGGCGAACGGCGAGCGCGACTGGGAAGAGCGGCTCGAGCGCGAGGCGCTCGCGCGCGATCCCGAGCACGCACTCGCTCAGGCCGCGCTGCTCGAGCTGCAGGCGTGGCGACACAAGCCGCTGATGGACGCGTGGGCGCACTACCACGCCGGTCGTTGGCTCGCGGGAGCCGAGGCCTTCTACGCGGCGTGGCTCGAGTGCGGAGCGCGCGTGCCCGAGCTCGGTCGCGCGGAGGCGCTCGCGGGGTTGGGCTGGTGCAGGCTGGAGCTCGCGCTCCCCGGCGCGGCCGCGGATGCATTCTGGGACGCGCTCGTCGACCGGCCGGGCGACGTGTCGGCGCGACGCGGGCTCGCCATCGCGTGGTTCCAGCTCGCTCGGCATGCGGAGGCGGAAGCGCTGCTCGAACGACTCACGGCCGAGCGGCCCGATCTCGGCGTGGCCCATGCCTTCCATGGCTGGTGCGCGTATGCACTCGGAAGCTATCCGCGTGCGCTCGAGCGTTTCGAGCGCGCGTGCGCGGCGGATCCGACGCTCGCGGACGCCCGTTGGGGACGCGGCTGGTCGCTGTGGCGACTGGGACGAAGCGCTGAGGCGCTGCACGAGCTGCGCGGCGCGATCGCGCTGGGACCCTCACACCCCTCCGCGGGCGACGCGCTCGACCTCGCGGGCGCGGATCCGAGCTTCGACGAGTTGCTCGAGCCTCTCGCGCGCGGCCTCGTGCGGGCGCGCGCGAGCGAGAGCGCGACGGCGGCCGCGCGGCGAGCGCAGAGCTGGGGAAACGGCGCGGCGGCGCGGCGCATCGAGGCCGCCGTCGCGAGCGCATCCTGCGATCCCGCGCTCGACGCGCTCGAGGCACTTGTCTCCAGACGCGAGGACACGCTCGAGCGAGCCGGCGCCGCGGCGGCGGACGAAGGCCAGCGACTGCGGCTCTCGTGGATCCGCGCGCGCGCCTGCGAGCTTCAGGGGAACTTCAGACTCGCGCGCCAGATTGTGGCCGAGCTCGCGCCGCGACACGCCGCACGCATCGAGTGGCGCGAGCTGGCGAGCCGCATCGCCACGGAGAGCACACCATGAAACTCGAAGCACGACTGCGCATCGAACGGCCCAAGGGAGCGCGCACGCGCATTCTCGACCCGCGCTCGGGCGGCGTGTTCGTGCTCGACGAGGTCGCGGATGAGATCGTGCGCGCGATCGAGCGCGGCACGCCGCGCAAGGCGCTGCTCGCGCACCTTTGCGAGTTGTACGACGCACCCGCGTGGGTGCTCGCCGTCGACCTCGACACCTTCCTCTCCACGCTCGAGTTCCATGGCCTCCTCCGCAAGTAAGCCGCGCCGCCCGGTCGTGGCGGTGACCGGCCTCGAAGGCCGCGACAATCCCTACCCGGGCGCGGCCGTCGCACGCGCGCTGCGCGAGGCGCGCGGCGAGCAGATCGAGATCGTCGGGCTCGCCTACGAGCCGACGCTGACGTCCGCCTTCCGCCGAGATCTGTTCGACCGCGTGTACGTGACGCCGCTGCCCGGCGATTCCGCGGCCGTGCTCCTGCGCCGATTGTTCGAGATTCACGCCCGCGACCCCATCGACGTGTTGGTGCCCTCGCTCGACTCGGAACTGCCGCTGTATGCCGGACATCGCGACGAGTTCGCCGCGCAGGGAATTCGCATGCTCGTGCCGAGCGCGCGAGCGGTGAAGCAACGCTACAAGCAGCGGCTTCCCGGCTGGTCGAGCGTGCACGGCATCGCCAGCCCGCGCACGGAGGTGATCACCGACCCGCGCACGTTCTGGCGCCAGAGCGAGTGGGGCTTCCCGTGCTGGATCAAGGGCTCGCTCGCCGACGCCGTGCGCGTCGAGAATCAGGCCGAGGCCGAGCTGGCGTACTGGCGCATCGCGGCGCGCTGGGGCTATCCCGTGCTGGCTCAGGTCCCGGTGGTCGGCGAAGAGTACGACGTGTGCGCGGTGGCTCGGAGCGGCGGCGAGTGCGTCGGCATGGTCACGATCCAAAAGACCGTGCTCTCCAGCGCTGGCAAGGCCATCGGCGCGCGCGTCGTCGACGCGCCACAGGCCGAGCTCGTCGCGCGCAACGCGATGCGCGCGCTGGCGTGGGAAGGTCCGCTCGAGCTCGAGCTCATGCGCGAGACCTCCAGCGGTCGCTTCCACCTGATCGAGATCAACGCGCGCTTTCCGGCCTGGGTCGGCGCCGCGCCGGGACTGGGCGTGAACCTGCCCGACCTCGCGCTGCGCCTCGCCCTCGGCGAGCCCCTGCCGCCCGAGCGCGCCGCGCGCGTCGGCGCCTCGTTCCTGCGCACCACGCACACCACCCTCTCCTCCGCATCCGCACTCGCCGGCTTGCTCGCCGACGGCCGACTGGAGCTCTCGAAGTGAGTTCGTTCGTCAGGTTCCGCGTGACTTCGCTCGCCAAGCTCGCCCTCCCGCTGCTCGCCTGCGCGCCGCTGCTCGCGCAGGCCGCTGGAAAAGACGCCTGGTCGCTGTTTCGGCGCCGCGACTACAAGGCGGCGCTCGAGCAGATGCAGCGCGACGCGCGCTCCTATCCAGAGGCCGCGGCGCTGCACGACGGCATCGGCTGGTGCCACTACTTCCTCGGCGCTTGGGACGACGCGCACAAGGCGTTCGAGCGCGCGCTGCAGTGCGATCCCACGTACAAGTGGAGTCGACAGGGCATCGACGCGGTCGCGACCGCGCGCCGCGCGCCGATGCAGCAGGCCGCGGACCTGCTGGCGGCCGCTCGCTACCTCGATGCGCGCGCGCTCTACCAGCGCATCGCGGCGGGCGAGACCGCGGCGGGCACGTCCGTCGCCGCGCAGGCCCACGACGGAGACGGCTGGTGCGCGTACCAACTCGGCCGCTACGACGAGGCGATCCGAGCGTTCCAGCGCGCGCTCAAGGTGCGCGCGGACCTCGCCTCGGCGGCGCGCGGCATCGGCTTCTGCAAGTACGCGCAGCAGGAATGGGGCGAAGCTCTCGTCTCGCTGCAGCTGTCGCTCAAGCTCGAGCCGGATCACTACGACACGCGCAACCTCGCGGGCTGGTGCCTGTACTGGAAGGCCGACTACGCCGGCGCGCGGCGCGAATTCCAGCGCGCTGTCGCGAACGCGAGCTCGCCGTGGAGCGCGGAGTGCGGGTTGGGTTGGTGCGAGTTCCGCCAGTCTCGGGAGCGCGAGGCGCTGACCCATTTCCAGCGCGCGGTCGAGCTCTCGCCGGAAGCGTTCGGGAGCGACGTGCGCGCGCTCGTCGATGCGCGCAAGGAGTGGTGGCCGTTGTATCGGAGCGCGGGCTGGTCGGCGCTGCTGGCTCAGGATTCCACTCGCGCGCAGGAGCGCTTCGTCGTCGCGCGCAACCTGCTCGGCGACGATCCCGACACGCTGCGCGGGCTGGCCTTCGCGAGCTACCGGCTCGGCGAGTACGAGCGCGCGCTCGCGCTGCTCGAGCTGTGCGAGGCGAGCGACGCGAACCTGCCACCGGTGAAGGTCCCGACGCGACTCGAGGACGGTTCCGCGGCCGACGTGCAACTCGACGGCGGGTCGCTACTGGGCTGGATTCACTATCGGCTCGGCCAGCACGAGAGCGCGCTCGCGCGCTTCGCGACGGCGCGCGCGGCACACCCTGCGTGGCCCGATCCGGCTTGCGGAACCGGCTGGGTGCTCTTCGCGCGCGGCGACATCGCGGGCGCGGAGCAGGCCTTCGGCGAGGCCTGCGCGATCCTGCCGGGCTACGCCGACGCGCAGAGCGGAAAGCGCGCCGTGGAGCGCGTGCGGTGGGCTGAGTACGACGCGGCGTGGAGCTTGTTCGAGCAGGGCTCGCACCAGCGCGCGCTCGAAGCGCTCGAGCGCCTGCTCGCGCGCATCGACGAGGGCAGCGTCGACGCCAAGCAGCGGCCGCGCACGCTCGCCGCGCTCGGCTGGGCGCTCGCGCGCACGGGTTCCTCGGCCAACGCGGAGCAGCGCTTCGCGGCCGCGGCTCAGGCGGATGCGCAGCTCGGCTTCGCGTGGAAGGGCTGGGGCGCGCTGCTCGCGCAGGGCCAGCGTTTTGCCGACGCGGCGATCCGGTTCGAGCGCGCGGCGACCTGCCCCGACCTCGCGTCGGACGCCGAAACGCGCGCCATGCTCGGCTGGGCGCGGCTGCGGGTCGGCGACGACGAACGCGCGCTGGCGGCCTTCGAGCAGGCGCTGGCGCTCGACGCGAACTCGGCCAGCGTGCTCAGCGGACTGGGCGCGACCTACCTCGCCCAACGCAAGCCGATCGAAGCGCGCATCGAGCTCGAGCGGGCGGTGCGACTCGATCCGACGCTGGAGGACGCGGACTGGCTGCGCTCGGAGCTCGCGCGCGTCGACGAGCTCGCGAAGCTGCACAGCCCGCTCGGTTGGGCGTGGTTCGGACGCGGCGAGTGGGAACGCGCCGAGGCGGACTTCCGACTCGCGATCGAACGCGATCCACTCGAGCCCACGGCGCGGCGCGGACTCGCGCTCACGCTGATCGAGCGCGGCCGCGTCGACGAGGGCCGCGACATGATGGGCAAGTACCTCGCGAGCTTGCCGAAGAAGGAGAGCCCGTGGGGCGCGGCGTCCGACGTGCTCAGCGGCTACGGCTGGAAGCTGTACGCGCTCGGTGACTTCGCGGGCGCGCTCAAGGCCTTCCGCCAGCTCGCCGAGTTGCACTCCGGCGAGAAGCAAGTCTACGCGGACCCCTACGATGGCATGGGCTGGTGCCAGACGCGGCTCGGCAAGGTCAAGGATGCGCGCGAGTCGTTCCTGCGCGCGATCGCGATCCAGCCGCGTTACGAGTCGAGCCTCAACGGCCTCGAGACCTTGGCGGGGCGCGAATG
This sequence comes from Planctomycetota bacterium, assembly GCA_016872715.1. GTDB lineage: Bacteria > Planctomycetota > UBA1135 > UBA1135 > F1-120-MAGs118. Next base: position 12,726 of record VGZD01000059.1, read on the forward strand.
AGCTCGCGCGCGCGCGTCGTCGTGGTCGGGCTCGAGGACGGGCCGGAGTGCTGCGCGGGACCGGGCCTGCTCGCCTGCCTCGAGGGAAGACAGCGCGTCGCGCTGGCGACGCGCGCCTGCGAGAGCGGCGCGTTTCGCCCTGGAATCGCCGAGGAATTCGCGCTCTGCCCTGCGGAGGGGAGCGCGCCGCTCGAACAGGGCGCCTTGGCGCTCGCGAGCAAGACAAGAGCGTGCGTGCTCGTTCCGGGCAGCGCTGGTGTGGCGAACTCGCTCGCGGGAACGGCCGCACGCCTCGCTCGCCGCGGCGTGCGCGCGCTCGTCCCGACGCCCGCCGCGGTCGCGGCGCTCGCGCCAAGCCAACTCGCGCTCACCTGCAAGCGAGCGCGCGTGCGCAGCGTGTGGACGCGCGAGATCCCGCCGGACGCGACCGCCGAGCAACTGCTCGCCTCGAGCGTGTGGCCGCTGACACTGCTGGGCGGCCTAGGCCTGCGCCGACGCGCGATGGACGCGATGGAAGCGCTGCGACACGCGCGCTCCCTACGCTCACTCGGCGCGAGCGCGGTGTACGCCTCGAGTCCCTCGCCGCGCGCGCTCGTCGAGTGCTGCGTGGCGATCACGAGCGAGGGCAAGTCGCTCGGCAGTTGCAGCGTGCGCGTGCTCGAAGACGACGAACGCTTGCGACCGTGGCTCGCCGTGACGATCGAGGACGAGCGTCTCGAGCGCGCGACGCTCGCACTCGCGCGCACGGCGCGCATCCGCGGTCCACTGCTGGTCACGTTCGTGCTCACCGGCGGCGAGCCACACGTGCTCGACGCGCAGGCCGCATTCCCCTCGTGGATCGAAATCTGCCTGCGCGAGGGGCCCAACCTCCCGCGGCTCGCCGTCGAGGCCGCGCTCGGCGCTCGTATGCCGCGCGCGCGACGCGTGCCCGCCGGCACGCTGCTCTCACAGGTCGCCCACGACGTCGTCGTCGATCCGCTCGGCCCTGCCGCGCGGGCCATTTTCCGCTAGGAGATTCGCGTCATGCCTCGCCCGAAAACCAAGCGCCGCTACCAGTCTCCCGAACTCCACGCGCTGCCCGCCGGCCCGCTCGAGCGACCTCCGGCCGCGGCGCGCCGCACCAGCGTGCTGTCCACCTTGGCCGGGCACGACGTGCGCGAGCTCGTCGCGCGCTTTGGAAGCCCGTTGTGCGTCGTCGACGAGACGCGGCTGCGCGACGCGTACCGTCGCATGGACGCGGCGTTCCGCGCTCGCTGGCCCGACACGCACATCGGCTGCTCGGTGAAGACCAACTATCTCTCGGCCGTGGTGGCGGTGTTGCGTTCGGAGGGCGCGTGGGGCGAGGTCGTGTCGGGCTTCGAGTATCGCCTGTGCCGCGATCTGGGGATCCCGGGCAACGAGATCCTGTTCAACGGTCCCTACAAGACCGACGAGGACCTCGAGCTGGCGTTCCGCGAAGGCGCCAAGGTGCACATCGACAGCGACGACGAGCTCGAGCGCGTGATCGCGCTCTCGCGCAGCTTCGAGACGCCGCGCGAGATCGGGCTGCGCTGCTCGATCCAGCTCAACTATCCGCCGTGGGACAAGTTCGGATTCGGACTCGAGACCGGCCACGCTCTCGAGGCGGCCCGCGCGATCGCGCGCGAGCCGAAACTGCGCCTCGCGGGGCTGCACGCGCACGTCGGCACGTACCTGCCCGATCCGGGCACCTACGCTCGATCGATCGAGTCCCTGATCGGCTTCGCGCTGCGGCTCGAGCGCGAGCTCGACCTTCGCATCGGCCACCTCGACGTCGGCGGCGGCTACGCGACGCGCAACACGTTGCATCACACGATGCTCCCGGGAGAAGCGCTCGCGGCCTCCGCCGAGGACTATGCCGAGGCCATCACGGCCCCGCTGCGCAAGGCCGCGCGGCAATTCCGCTCGCCGCCGCGGCTGTTCCTCGAGCCCGGGCGGTTTCTCGTCGACGAGGCCGTCTCCATGATCACGACGGTGCGTGCCGTGAAGCGTGGCTCGGGCCAGCAGAAGGCGGCGCTCGTCGATTGCGGCGTCCACATCCTCCCGACGGCCTTCTGGTACGACCATGAGATCCGGCCGGTCGAGGACCGCGGCGGCGCGCTCGAGAGCTATCGCATGGTCGGTCCGCTGTGCATGCAGATCGACTGCGTGCGACAGAACCTCGTGCTACCGTCGTTGAGATCCGGCGACTTGCTCGTGATTCAGGACGTCGGCGCGTACAACTTCTCTCAGTCGATGCAGTTCATCTACATGCGGCCGACGTACGTGATGGCGCACGCCGCGGGGGTCGACGTGATCCGCGAGCGCGAGTCGGACGCGTATGTGCGCGAGCCAGAGCGCTTGCCTGCGCATCTGGTGAGCGACGAGACGCGCCACTCGCTGCTCGTGCGGGGGCGCTGAGGCTTGGTCGCGAGCGCTCGGGGACGGAGCGGCGACGAACTGTATCGCTCCGTGCTCACGGGCTACGGGGCGCTGTTCCTCGTGCCGGGAGCCTCGTCCGGCGCGCTGCTCTTGCTCGCGACCTTCGCGGCCTCGCCCACGCTCGGCACGGCGGCGCTGCTCGGAGTGCTCGCTTCGACCGCCATGGCCCACGTCGCCAAACGCGATCCCGTCCACGTCGAGAGCGGACTGTACGGCTACAACGGCGCACTGGCGGGTTTCGCGGTGTTTTCGCTGAATGCGCCGACCGAGCTCGCGCTCGCCCTCGTGCCGCCGGTCGCGGCGCTCTCCACGCTGGCGCAAGGCTGGCTGCTCCGTCGGCGCTGGACACTCAAGCTCGGCCTGCCGCCGCTGTCGCTCGCTTCCCTGCTGGCGTTCTTCCCGCTCGCGTGGGCCTTGGCGCACTGGGGCGCGTTCGAGCCGTGGGAGGACTCGGGCGTGCCGACGCTGCTGGCGAGCGAGTCGGACCTGTTCGACGAGCGCTTCCGCGGGCCCGAGATCCGCGACGCCCTGCTGCCGGGCTGGCGCAGCGCGCCGGTCGCCGTGCTGGTCCTGCTCGCGTGCTGGCTGCACTCGCGGCGCTCGCTCCTGCACCTCGCCGCGGGCGCTGGGATCGGCGCCGTGGTCGGCTACGTCTGCCTCGGCTGGTACGGCGCGCTGTGCTCGAGCTTCGTGCTCGCGACGGCCGTGCCCACGTTCATGGCCCTGTGCGGCGTCTTCTGCGCCGGCGGCGCGCGCGCGTGGTGCACCGCGACTCTGGGAGTCGTGGCGTCGTTCTTCGTGTGGGTGCACTGTGGTCTCGCGCTGCGCGAAGCGTCGTTGCCGATGCTCACCCTGCCGTTCTGGGCCACCACGACGACCTTCCTGCTCGCGCTGAAAGTACTCCCGCAGTGGCCCTGCCTGCCCAAGCTCGTGCCCCTGCATCAGGTCTCCACGCCCGAGGCCGGTGAGCGCTGGACGCGCGAGCGCGAAGTCGGCTGGCGCTACTGGCAAGGCCTCGCGCGGCGCGACCCGAGCGCGAGCGAGGCGCGCGAACGCAGCGCGGAGATCGGACGCGCGCGAGCGCTGGTCGCCCCCGCGCGACGCGTGGTGGCGATCACGGGCGCGGGCATGTCGACCGAGTCGGGCATCCCCGACTACCGCACCGGCGCGATCGCGTGGAAGCACTACGACACGTCGCACTTTCGATGGGAGCGTTTCCTCGCGAGCGAAGAGAGCCGCGCGAAATACTGGGAGATGAGTCAGGACTTCTACCTCGTGCTGCGAGGCGCGGAGCCCAACGCGGCCCATCGCTTCTTCGCCCAGCTCGAGCGCGCGGGCAAGCTCGAGCGAGTCATCACGCAAAACGTCGACGGGCTCCACCAGCGCGCCGGTTGCAGCGCCGCGCGCGTGCTCGAGATCCACGGCAACGAGCTGTCCGTCTCCTGCCTGCGCTGCGCCGCGAGCTTCGAGCGCGGCGAAGTGTTCCGCTGGCTGCAGGGCGGCGTCCGCGTGCCCTACTGTCCGCGCTGTCAGGGCATTCTCAAGCCCGACTCGATCGCGTTCGACCAGCCGATGCCCGATGGGCCGTCGCTCGAGGCGCTCGAAGCCGTGCGTGGCTGCGACTTGCTGATCGTGGCCGGCACGAGCCTCGAAGTGCAACCGATCGCGACGCTGCCGCTCGTCGCGCTACGCGCTGGCAAGCCGCTGATCGTGGTCAACCTGCAGGCGACCGACTACGACGCCTTCGCGAGCGTGGTGCTGCGCGGGCGCGTCGGCGAGCTGCTGCCGGAACTCCTCGCATCGACGGACGGCGCGCGCGGCTGACGCGCGCGGCGGCGAGCGCTGCGTATACTGCGGCGCGATGGGCGCCACAGGCGAAGCTGCCGGGTCGATCGGGAGCGTCGCACACTCGCTGCCGCAGATCGAGCAGCTCGAGCGGCTGCTGCGCGAGCGACCGGAGGTGTCGGCGGGCGGGCTGTGGGGATCGGCGCAGGCGCTGGTGCTCTCCGAGCTCGCGCGGCGCTCGAAGCAGCCGTGGATCGTGATCGTCTCGGGCGATGCCGAAGCCGACGCGCTGCGCGATGACCTCGAGTTCTTCGGCCTACAGGCGGCGCTGTTTCCTGCGCGCGAGGGCGGCAAGGGTCGCCTCGACGGCGGCGACCTCGGCGCGATTCGCCAACGCATCGAGCTCGCGCAGCGCCTCTCCGGTCCGGTCGAGGCGCGACCGCGCGTGATCGTCGCTTCGCTGCTCGCGCTGCTGCAGCCGCTGCCCAAGCCCGGCGACCTCGCGGCTGCGACCTTGCAGCTCTCGCTCGGGCAGAAGCTCTCCACCGAGCAGTTCCTCAAGCAACTCGTCGACGCGGGCTACGAACGCGTCCCGCTCGTCGAGCGCGCCGGCGAAGTCTCGCTGCGCGGCGACATCCTCGATGTGTTCCCCTTCGCGAGCGAGCTGCCGCTGCGCATCGAGCTCTTCGACGACGCCGTCGAGAGCCTGCGCACGTTCGATCCGCTCGAGCAGAAAAGCGTCCAGAAGCTCGAGCAGGTCGCCGTGTGCCTCGCGCGCGACGCCGGTGGCGTCGAGGACGGCAGCGGCATCTCGCCTGCGCTGCTCTTCCCGCCGCAAGCCGTGGTCGCCGAGCTCGAGCCGCTGCGCATCGAGGATCGCGCCAACGGACTCTCGATCCAGTCCGCGTCGCACCAACGCGAGCTCGGCGTGCTGTGGCAAGCGCGCGACGCGCGACGCCGCCTGCGATTGCAGAGCCTGCCCGCGAAGGACGTGCACTTCGACACGCGCTCGGTGCAGGCGCTCTCCGGCGGCATTCGTCAGGCGGGCGAGCTGCTGCGCGAGGCGACCGCGGATGGCACGCGCGCCCTCGTGCTGTGCCGCACACAGGCCGAGGAGCATCGCTTCCGCACCGTGCTCGCGGAGGCGGGCGGCGTCGAGCGCGTCGAGACGCGCGTCGGCGCGGTCGCCAAGGGCTTCCGCTTTCCCTCGCTCGCGCTCATCGTCGTCGATCACCACGAGCTCGTCGGCATCGTCGGCGCGCGCCGCGTCAGCGCCACCAAGGCCGCGCACCGCACGCGCGCGCTGCAGTCGTTCTTCGACCTGAAGGTCGGCGACTTCGTCGTGCACGCCGTGCACGGCCTCGCGCTCTACAAGGGCCTCGTGCGCATGGCGCGCGGCGGCGGCGAGGAGGAGCACCTGCACCTCTCATTCGCCGAGGAAGTCAGCCTGTACGTGCCCGCGACGCGCATCGACCTCGTCCAGCGCTACATCGGCGCGGGCGCCGCGCCGGTGCTCGACAAGATCGGCAGTCAGTCGTTCCGCAAGCGCCGCGAGAAGGTCGAGCGCGCGCTGTTCGATCTGGCGAGCGACCTGCTCGAAGTGCAGGCCAAGCGCGAGCTCAAGCAGCGCACGCCGTGGCGCGCCGATCCGGTGCTGCTCCAGGACATGATCGGTGCGTTCCCCTACGTCGACACGCCCGATCAGGCGCAGGTCGACGGCGACATCGCCGAGGATCTCGAGGGCCTGCGGCCGATGGACCGCCTGCTGTGCGGCGACGTCGGTTTCGGCAAGACCGAGATCGCGGTGCGCGCGGCCTTCCGCGTCGCGGCGGCCGGCGGGCAGGTCGCCGTGCTCGTGCCGACCACCGTGCTCTCGCACCAGCACTTGCTCTCGTTTCGCGAGCGGCTGGCCGATTTTCCGCTCGAAATCGGCGTGCTTTCGCGCACCGTGACGGGCGTCGACGAGAAGCGGGTGCTCGCTGGCATCGCCAGTGGCGAGGTCGACATCGCCATCGGCACGCACCGGCTGCTGTCGAAGGACGTCAACTTCAAGAACCTCGGTCTGGTGATCATCGACGAGGAGCAGCGCTTCGGCGTCACGCACAAGGAGCACTTCAAGTCGCTGCGCGCGATGGTCGACGTGCTCGCGCTCTCGGCGACGCCGATCCCGCGCACGCTGCACATGTCGCTCGCCGGAGTGCGCGACATCTCCGCGCTCTCCTCGCCCCCGCCCGGCCGTCAGGACGTCGAGACGCGCATCGTCGATCGAGGCGATCGCGAGTTCGTGCGCGAGGCGCTGCTGCGCGAGAAAAACCGCGACGGGCAGGTGTTCTTCCTGCACAACCGCGTCAGCACGATCCTGCACGTGGCGCGCGACCTGCAGGAGCTCGTGCCCGAGTGTTCGTTCGCGATCGGCCACGGCCAGATGCCCGCGAAGGAGCTCGAAGCGGTGATGGACTCGTTCTCGCGCGGCGAAGTCGACGTGCTCGTGGCGACCACGATCGTCGAGAACGGCCTCGACATCCCCGCCGCCGGCACGATCTTGATCGACGAGGCGGACCACTACGGACTCTCGGAGCTCCACCAACTGCGCGGCCGCGTCGGGCGCGGCTCCCACAAGGCGCACTGCTTCCTGCTCGTCGATCCGCTCAAGCCGATGAAGGAGATCGCGCGCGAGCGGCTCAAGGCGCTCGAGGAGATGGCGGCCTTGGGCTCGGGCTTCGCGATCTCGATGAAGGACCTCGAGCTGCGCGGCGCGGGCAACATCCTCGGGCCCCAGCAGTCGGGCCACATCGCGTCCGTCGGCTACGACCTCTACTGCCGCCTGCTCAAGGAGACGGTCGAGCGCGTGCGGCAGGGGGCCTCGCGCGACGCCGTCACGCCGGAGTCGGCGCTCGCGGCGGGGGTCGAGCTCGAGCTCGGCCTGCGCGCCTTCCTGCCCGACACGTGGATTCCCGAGCAGGCCACGCGGCTCGAGATCCTGCGCCAGCTCGAAACGATCCACTCGGCCGAGGCCGCCGGCGAGCTCGAGGGCGTGCTGCGCGACCGTTTCGGCCGCCTCCCGAGGGAGGCGCGCGCGCTGGTGCAGAGCTTCGCGCTGCGCGCCCGCGCCCTCGAGCTGGGCCTGACGCGCATCTCGTGGCGCGGCGAGATCTACCTGCTCGAGTTCAAGGACCGCGTGACGCTCGAGCACGCGCTCGCCGGCCGCAAGGTCGACCTGCGCCCGATCCGCACCGGCCTCGCGCACTTGGTGATCCCGCCCGCGCGCCGCGCGCCCGACCATGCACTGGCGTGGCTGGAGGAACTCTTGCAGCTCTCGCCGCAGGGTTCGACAATCCCGGCGGCTCGTCCCTGATGCTCGCTCTGCTCCTCGCCCTCGCCGCGGCCACCAGGCCGCCCCAAGTGACGCCCGCTCCCGGACCGGCGACCGCGCCGGAGGTCCTGAACGGCGTCTACCTGATCGTCAACGAAGACGTCATCACGCTGGCGGAGTTCTATCGCGAGCTGCGTCGGCGCGGGAAGTCGATCACCAACGAGGACGAGCGCCGCAAGCTCTTCCAAGAGAGCCACGCCGACTTCGTGCGCACGCGCCTCATGACTCAGGCGGGTCGCGATCTCGGCTTCGACGCCGCCCGCGTCGACGCGCTCGTCGACGACGACCTCGCGGGCTTCATCGAGGACGCGGGCAGCGCTTCGGCCTTCGGCGAGCAGCTCAAGGCCTCGGACCTCGACGCCGCGACCCTGCGCGCCCAGCGCCGCGACTTCTACTTCCGCGAGTTCTGGCAGCGCGCGATCGACGGCCGCGATCCGGGCGTCTCGGGTCGCCCCTACGTCGACCGATTCGTGCGCCCCGGCCGCATGCTCTACCAGTACCGCCGCCAGCCGATCGCGCAGCTCTTCCCCTCGACCATCCAGTTGCAGGCGATCCTCGTCAGCGCCGCTCAGACCGGCTCCGCTCAGAAGGCGCTCGACCTCGCCAAGGCCCTGCGCGAGCGCGCGCTCGGCGGCGAGGACTTCGGCGCGCTGGCGGAGACCTACTCGGCCGACGCGGAAACCCGCCGCCACAGGGGCCTGCTACCCAAGAGCGAGCTGGCGCGGGCCCGCGAGGCGTTCCCGGACTTCGCCGAGTTCATCGACGGCGCCGCGGCCGGAGCGATCAGCGAGCCCTCCAGCCTGCGCGTCGAGGGCGAGCTCGTCGGCTTCCTGCTGATGCGCGTGGCCGAGCTCGAGCGCCGCGACGACGCCGACTTCACCGACCGCGACGTCCAGCGGCTGTTGCGCGAACGTGACCTGCGCTCGCTCGGAGAGCTACGCCGCGATCTGGGAGTCAACGAGCTCTATCGCGCGGCCTACATCTGGCCGCCGGAGGCTCGCTCGACGCGCCCCAAGGACGCCGGGCCCAACCCAGCGAGCGGCCCCTCGCAACCCGCGCCCCCGAACTAGCCCCGCCCCGAACTTGCCGTTTGGGAGACCCGCCATGGGTTGCGGGCCCGAGCGCGGGCCCGAGCGTTTGTGGGAGGCGGTTGCCGAGGCCTCCGCTCGCTATAGTGTGAACCCCCACACGCCACGGGCGTTGGAATCCCACGTGAGCGGCTCCCCGAGGGCCCTCGCACCATCCAACGCCCACCCGACGGCCTCGGGGACGGTCCAACGCCGCGCGGCACTCCTGCCGAGCGGGCAGGGAACCGCCCCCCACCCCGCCGGAGGCCCTCTGGAGCCTGCCGATGACCCAGCAATCCAACGACTACTCGAACGTCCACGTCGAATCCTCCCTCCCCAAGGCTTGGGAGCGCGAGGAGACCTTCAACGACGTCCTCTACGACTGGATGAGCCGCGCTCCGTGGCTCGCCATCTCGGCGGCGGCCCACCTGATCATCGTGCTGATCATGATGGCCATCCCCTGGGATCAGATGGGCAAGCAGAAGGAGCGCAAGATCGACGCCAGCATCGAGGCTGCGCCGGAACAGGTGTTCGAGGACCCGCCGGAAGAAGAGCCGGAGCTCGAGGAAGAAGACCCCACCGAGGAGCCGGTCCTCAAGGACGCCGAGGTCTCCGACCACAACGAAGAAGACACCGATCAGGACTTCGAGTCCGTGGAGGGTGACCCCGACTTCTCGGCGGATTCGCCGTTTGACTCGAAGGCCTTCAACGACGTGATCGGCATCGGCGGCGGCGCCGGTGGCAAGTTCGGCGGACGCTTCGGCGGCCGCAAGAACCTCAGGGCCCGCGGCGGCTCGGGCACCGAGCAGGCGCTCAGGGACGGCCTCGAGTGGCTGCGCTGGCACCAGAGCGAAGACGGCTCGTGGGACTGCGACGGCTTCATGTCCAACTGCGGCAAGATCGGGCCGACGACCTGCACCGACCCCGGCGAGGCGCTCCACGACGTCGGCATGACCGGACTGGCGCTGCTGGCCTTCCTCGGCGACGGCAACACCACCCGCGACGGCCCCTACAAGGACCAAGTCGGCAAGGGCATCAAGTTCTTGAAGGAGCAGCAGGACCCCGACACCGGCCTGCTCGGCGAAAAGGTCGGCCACTCGTTCCTCTACAACCACTCGATCGCGGCGCTCGCGGTCAGCGAGGCCTACTACTTCTCGAAGTCGCCCGTGATCAAGCGCACGGCGCAGGACGCGATCAACTTCATCACCATCGCCCGCAACCCCTACGGTGCGTGGCGTTACGACGTGCCGCCCTCGGGCGACAACGACACTTCGGTCACGGGCTGGTGCGTGTTCGCGCTCAAGAGCGCCGAAGAGGCCGAGCTCAAGATCGACCCGGAAGCCTTCCGGGGCGCCGCGACTTGGATCGACGAGGTCACCGACCCCGTCACCGGCCGCTGCGGCTACGACTCGATCGGCAGCCCCTCCTCGCGCATCACGCGCGTGAACGAGCACTTCCCGACCGACAAGGGCGAGGCGATGACGGCCGTGGCGCTGCTGTGCCGCTTCTTCCTCGGTCAGGACCCGGACAAGACGCCGGTAATGGCCAAGCACGCCGACCTGCTCAAGACCAAGCTCCCCAAGTGGGATCCGGATGGCTTCGGCATCGACTTCTACTACTGGTACTACGGCTCCTACGCCATGTACCAGATGGGCGGAGACAAGTACTGGGAGCAGTGGAACAAGGCCATGAAGACGGCCGTGGTCGACTCCCAGCGTCGTGACGGCGACGAGAAGGGCTCGTGGGACGCGAAGGTCGATCCGTGGGGCTTCTCCGGCGGCCGCGTGTACACCACGGCGCTCGGCGTGCTGTGCCTCGAGGTGTACTTCCGCTACGCGAAGGTGCTGGGCGCGCGCTGAGCGAAGGCCCGACCGATCGAATCCATGCGCGGGCGGCTCGCACGAGCCGCCCGCGCTGCTTGTGGGAGCGCGAGCGTCAGCGCGGGACGATGCGCGTGCCGAGCAGCCGATCGACGAGCCCGAGCTGCGGGCGCGCCACCGTGTAGATCGCGCCGCCGAGCGTCGCGAGCAGCGCGGCTCCCATCCAAATCGAGTGCGCGGTCGCGCTCTCGAGCACGAGCAGCGCGATGCCGAGGCTCGCGAGCGGCGACAGATTGGTCAGCACGCGCGCGATCCACACCAACGCCCCGGCCCGCCGCCCGGTTGGCCCGCGCAGCCGCAGACCCGACAGCCGCAGCACGAGCCCGCCGCGGGTCAGCGCGGCGTAGAGCGCCCAAAACGCGCACACGCCGAGGATCGACGCGCCCGCGACGCGCGGCGAGTGCTCCCCGGAGACTGCGATGCCTTCGACCGGCGTGTCGAGCGCGAGGCCGAGCGGGATGAGGAACGAGACCCCCATCGCGAACGCGCTCGATCCCACCTGCAACACGCGTTGGCCGACCGTGACGTGCGCGATGCGCTCGGAGAGATCGACGAGCTCGGCATGCACTCGCCGCAGGTCGCGCGGCTCGCCGGACAGCACGGACTCCACGACCGCTTCCGCGTGCCCGGGCAGGTCGCGCGGAAGCTCGAACTCGTCGGAGAGCAGGCTGCGAGCAAACCGCGAGAGCAGCACGTGGCGCTCGAGCGGCTCGGCCGCGGACGCACCGATGCTGAAGTCGAGCACGCGCAGGTGGTGGGATCGATCGATCCACAGCGCATCGAGAGACGCGGGCTGC
>VGZD01000060.1 GCA_016872715.1 Planctomycetota bacterium
CTCGGCGCCGCGCGCGCGGCGCGCGAAGCGGGCCTTCACCGCATGGTCGGCCTCGACATCGGTGGCACGAGCGCCGACGTCGCCTTCCGGCGCCTCGGCGCGCGGCGCGCGATCGAGCCCGTGCAGCACGGCTCGATCGGCGGCTACGGCATCGCGGTGCCGTCGCTCGACCTGCACACCATCGGCTGCGGCGGCGGCTCGCTCCTGCGCGTCGATTCCTCCGGCGTGCTCAGCGTCGGACCGCAGAGCGCGGGCGCCGATCCCGGCCCGGTCGCCTACGGACGCGGCGACGAGCTCACGCTCACCGACGCCCACGTGCTGCTCGGCCACCTCGCATCGGGCGCGTTCGTCGGCGGTCGCCTCGAGCTCGACCACGGACGCGTCGAACGCGCCTTCGAGCGCCTCGGCCGCCGACTGGGGCTCGCACCGCGCGCGGCCGCGCAGGCCGCGCTCGACGTCGCGCGCGCCTCGATGCGCCGCGCGCTCGGCGTGATGACGCTGCAACGCGGCGAAGATCCGCGCGCCACCCCGCTCGTCGCCTTCGGCGGCGGCGGCGGACTGCACGCCGCCGATCTCGCTGCTTGGCTCGCGATGCCCTGCGCGCTCGTGCCCACGGCGCCGGGAGTGCTGTCGGCGCTCGGCATGGCGACCGCCGAGCCTCGGGCAGAGCGCTCGCTCGCCGTGCTCGCACCGCTCTCGCGCATGAGCGCGCGGGAACGCGCAGCGCAAGTGCGCGCGCTCGAGCGCGAGGCGCTGCGCGAGCTCGCCGAGAGCGGCCCGCGCAGGTCAGCTGCGGAGTGCGAGGCGTCGCTCGACCTGCGTTACGAAGGCCAGTCCTTCGAGCTGCGAGTCCCGCTGCAAGGCGGCGACCTGCGCGCGCGTTTTGCCGCGCGGCACCGCGAACTGTACGGCTACGCGCTCGACGACCGCGAGGTCGAGCTCGTCAACCTGCGCGTCGTGGCGCACGTTCCAGCGACCCTCCCGCGCGCGCGCCGCGTGAAGCCGCGCGCCGCGCCACGCTCGGCGTTCGCTGGCACGACTCGCGCTTGCTTCGCGGGAGTCGAAGTGCGCGCGCAGAACGTCGAGCGCGGCGAATTGAGCCCCGGCGACCACTTCTCCGGCCCGGCGATCGTGCGCGAGTTCTCCGGCACGACCCTCGTTCCGCCGGGCTGCCGCGCGAGCGTCACTGCGGGCGGACACCTGCGCCTCGAGCGCTGAAAGCGCCCGCGCGCGGCCGTTCAGGCGCCTTCGAGCTCGAACGTGAAGCGGTGCACGACGTCGGACTCGTGCGCAACGCCGTCGCGCGTCGCTGCGCCAAAGCGCCACGCGCGCACACCTTCGACGGCCGCGCGATCGAGACGCTCGAAGCCGCTCGAACGCAGCACGGTCACGGCTCCGACCGTGCCGTCGGCGAGCACGCGCACGCGCAGCTCGACGCTGCCTTGTTCCGACAGCCGCCGCGAGAGTCGCGGATACTCGGGATCGGGCGTCTCGAGCCGCACGGCGTCGACGAGCACCGGCGCGGGTCGCGCTGTCGCGACGACGGGCGGCTGCGCCCCTCGCTCGCCCTGCTCCCCACCCGCGCTCGCGCCGCTCGCTGCGGCGGCGGCAGGCCGAGCGAGCTTGGAGCTCCACGCGAGCGAGAGCAGCCGCGACTGCGCGCGCGTGGAGTCGAGCACGTCGGGGCGCGTTTGCGGCGGCGTCTCGGGGGCGAGCAGCGGCGAGGGCGGTACGTCGATCTCGACGAGCAGCGGCTCGTCCGGCGTGGACAGCACGAGTTCGCGCTCCGGCTCGAGTTCCCGCTCGGGCTCGACCGACGCCGCAGGCGGTGCGGCGACGAGTTGGATCACGTGTCCGCGCCGGGCGCCTCCCACGTTCGGCGCGAGCGCCGCATAGGCGAGGCCGCCCGCGAGAGCGACGTGCACGCCGAGCGAGCCCGCGAAGCTCCACGAGAACGACCCGCCAGCGGCGGACGGCGCCGCCGAGGACGTTGCGGTGCCCTGCGGAGAGGGCCGGAGGCTCGGCTCGGTCATGGAAGCGCCGCTCATGCTAACGCGGACGGAGGGGAAGGTCGCACCTACAGGGTCATGCGCAGGCCGGCGACCACCCCCACGCCGGGGGCGTCGACGCCGGACCCGTGCACGCGGTAGTCCTCGTCGAACAGGTTGTGCAGGCCGACGTTCCAGCTCGCGCCGCTGCCGACATCCCCGACGGGACCGCCGATATCGAGGTCGACGCGCGTCCAACCGTCGGTGCCGTTCTTGTCGATACGCGGATCGCCGAAGTCGCCGGGCGAGAGGCGGTTCTGGGAGGTCGCGAACCACAGCGAGAACTGCAGCCAGCCGAGGTTGCGGATCGGCTGCGCGGGCTCGTAGGAGAGCGAGACGTTGCCGTGGAAGGGCGGAATCCGGCTCGCCGGCTGGTCGTCGAAGGCCGGAATGTCGTCGTCGTACTGCTTGCCGTAGGTGTACTCGAGGTAAGTGCCGAACGAGTAGGGCGAGTCCGCGCCGCCGAGCTTGCGCTGGTAGCGCGTCTCGATGCCAAACAGCTCGAGGTCGCCCGTGTTCTCGCGCACATAGGTCTCGTCGCCGATCGGCCCGCCGGGGGTCGGATCGCTCACCAGACGACGACCGACCACGTTCGCAATCGCGTTGTGGTAGAGGCCCAGCGACCAGCTCCAGTCTTCGCGCCGCAGGTCGAGCGCGAGCTCCTCGTACAGCGAGCTCTCCGGATCCAAATCGGGGTTGGAAAGCTCGGTGCCGCCGTTGAAGGTCGCGTTGCGCGCGAGCTCGGACAGGTTCGGCGCGCGGAATGCCTGCGCGAGGGTCGCGGTGACGCGCACGCCCTCCGCCATGTCGGTCGCGGCCTGCACCGAGCCCGTGAAGGCATCGAAGCTCCCCTCGATCGTCTGGCCCGGATTCGCCGTGTCGTCGAACCCGAACTCGTAGTAGGAGTAGCGCAGGCCAGCGGTGAGGTCGAACGGACCGACGTCGAAGAGCTCGTCGCGCAGGAACACGCCGCTCGAGAGGTAGCTCGAGCCCGGCGCGAAGGAACCGACGGCACTCGTCGCGGCGCCGTTGGTGATGTTGACGTTGGTGCGCGTCGAGTCGACGTCGTCGTAGTCCGCGTCGATGCCCCAAGTGAGCAGTTGCGAGTCTCCCAACGCCTTGCGCCAGTCCATGCCGACACCGATCGTCTCGGTGCGGTCCTCTTCGAGTCGGCGCGTGTTCGAGCCGCGTGCTCGGATGCGGCGCTGCTCGCCGGTTTCGCGCAGCGACAGGCGCGCCTGCAGCACGTCGCTGAATCCCTGCACCGAGTCGTTGTAGGCGACGAGGTAGCGCGCGCGATCCTGCAGCGTGAAGAAGTTCTCGGCGTCGGACGGTTGGGTCTGTCCGTAGCCCACGTTCATGCGGTCCGAGCGCGGAACCTCGAAGTCGCGCGTGCGCATCGCGTTCGCGCGCAGGCTGCGACGCTCGCCGAGCTGGACGTCGCCCGACGCAAACCACGACTGGCCGTTGTAGCCGGTGTTCTGCACCTCGCCCTTGCCCGAGTGCAGCACCTGCCAGTCCTGAAACGACCCGCCGACGAGCACGCCGATATCCTCCGTCGCGAACGACAGCGAACCGTGCTCGCGGGCGCCCTCGGCGGCCGTGTTGGCGTCGACGCCGAGCTCGCCCTGCACGGCGCGCGCGCCTGCCTTGTCGCGCGCGAGCGGGGCGCGGTTGCGCGTCCAGATCAGGATCGCGCCGCCGAGCGCGTCGGAGCCGTAGAGCACCGCGCCGGGACCGCGCACGATCTCGACGCGCTCGACGTTGGTCGGATCGATGCCGTTGAGCGACTGGTTGGGTCCGTTGCGGGTCGTGCCGTCGTTCATGCGCACGCCGTCGACCACGATCAGGATCTGGTTGCCGATCAAGCCGCGCACGATGGGCGCGCCGCCGCCGAGGTTGGTCTCCTGCACGAACAGGCCACTCGCCTTGGCGATCGCGCGCGGCAGGGAACGCTCGCCCGTCTTGGCGAGTTCCTCGCCGGTGATCACCTGCTCGGAGATCCCGGGGGAGGTGTCCGTGCGGGTGGCGCGGGGGGCCGTGACGACGGTCTGGGAGATGTCTTGGACCGGGAGGGCTAGCAGCAGAGAGGCAAGCGGCATCGTGTTAGGCCGGAAGCGTGTCAGGCCGGAATCGCAGCGTGGTTTCGGGGGCGCGGCGCGGCACGCTACCAACGCTCGCTACCCTCGATCGGTTCACGAAGCTGCGATCAGGGACGGGCTCGGCTCCGCGGAGACGCCGATGGCGCTCGCGAAGGGGCGGCGCGGGTACGAAAAAAGCCCACTCGGGGGCTTGGGTGGCCACTCGGGGGCTTGGGTGACCACTCGGGGGCTTGGGTGACCACTCGGTGGCTTGGGTGGCCAATCGGGGGCTCGCGTCCGGTTGCCGGACCGGTTGGAGCGGGCGAAGGGACTTGAACCCTCGACATCCACCTTGGCAAGGTGGCGCTCTACCACTGAGCTACGCCCGCGAGTTGTGACCTCGCCGCCGCACGAGGGCGACTGCGAGGGATGAGGAGGATAGCGGCCGCAAGGCGCTTGGCAAGCCCCTGCTAGGGGACCCTCGGGCGGGCCCCGACCGTGAGCCCGCTTGCGAAAGGCCCCTAGAAGCCCTTCCCGGTGAGGAACTGGACCGCGCCGAGGATCTCGGTGCGGCCGTGCTTCTGGTCGATCTCGAGCACCTTGAGCGCCGTCTTGGGGGTGTACTCCCCCACCAGACGGAAGTCGACTTCGCCGGTGCCCGGGGGCATCTGGTACTCGTTGTCGGCGGCGTCCTGCAGGTGGATGCCGACCATCCGGCCGCCGTAGGACTCGAGCCACTGGCCCTGTCCGGGCAGGCCGGACTTCTGGCGCATGTGGATCCGGCCGACGTCGTGCCAGTAGGCGAGACCCTTGGACGAGAGGTCGTCGAGCACCCAGCCCATGGCCTCGAAGCTCAGCAGGTCATCGATGTGCAGGCCGGGCTCGATCGCGAGCTTGGTCTGGGGCAGCTCGGAGAGCAGTTGGTGCAGCGAACGGCAGAGGTGCTCGAGCTGGCGCTGGCCCTTTTTCTGCACGCGGTGGACGTAGTCGCGGATCTTCTCGGCGAGCTCCTCGGACAGGCCATCCCTGTGCAGCTCGACGTTGAGCACTTCGGCCTCGGCGCGCAGCTTGGCGTCGGCCACCGAGCTGCCGCGCAGCACGACCACCGGGGCGAGCAACTTCTGGGCGAGCTGCATGTGGCGGCGCACCGAGCCGATGGCCTGCTCGCGCTCCTCCAAGTTGGACGACGAAAGCAACTGGCAGGCGGGGCGCTCGTGCGAGGGCTTTAGGCAACCCGAGACGACCGAAGTCACCCGAATGCCCGTCTCGCGGTGGGAATCGGCGAAGCCGTTGAGCGTCGGCGGTGTGTCCGCCTGACCCATCTCGATCTTGCGGAAGCCCATCGCCACGGCGGCGAAGGCCTGATCCTCGATGCTTCGAAGCCTCGTCCCAAAGCACGAGGTCGAGAGCACGAACTCGTTGGGGATGCCGGGAGCGGTCACGGTGCGAAAGGGGGCTGAGGATGCGGGTTGGGGGGGAGCCTAGCGGCGGGGGGTGTCGGGTTCATCGGTCCAAGGACGGGAGGAACGGTAGTCCGAGTTCGGTTCGCCCACGCTGTCGCCCTCGGCGACCCCAGGTCTGAGCCGCAAAGGGCCTCCGAGCGGTCAGGGGCCGCCCGGGACAGGCGCCACGCAAGGAGTCTGGCTCAATTTTTTTCCTGCACAACCATCCCGTAGCCCGACCGAGGGGTGTCGCGAGCATCCTCCCCCGTAGATCCCCCCCCGTAGATCCCCCCCGTAGGTCGTCCTGCGAGCATCCACCTGTGAGCCGACGCCGCCTTGCGAACCCGCCTTCCCCCGTCGTCGATCCGCTGTCCGACGCCCGCCCCTACCATTTCCCCAGCCATGCGCGCCCTCGATACCCTCGCCCGCTGGCTCGCGCCCACTCCGCTCGCGGACGCGCGGCACCTGCGCCCCGTGAGCTGGGCGCTGCTCGCGGCGCTGCTCGCCCTCGCGCTCTGGCGCCTGCACCTGCCCGCATTCCACGGCTCGAACTTCGCGGTGGTGCCGGACGCCGAGGCGTATGCGACTTCCGCGCAGCGTCTGGTCGAGCTCGGGCGACTCGACATCGAGATCGAGGGCCGCTCGCACCCGACGAGCACCTCGCCGGGCTTCTCGGTGCTGTTCCTCGCACCGCTGTACGCGCTGACCGGGAGCGAGCTCGGCAACGCGATCTACGTCGAGCTCGGCTTCGCTCTGCTCGCCGTCGCGGCTGTGTTCCTGCTCGCGCACCACCTCGCGGGAACGTGGGCCGCGCTCGCCGCGGGCAGCGCGCTCTTGCTGCTACCCACCTTCGAGCGCTGGTCGCGCGAGGTGATGACCGACGTGCCGAGCCTCGCGCTCGGTCTGTGGGCCGTGCTCGTCACGCTTCGCGCGCCGCGCGAGTGGAGCGCCGCGCGCGCGCTCGGGGTCGGCCTGTTGGTAGGACTGGCCTTCGCCCTGCGCTTCGTGGGCCTCGCGCTGCTCGCGCCGCCGCTGCTGTTGGTGCTCGCGAGCCCGCGCCGCTGGCGCAACGCGGCGCTGCTCGCGACGCCCTCCCTCGCCGTGCTGCTCGCCACGCTCGCGTTCAACGCGCGCACCTTCGGCGATCCTTGGCGCACGGGCTACCACTACTGGAGCTCGGTCCCCTACGACTACGCGGGGCTCGCCTTCTCGACGCGCTATCTCGCGCGCAACCTCGCAGCGCTCGCCCCGCTGCCCGTCGCCGTGCCGCTCGCGGCGCTCGCGCTCGCCTCCTTCTGGCTCCTCCGCGGGCGCGACACGCGCCTGGGAGCGTGGACCCTCGCCCTCGCCGCCCTGCCGAGCTCACTGTTCTATCTCACCTACTACTACGTCGACGACCGCTTCCACCTGCCGCTCCTCGCCGCCGGCTGCATCCTCGGTCCCGTGGCGCTCGCGCGCGCGCTTCCCGCCGCGGCCGAGCGCTTCGCATGGCTCGGACTTGCACCGCTCGCGTGCCTCGCCATCTGGCCCGCACCGCCGCAGGACCCGCTGCCCGGGCGCCGGAGCACGGCCAACGCGCTCGCACGCCTGCTCCCCACGGACGCGGTCGTGATCACCGCCATCGATCCGGTGTACCTCGAGCCCTACCTGCTGCGCGGCACCGCGCGACGCGTGATCCCCGCGAGTCGCAGCGTGCCCTACGCGAACATGGTCGTCGCTCCACGGCGCGTCGATGCGCCCTCGCCCGCGCCCGTCGACGCCTTCGACAAGCGCTGTCCCGGCCTGCTCGCGGGCGGCGCCATCGACGCCGTGACGGTGACGGCCGTCGAGAATTCGGACCGCATCGTCGAGCTCGTGCGCTCGGGCGAGCGCGTCTACATCGACCTGACGATGGACCGAATCACGGGCGCGTTCGCGGCGCTGCAGCGCGCTGGCCTCGCTGGCACGCCCGTGCAAGACAAGCCGTGGCTGATGCAGCTGCACCTGCGCTGAGGCGCGTGCAACTTCCCTGCGCGCTCGGCACAATCGCCACATGCGTATCGCTCTCGCCGCGCTCGTGCTCCTCGCCTGCGGCTGCGCGAGCGCCCCGAGTAGCGCCCCGAGTAGCGCTCCGAGGAGCGCGCCGCGCGCGCACAACGTCGTGGTGATCGTGATCGACGACGTCGGCTGCGATCTGCTCGGCGCGTACGAGCGCCACGCGCGCTCGCAGGGTCGGCCCGCGGGCTCGCCGGCGCCGACTCCGGTGATCGATCGCGAGCTGGCGGGGCAAGGCGTGCTGTTCACGCAGGCGTGGTCGGCCCCGGCCTGCACGCCGAGCCGCGCGCGACTGCTCACGGGCCTGCGCAGCCGCGCGAACGGCGTGGGCTCGGTGATCAAGAAGGAAGACGACGGTCAGAGCCAAACCAACGTGGGACTGTCGCTCGCGTGCGAGCTCTTGCCGCAGGCGCTGCGCGCGTCGCCGGCGCACTACGCGAGCGCGGCCGTCGGCAAGTGGCATTTGGGCGACGCGCGCACGCTCGCGCAGCACCCGCACCATCCCCTCGGCGAGCCCGTCGGCACATGGTTCGCTTCCTACGCGGGCTCGATGTTCAACCTCAGCGCGCCCGTCGAGTCGGGACGGAACGCCGGCTACTACAACTGGGAAAAGACGCTCTCGGTCGATCCCGCGCGCGGCATCGCACTGCCGATGGACGGCGAAGCGCCGCTCGTCCGGCCGATGCGGGTGCCACCCGCGGAGAACTACCCGACGACCGACACGACGGACGATGCGCTCGCGCTCGTGCGCTCGCTGCCAGAGCCCTTCCTGCTGTACGTCTCCTACAACGCGGCGCACGCGCCGGTGCACGCGCTGCCGCCGTTGGTCGAAGCCTCGTTCGGCAGCGGTTTCTCGAACAATCTGCGGGACATGGTCCGCGACCTCGACCGCCAGATCGGCCGACTGATCGCCCAGCTCGATGCCCAGACGACGACCGTCGTGCTCGTCGGCGACAACGGCACCGAGTCGCGCGGACTCCTGCCGCCCTTCAACGCCGAGAATGGCAAAGGCACGCTCTACGAGAGCGGATGCCGCGTGCCCATGATCGTGCGCTCGCCGCTCGTCCCCGAACACCTGCGCGGTCGCGCGTGTGATGCGCTCGTGGAGATGAACGACCTGTTCGCGACCTTCGTCGAGCTCGCGGGTGGAACGCTCTCGCCCGCCGTTCAAGCCGACTCGCGCTCGCTCGCGCCGCTGCTGCGCGGCGAGACGCCGACCGTGCGCGACCACGCCTACACCGAGCTGTTCCATCCCAACTTCGATCCGACGCAGGAGCCGCGCGTGCTGCGCCACTCGCAGGCCCTGCGCGACGAGCGCTACAAGCTCCTGCGCGTCACGACGCGCGAGCACGACAGCCTGCGCGTCGAGGAGGAGTTCTTCGATCTGGAGTGCCGCGGCGTCGACACCGACTGGTTCGAGCAGCACAACCTGCTCGCCGCGCCGCAGCTCGCGCCCGACGCCGCGAACTCTCTCGCGCGGCTGCGAGCGCGACTCGACGCCCAATTCCCAGCGCTGGTGCGCTGAACGACGCGCGCGCTAGACCTCGACCTTGCCCTTGGCGCCGAGCAGCGCGGCGTGGCGGGCGAGGATCGGCGCGACGTCCTCGGCGAGGTACTCGTCGACCTGCTGCGGGGCGCGGCCGACGTAGCGCGCTGGGTCGAGCAAGCTGTCGATGCGGTGCGCGACCTTGGCAAAGGCCGGGTCCGCGTGCAGCAGGTCGCGCAGCGGGTTCTTGCCGCCCTCCACCTTCACGACGCGCGCCGCCTCACGCGCGTGCACGCGGAGCGCCTCGTGGATTTCCTGACGGTCGCCGCCGGCCTTCACGGCCTCCATCATCAAGTGCTCGCTGGCGAGGAACGGCAGCTCTTCGTCGAGGTTGCGCCGCACGACGCCGGGATACACGACGAGGCCCGCCGACACGTTCAGGTAGATCTGCAAGATCGCGTCGGTCGCGAGGAACATCTCGCTCACCGCGAGCCGCCGGTTGGCGGAGTCGTCGAGCGTGCGCTCGAACCACTGGTTCGCCGCGGTGTGCGCCTGATTGTCGAGCAAGCTCATCACGAAGCGCGCGAGCGCGCACATGCGCTCCGAGCGCATCGGGTTGCGCTTCCACGGCATCGCCGACGAGCCGATCTGCTTGTCCTCGAAGGGCTCCTCGAGTTCCTTGCGGTTGGAGAGCAGGCGGACGTCGGTCGCGAACTTGTGCGCGGCCTGCGCGATCTGCGAGAGCACCTGTGCGACGCGGAAGTCGGCCAGTCGCGGGTAGGTCTGGCCCGTGACGCCGAACGTGCGCTCGAAGCCGAAGGCGGCCGTGATGCGACGGTCGAGTTCACGCACCTTGGCGTGGTCGCCGTCGAACAGCTCGAGGAACGAAGCCTGCGTGCCGGTCGCGCCCTTGATGCCGCGGAAGCGCAGCGTGGCCTCGGCGTGGTCGAGCTCCTCGAGCGTCTGCACGAGGTCTTGCATCCACAGGGTCGCGCGCTTGCCGACCGTGGTCGCCTGCGCGGGCTGGTAGTGCGTGAAGCCCAAGGTCGGCAGGGCGCGGTGCTGTGTGGCGAAGCGCGCGAGTTGGTCGATCACGCTGACGAGTTGCGCGCGCAGGATGCGCAGGCCGTCGCGCATCTGGATCAGCTCGGTGTTGTCGGTGACAAAGCAGCTCGTCGCGCCCAGGTGGATGATCGCGCGAGCCTTGGGAGCCACGTCGCCATAGGCGTGCACGTGCGCCATCACGTCGTGGCGCAGCTTCTTCTCGTAGGCGTCCGCCGCCGCAAAGTCGATGTCCGCGACGCGCGCCTCGAGCTCGGCCACCTGCTCGGCGCTGATCGCGAGCCCGAGTGCGCGCTCCTCGCGGGCGAGCGCGACCCACAGGCGGCGCCAGGTCCAAAACTTCTTCTGATCGGAGAAGTTCTGGCGCATCGCGGCGCTCGAATAGCGGGTCGAAAGCGGACTCTTGTAGTTGTCGCGTTGGTCGCTCACGCGCGTACTAGAACCACCCGACGCCGGGGAAGCAAAGGGGGAGCCACGTGGCGAGCGCTCCGCAGGCGAGCGACGTCGCGACGGCGAGCGCGAGACGTGCCCACAGCCCCGCACCACGGCGCGCCTCGGCGCCGAGGTGCGCCACGAATTCGAGCGCCACGGCCGCGCCCGCTACGTCCGTCAGCACGTCGAGCGCCGACATGTCGCGGCCGGGCACGATCGACTGGTGCAGCTCGTCGACGAACCCCAGCAGCGCGATCAGCGCGCACAGCGTCACGCGCACGGGCGCGCGCAGCGCGGGCCAGCCCCGCTCACGCGGCACGAGCAGCGCAAGCCAGCACGCGAGCAACCCGAACAGCGGCGCATGGGCGCCGTTGGAGAGCGTCACCCACCACCACGGCCGCGGCTCGATGCCGCCCTGTCGCGAGCTCAGCCATGTGACGAGCGCATACCACGCGAGACACAGGCCCCACGCCACGGGTCGCGGCAGCGCCAGCAGCCACAGGCCGAGCTTCGTCACGCCCTCAGCGCGCTCCGAGCGTGCGCCGCGCCACGAGGCAGAGTCCGAGCGCGTCGTCGCTGCGCCGCACGAAGATCGAGTCGCACTCCAGCGTCATCAGGTACAGCCCGCGACCGCGCTCGTCCTCCAGATCCGGCAGGCCCGCGGGGTGCAGCAGCGCGTCCACCACGCTCGGATCGCCGCCGCCTTGGTCGGACACGGCGATGTTCCAACTCGTGTCGTCGAGCGCCACGGCGATGCGCATGAAGGCCTGCCGCGTGAGGTCGCTCTCCTCCAGCGCCCCGCCGCCGCCGCCGTGATCGACGGCGTTGGTCATGAGCTCATCGGCGATCAACACCAGAGCGTCGAGATCCGCGCCGCCGATCCCATGTCGCTCCGCGAAGTGCCGCACCAATCCCCGCGCCGCGCGAGCCGACGCATGCACGGCCGGCACGTCGAGCACCAGCTCGCGCGTGTCGTGGCGCGGCGCACCCGTCACGTCGCCGGCTCCAGATAGAGCGAGAGGTCGAGCGAGGGTGCCGAATGCGTCAAGGCACCGACCGAAATGCGATCGACGCCGCTGGCGGCGAAGTCCGCGATCGTCTCGAGCGTGATGCCGCCCGACGCCTCGAGTTCGACCGCGCGGTCGCGCGCGGAGGCCGCCGCACGCAACCGCGGGCAGCAATCCCGCAGGCGCGCGACGCTGAAGTTGTCGAGCAAAATGACGTCCGCGTCTCCCGCGATGCCCGCGAGCGCCTCCGCCTCGTCGCGCGCCTCGGCCGTGATCCGCACTCCGGCCCCGAGCACGCGCCGCAGGTCGCGCACGACTTCCTCGAGCCCGCGCCCGGCGAGATCGAGGTGGTTGTTCTTCACCATCGCCTCGTCGAACAGGCCAAAGCGGTGGTTCTCGCCACCGCCGCAGCGCACCGCGTACTTCTCGAACGTGCGCAGGTTGGGCGTCGTCTTGCGCGTGTCGAGCACGCGCGCGCGGCCGGCACAGCGCTCGACGTACTGCGCGGTGGCCGAAGCCGTGCCCGACATGCGCTGGATGAGATTGAGCGCCGTGCGCTCGGCGAGCAGGAGCGAGCGCGCGCGCCCTTCGAAACGCGCGAGCACCTGCCCCGGCGCGACCGCGTCGCCGTCGCGCGCCGCGAGCTCGATGCGCGCCGCGGGATCGCACAGCTCCACGACGCGCGCGAACACGTCGAGCCCCGCGAGCCGCCCGCGCGCCTTGCACACCAGCCGCGCGCGAGCCTGCGCGGCTTCGGGCACCGCGTGCGCCGACGTGATGTCGCCGCGCCCCGCGCGCTCCGGCCCGTAGCGATCCTCGTCGAGCGCCGGGACCACGACCGCGTCGATCTGTCCTCGCGTGAGAGGCTCGGGCAGCCCGCGGCGTGGGGCTGGCAAGCGGTTCGAAGTCATCGCAGCGCTCGAATTCGGTTGCTTCATGCTCGCGCGGGGGCCGAGCCAAGGGGGGGAGCGGCGGAGTCTAGCAGGGCTCGCGGCCGATGGTGCGGCCGACGGACGGCAGCCCGTTCACAGGCGCGCATCACGGGCAGCACCGCTGCCGCGAGATGGTGCGGCCGACGGACGGCAGCCCGTTCACAGGAGCGATCTCACCGGGACTCTCTCGCAGGAACTCTCTCACGGGAAACTTCTCGGGGCGGCGGGCTCGCGCGCGCACTCGCGAGCGCCGCTGCCACGCGCTCGGCCGTCTTCGCCCCGATGCCCGGCAGCGAAGCGAGGTCGAGCGGCACGCCGCTGCCGCGCAGCCGATGGCGCTCCCGCACGATCTCGAGCGCGCGCACCTCGCCGATCCCCGGCAGCCGCCGCAGGTCGCGTGCGCTCGCCGTCTCTAGATCGAAGCCACGCGGCGCCGCGGCCCCTGATGACGCATCGCGTGGGGCCTCGAGCGTCGACTCGGCCATCTGCCACGGCGACGCAGGCGCCGTCGCCGCGCTCGGCGCGCGCGCTCGCACAGCCTGTGCGAGGATCACGGCCAACCAGCCCACGAGGCCGAGCACGACGCCATCGCTGGCGGACGTTTTCACGCTCTCCTGTCGCTCGGGCCGCGCGTTGGTCGCGCGAGTGGCGCGGATTTGCTCGCGCTCAGCGCGTCGGATCGAACGCCGCGAGCTCCTCGGGAGTGAGCAAGGGCGCCGGCGCTCCCGGACGCGGCACCGCGATCAAGTCGCCATGGCCGAGCACCGCGAGGTAGCGCTGGACCGCCGCGCCGAGAAAGCGCTCGACATCGCCCGACCCCGCGATCGCACCGTCGAAGCCGCCGCCGGGAACCGCGCCCGCCAGCTCGCCACCGATGAGCGAGATCGAGCACACGAGCTCGTCCTGAAAGCGCCAGGCGATGTGATCGGGAGTGCGCGTGGCGTCGAGGTCGTCGTCGAGGTGCTCGACGCGCCGGATGACGCTCTCGGCCAGCTCGCGCAGCGGCTGCGGCAGGCCAGCGAGCGGCACGCTCGACGACGGCGCGGCGGGAGCCGCGGTCGCACTCGGCGCAGCCTCGCTCGCGCCGCTCAGCTCGAGCAAGTACTCGCCCACGCTGCGCTGGCTCTCGATGCACACGCACTCGAACGTGCGCACCGCGCCCGACTCGAGTCGCCCCAGCCGCTCGCGCTCGTCGGCGCCGAACTCGCGCGCGACGACCCACACCACGGCCGTGAGCGGAGTGCGCAGACGCGGCGCGTTCAGGTGCTTCACCAGCGCCGTCGCGCGCGCGCGCGCGAACGAGAGCGCATCGAGTGCCAGCGAGGCGGCGTCACCCCCTCCCGCCTCGAGGCACAGGACCAGCACGAGTCGCCCCAACTCGTCGATGCCGACGTAGGGCACGCGACGGTGCCGCGCGAGCACGAGGTCGCGGTCGAGCAGCTCGAACCCCGGATGCCCGGCGGCGAACAGTCGGCCGACGGCCGCGCTGACGGTCTCAGGTGTCTCGAAGGCCATGGGGCGATGGACCCAGTCCAGTCTGTAGCACGGGGCGCGATCCCGCTAGGAGGGAGCAATTTCCTAGAAAAGGCCGCGGCAACGGCCACGACAACGGAGTCTATAGCCGCGGAACCGGGCTCAGCGCACGAGGCCGGGCGAAGTGCTGCGGATCCCGTAGGTGAGTGCGAGCGCGAGCGCGTCCGTGGCGTCACGGGGCTCGGGCGGCTGCTCGAGCCCGAGCAGGCGCGTCACCATGGCCGCCACCTGAGACTTGTCGGCCGCCCCGAAACCCACCAGCGCCTTCTTGGCGACCGCCGGCGGGATCTGGACCACCTTCGCACCGCTCGCCGCCGCCGCCGAGATGACGACGCCGCGCCCCTCGCCGATGCGCAGCGCGCTCTGCACGTTGCGGTGCGCGAAGGCCTCTTCGACCACCACGACTCCCGGCCGCAGGTCGGCGAGCATGCGATCGAATTCGACGCGCACCTGCGCGAGCCGCGCCGCGATGTCGGCCTTGGCCGCGGTGCGGATCACTCCCGCGCCGAGGAATAGAAAGCCCTTGGGCGTGAGCCCGATGGCGCCGAAACCGACCACGCGCGTGCCCGGGTCGATGCCGAGCACGATCTTGTCCGACAGGGGTGCGACTGCTTGAGGATGCATCGGGAGGCGCCCGAACCCTACGCTCTGCACCTGCCGCGAGGAAGCCCCGTGACTCCGACCCCCAACGCCGCCGCCGTGCTCGTCGCCGCCGGCAACTCGACGCGCATGGGCGCGGGCGAGCGCAAGCCATTCCGCTCGCTCTGCGGGCGCTCGATCCTCGAGCACGCTTGCGCGGCCTTCGACGCGAGCCCGAGCGTCGGCGCGCTGGTCCTCGTCGTGCACCGGGACGACGTCGAGCGCGTGCGCGAGCTCAGCGCGCGCTGTGCGGCGCTCGCCAAGGTGTGCGCGGTCGTTCCGGGCGGAACGCAGCGCAGCGACTCGGTGCGGCTGGGCGTCGCGGCGCTGCCCGCGGAGTTCGAATTCGTGCTCGTGCACGACGCGGCGCGCGCGCTCGTGCGCAGCGCGACGATCGAAGCCGCCGTCGAAACCGCGGCGCGGCTGGGCTCGGCGCTCGTCGCCGTGCCCGTGCGCGACACGCTCAAGAGCGCGCCCGACGGCCGCTGCGCACAGGCCACGGTCGATCGCTCCACGCTCTGGGCGGCGCAGACGCCGCAGGTCTTCCGCACGCGCGAGCTCGCGCTGCTGCTCGAGCGCGCCGCCTCCGAGAGCTTCTCGCCAACCGACGACGCCGCCCTGCACGAGCGCTACATCGGCCCCGTGCCGCTGGTGCGCGGCGACGACACCAACCTCAAGATCACCACACCCGACGACCTCGAGATCGCCGAGGCGATCTTGTCGCGGCGCGCGCGCGAGTCCCACGCATGACCCATCGCATCGGCCTCGGTTTCGACGTCCACCGCCTCGAAGCGGGCCGCCCCTGCATGCTCGGCGGCATCGAGCTCCCCCACCCGACGGGCCCGCTCGGACACTCCGACGGCGACGCGGTGCTGCACGCGCTCGCCGACGCCGTGCTCGGCGCGGCCGGACTCGACGACCTCGGCACGTTGTTCTCCGACAGGGACCCGCGTTGGAAGGGTGCCGACAGCGCCGCGTTGCTCGGCGAGTGCGTGGCGCGCGTGCACGCCGCGGGCTGGCGCGTCGAGAACGTCGACCTCGTGATCGCCACCGAAGGCCCGCGCATCGCGCCGCACCGCGCCGCCATGCGCGCGCGCATCGCCGCGCTGCTCGACGTCGCCCCCGATGCCGTCAACGTCAAGGGGAAGTCCTTCGAAGGTCTCGGTGCGCTCGCCAACGGCGCGGGGGTCGCGGTGCAGGCCGTGTGCCTGCTGGTGAAGCGCTAGCGCGCTCGACGGGCGACCGTGCCGCGCCTGTGGCGCTGCTAGCTCGCGCCCTCTGGGAATTGGATCGCGTGCAGGCGCGCATAGGCGCCTTCGCGCGCGAGCAGCTCGTCGTGCGTGCCGAGCTCGACGAGCCGCCCCTGCTCGAGCACGGCGATGCGGTCGGCGCCGCGAATCGTCGAGAGCCGGTGCGCGATCACGATCACGGTGCGCTCCTTCATCAGCGCTTCGAGCGCGCGCTGCACCTCTGCCTCGCTCTCGCTGTCGAGCGCGCTCGTCGCTTCGTCGAGCAGCAGCATGGGCGCGTTCTTGAGGATCGCGCGCGCGATCGTGATGCGCTGGCGCTGTCCGCCGGAGAGCCGCGCGCCCTGATCGCCGACGACCGTGTCGTAGCCCTCGGGCAAGGCCGCGATGAAGTCGTGGATGTGCGCCGCGCGCGCGGCGGCTTCGATCTCGGCCTGCGTGGCGAGGGGCTTGCCGTACAGGATGTTCTCGCGGATCGTCGTGTGGAACAGAAACGGCACCTGTCCGACCATCGCGTACATGTGCGTCCAGTCGTCGACGCGCAGATCGCGCAGGTCGCGGCCATCCACGGCGATGCGGCCCGCGCTGCAATCGATGAAGCGGGCGATCAAGTCGATCAGCGTGGTCTTGCCCGCGCCGGACGGTCCGACGAGCGCCAGCGTCTCGCCCGGCCGCACGTGCAGCGAGAGCCCGTCGATCGCCGGACGCGGCTGGCCGGAGTAGGTGAAGCTCACGTTCTCGAACGCGAGGCCCGACCCCAGCGAGCTCGCGGCGAGCGCGCCGGGGCGCTCGCTGATGTCGGGGCGCTCGTCGAGGATCGCCTGCAGTCGCTCCGCCGCGCCCGCGGACTCCTGCACGTGGTTCACGGCCGTCGTCATCCGCTTGACGTGCGTGTAGATCATCGCGATGCCGCCGAAGAACACGGTCATGTCGCCGGGGCTCGAGAACAGCCGAAAGCGCAGCGTGCCCCATCCGACGGCGACGAGCAGCACCGCGAAGCCAAAGTGCGAGAGGAACGTCGTCGCGCCCTCGATCGTGGCGACGGCGCGCACCATGCGCATGGCGCTCTCGAGGTACGACTCGTTGACCCTTCGATAGCGCTCGAGCTCGCGTTCCTCCGCCCGAAAGGCCTTCACGGTGCGAATCCCGGAGAACATCTGCGTCAGGACCTCGACCGAGGCGCCGAGGCTGGCGAGCGACGTGGTCGAACGCTTGCGCACGCGCCGTCCGAGCTTGGCGATCGGCACGATCACGAGCGGCAGCACGCACAGGACGATCACCGTCGGCATGGGCGCGCTCAACGCCGCCACCACCAACGATCCCAACAGCAGCAGCGGCTGTTGCACGAGATCCTTGAGGATCAGGTTGACCGACTGCAGCGTCTGAGTGACGTCCGAGCTGATGCGCGAGAGCACGTCGCCGAACTGGCGCTCGCCGTGGTAGCGCATCGAAAGCCCGATGATGTGGCGCGCGAGACGCTGGCGCAGATCGATCACCATGCGCAGCGCGGTGCGACGCGCGATCAGCGTCATCCCATACTGCGCGAGCGCCGTCACGATCGTCAGGACGAGGATCAGGCCACCGACGGTCCACAGGGCCGCGAGCTTGCGCTCGTCGCCATCCGCCGCGCCCGCGGGCCCGAACACCCAGCCCTCGACGCGCGCCTGAAGGCTCGCAAACAGGCCGCCGAGAACTCCCGACTCGCCGCGCGCCTGGGCTTCGGCTCCGGCCGCGGGGAACAGCACGCGATCGAAGAGCGGCTGCAGCAAGAGCAGCGGCGCCTTCTCGCCGAAGGCCGCGAGTCCGGCGAGCAACGCGACGACCACGAGCCGCCCCACCTGCGGCACGACCTCGGGTCGCAGCAGGGCGTGCAGTCGCTGGAAGCTCGAGCCCTTCCACATTGGGCGGGGAGGATAGCGACGAGCTCGGAAAAAGCCGCGCGCCGAGCTCCCTAGGCTGGGACCGTGGCCGCGCCCGCGCGCTCGAGCAGCTCGCGATACCACGCCGCGGCGCGCTCGACCTGCGCCTGGTGACCGACGACGCCCCACAACACCGACAGCGTCCGCAGCGTGCCCGGATGCGTCTTGGTGCGCTGTGCGTCCTTGACCGCGTTCGCGCACGGCCCGGCCGCGTCGAAGAGGTTGAGCAGCCCTTCGATGTCGATCTCCTGCCCCGAGGCGTTGAACACGTAGCGCTCGTGCGCGCCCGCGACGCCGATGCGCAGCGGAGCTTGCGCGCGCTCGAGATCGACGACGCTGATCGGAATCCCCGAGTGCAGCGAGACGGCGTTGCACGCATCGACGGCGAGGTTGATGCGCGGCAGCCCGCCCTCGCCCGCCGCGCGCGCGAGGTATTCGCTCGACGGCTTGCCGCGGCCGGTCGGCTTGTAGCCGCCGTGGCGCAGGAGATCGCGCACCGCGCCGCGCAGCTCCTCCGAGCGCACGAGCGGCGCCGCCGCGCTCTCCAGATGCAGCTCGTACAGCCAGCTCGGCACCTCGCACTCGCCCAAGGGCCGCGGGAAGGTCGTGACGAAGGCGCGCGCGCACAGCAGCGGGTGGGGATCGAGGCTCAGCATGGCCTGCGGAGAATAGCCGCCCGGTCCACCCTTCCCCCCTCCGGGCCGCGTCCCGAATCCGACTCAAGCCGCGGAGCGGAGCACCCGATTTCAGCCAGACCCACGCCCCCACCGCAGCCATGTCCTACGAGAAAGTCGTCACCATCGTCACTGCCCGGCTCGCCATCCATGGCCTGCTCGGCAAGGTCCTGCTCCCGCTCGGCCCGGCTTGCGTGCTCGAACACGTGGTCGAGCGGGCCCTGCTGATGCAGCGCGCCGACGGCCTGCTCGTCGCCACGACGCGCGAGAGCGCCGACGACCGCATCGAGGCGCTGTGCCTCGAGCGCGGCTGGGCTTGCCGTCGCGGAGCGGACGCCGACCTGCTGGAGCGCTGCTGGCGCGCCGCGAGCAGCGTGCAGGCCGACCACGTCGTGCTGCTCGGCGGTGACCAGCCGTTCTTCTCGTGGCAGGAAGCCGACCTGCTCATCGATCACCACCTGCGCCAACACGCCGACGTCACGCACAACCTCCCGACGCGCGGGAGCGGCATGCCCGAGGGAACGGGCTGTGCCGTCGTGCGCGCACAGGCGCTCGAGATCGCGTTCCGCGAGGCCAGCGCGCAGCAGGAACGCGAGCATCCGCTGCAATACTTGTTCGACCGCCCGCGCCGCTTCCGCATCGTGACGCGCCGCGCGCCGCCCGAGCTCGCCCGACCGAACTACCGCCTCGGCCTAGAGTCCGCGTCGGACCTCGAGCACCTGCGCCGCATCCAGCGCGCCCTCGGCGACGCGCGCTGCATCGACCTCGCCCACGCGCTGGCACTGCTCGACAACGACGCCGCGGCTCGCAGCGTGGCCATGTGAGGTCGAGCCCGTGACGCGAAGCGTCACGATCGAGTCGAGGCCGTGAGCGGCACGCGGGCGGCCGCTTCTCTCGCGTCCGCGCTCAGGACAGGATCTCGTCGATGGGCTGCAGCGGGGGCGGCAAATCGCGCTCGCCGATGCGCTGGCGCAGGTTGACCTCGATCGTGCGCGAGATGGCATCGAGCGGCAGGTCGTTGGGGTCGTTGCCAAACGGCATCTCGAGCTCGTCGCCCACCACGTCGAGACCGAAGAAGGCGTAGGCGATGATCACGCACACCGCCGGCGTGAGAATGCCCACGGAATCCACGAGGCCGAACGGCAGCGTGTAGCAGTAGCCCGCGGTGATGCGGTGGATCAACGTGGTGTACGAGAACGGAATCGGCGTCGACTTGATGCGCTCGCACGCGCCTTGGATGTCCGTGAGCGCGGTCATCGAGCCCTCGAGCACCGGCAGGTGCACGTCGTGGATCCAGCCGCGGTCGTAGGCCGCGCGCAGGCGCTCCGCCGTGCCCTGCGTGATCGCGTAGGGTCGATTCGTCTCGCTCTTCAGGCGCTCGACTTCCTCCGCGGGCAGAAACCGCGCGAGCTCCGCGACATCGTTCACGTCGCGCAACGACATGCGCACTGCGTGAGCGAACGCGACGATCCGCAGCACGATTTCACGCCGGAGCGCGACGACCTGCGCATCTTGCGCCCCGCTCGCGCGCGGGCCGACGAGCGTCAACGCCTGCCGCGCGAACGAGCGCGTCGTGTTGACGAGCGCTCCCCACAGCTTGCGACCCTCCCACCAACGGTCGTAGCTCGCGTTGTTGCGAAAGCCCAGAAAGATGCCGAGCGCGATGCCGACCAGCGTGAACGGCAGCGGCGTCAGGTTGGGATGCCAGTCGTGGTGCTCTTCGAGCGCCGTCACGACGAGCGCGACGAGCGCCACGCCGATGATGCGCCACTTGGTGCGCGGCAGCTCGCTGCCGCGGTACTTGAACACCAGACTCCACCACGTGACTCTGTTCGGGACGAGCATCGGATTGCGCCTCGAGGCGCCCTCCCTGTACCACGCGCGCTCCCGGTTTTCAGCCGCCCTTCGCGCTCGCGTGAGCGCTCCAGCTCCCCCTCCTGCCAGCATCGCCCGCTGTGAGCACGCTTCGACCTCGCCACCCGCGCTTTCGTTCCCCGCGCCCGCACGCGTCGCTCGCTCACAGCGCTCGCAGGAAGTGCCCGCGCTGTGGAATCTCGCGCGCGGCGCGGCTTAGATCCGCGCTGCGCCTCGGATGAACACCCTGCTCGTCGGCCTGATCCTGTACATCGCCGCCCAGCTCGCGATCGGCGTGATCGTCTCGCGGCGCGTGCGCAGCGAGGACGACTACCTCGTCGCCGGCCGCAGCATGGGCTACACGCTGTCGGTCTTCTCGATCTTCGCCACGTGGTTCGGCGCGGAGGCCTGCTCGGACGCCGCCGGCACGGTCTACTCGAACGGCCTGTCGTGGACCTCGACCGAGCCCTATGCCTACGGCGTCGCGATCGCGCTCGCCGGAGTGTGGCTCGCGCTGCCCTTGTGGTCGCGCAAGCTCACCACGATCGCGGACCTCTTTCGCGAGCGCTTTTCCCCGGGCGTCGAGCGCTTCGCCGCGCTGCTGCTCATCCCCACGTCGCTCTTCTGGGCCGCGGCGCAAGTGCGCGTCTTCGGCCACGTGATCGCCGGCGCCTCCGGCTTCGATCACGGCGCGGCCATGGTGATCGCGACCGGTGTCGTGATCGCCTACACGACCTTCGGCGGCATGCTCGCCGACGCGGTCACCGACGTCGTGCAAGGCACGGCGCTCGTGATCGGTCTGGTCGTGATCCTCGTCGGCATGCTGGACGATCTCGGCGGCCTCGAGCCCGCGCTCGCGAGCATCGACGGCGCGCGCCTGCACTTTGCGCGCGAGGAAAACGGCTCGTGGCTCGCAATCGCCGAGGCGTGGACGCTGCCGATCGTCGGCTCGCTCGTCGCGCAGGAGCTGATCGCGCGCATGTGCTCCGCGCGCTCGGGCACCGTCGCGCGCCGCTCCGCGATGGCCGCCGGTCTGCTCTACGCCGCCGTCGGCTCGATCCCCGTGCTGCTCGGCCTGCTCGGCCCCGCGGTGCTCCCCGACCTCGCACAACCCGACGAATTGCTGCCGGAATTCGCGCGCACGCGGCTCTCGACGCTCGCCTACACGCTGTTCGCCGGCGCGCTCGTCTCCGCGATCCTCTCGACCGTCGACAGCGCGCTGCTCGTCTCTTCCTCGCTCTTCTCGCACAACATCGTCGGCCGAGCGCGCCCCAACCTCGACGAGCGCTCCAAGCTGCTCGTCGCGCGCTCCTGCACGGTCGGCTTCGGCCTCGTCGCGCTCGCGCTCGCGAGCACCGCCACCTCCGTCGGCGACCTGATGGAGCTCACCAACGGCTTCGGCAGCGCCGGCATCTTCGTGCTGCTCGTCTTCGGCCTGTTCACGCGCCTCGGCGGCGCGGCCGCGGCCTTCACCGCGCTCGCGCTCGGCGCCGCGACGTTCGTCGTCGGCTTCCTCGGCGCGTGGAGCTTCCCGTTTCTCGCCTCGCTCGCCGCCGCGCTCGCCGGCTACGTGCTCGTCGCGCGCCTCAGCGCCGCGCCGCAGGGCTGAGGAACGCCGCGATCTCGTCGTGGAAGCGCACGAGCTCGCCCTCGTGGATGTACATCATGTGCCCCGCCTCGAAGCGCGAGGTCACGATGTTGCCGCGCAGCGACGCGTCGAGCCCGAGCGCGCGCACCGTGTATTCCGCGGCGAAGTGCGGCGTCGCGAAGTCGTACACGCCGGCCGCGACGTACACCTTGAGGTGCGGGTTGCGCGTCATCGCCTGCCGCAGCGTCTCGCCGACGTTGAGGTAGTGATTCCGCTGGTCGAACTGCCACGGCTGCACGCGCCCCGTGAGGATCTCGTAGGGCAGATCGTTCTCGTAGCGCAGCGTGCGCCGCACGTAGTCGTTGAGCGTCGCCGTGAAGGGTCCGAGGATCGCCGACATGCTCGGATCGAACTCGCTGCGCTCGCCGGCCGCGTCGCGATCGATGCCAGTGAAGCGGCTGTCGAGCCGACCGACCGTGCGCCGCTCGTCGCGCAGGAGCTCCTTGCAGAAGCGGCCTTGATCGATGCGCAGGTTGCAGCGCTCGACGTAGTCCTGCGACAGGCCGGTGTAGCGCGCGAGCCGCGCGACCAGCACGTCGCGGTCCGCCGAGGCAAGCCCGTCGCCCTTCGCCAGCGCCGGCAGGTACTCGTCGATCGCGAAGCGTTCGACCTCCGCGAGCAGCGCGCCGAGATCGCCGGAGAGCTCGGGCGCGAGTTGGCGGTGGTACCACGCGGTCGCCGCGCAGGTCGGCAGGAACAGCACGTACGGCAGGTCGTTGCCGACGTCGAAGCACGCCGTCTGGAAGTTGAGGATCGCGCTGACGAGCACGATCCCGTTCAAGTACATGCCGTGGCGCTCCTGTAGGTGAGCGACGAGCCCAGCCGCGCGCGTCGTGCCGTAGCTCTCGCCCGCGAGGAACTTCGGGCTCGCCCAGCGCTCGTAGCGCGTCGTCCACAGCCGGATGAACTCCGCCGTCCACTCGACGTCCGGCGTCACGCCGTGGAACTGCGCCGCATCCTCGCCCTCCGCCGCGCGGCTGTACCCCGTCGTCACCGGATCGATGAACACGAGGTCGGTCGCGTCCAGCCACGTGTGCGGGTTGTCGACGAGCTCGTAGGGCGGCGGCGGCGCCCAGCCCTCGGCCTGCATCTTCACGCGCTTGGGTCCGAGGGCCCCCAAGTGCAGCCACACGCTCGACGAGCCCGGCCCGCCGTTGAACGAGAACGTCAGCGAGCGCGTCGAGGGGTCCGCGACGTCGTCCTTGGTGTACGCCACGAAGAACAGCTCCGCCTTCGCCTTGCCGTCCTCGGTGGTGAGCTTCATGCGCCCCGCGCGCGCCGTGTACGCAAGCTCGCCGCCCTCGACCGCCACCCGATGGTGGGTCTCGACGACGTCCGCGCCCCACTTCGCCGCCGCCTCCGCATCCGCCGCCGCCTTCGGCTCCGTTCCCTGCTCCTGCGCGCCGAGCCCCGCCGTCAACGTGAGCGTGAGCACCGCCGCTGCCACCGCGTTCTTCATGCCCGCAGAGAATACGCCTCCCCCGCCCCAGCCCGCACCGCCCGCCGCGCGCGTGTCGAGACACCATGGTGCGCGACGCCACCTGCGCGCGTGAGCAGCGCGGCGCGCGTCGAAGTGAGCGCGCGCGTTGGCTTGGGAAAGACCGCGGGCTCGGCAGGAGGTCCCGCCGAGCCCGCAGTGTTCACAACCCGCGCACGAGGCGCGGGCCAGCTGGCTTAGTAGCTGTCGTCACGGTCGCCGCGGCCGCCGCCGCCGCCACCGTAGCCACCGCGGCCACCGCCGCCGCCGCCGCCACCGTAGCCACCGCGGCCACCACCGT
>VGZD01000061.1 GCA_016872715.1 Planctomycetota bacterium
CCGTTCTTCTCGCGCCGCATCGGCCTCGACTGCAATCGCGAGAAGGTGCCGATCGACGCGGCGGCGGAGCTGACGGGCCAGCCGGATGGCTGGAACTTCGGCGTCCTCGACGCGCAGACCGGCGCGGGCGCCACCGAGCCGAGTCGCAACCTGTTCGCGGGGCGCGTTTCGCGCAACATCCTCGAGCAGTCCGACGTGGGCGTGATCTGGAGCCGCGGCGACCCGTCGTCGGGCGAGCGCGCCGACACCTACGGCGCGAACCTCAACCTGCGCACCAATGAGCTGCTCGGCGACGGCACCCTGCGCTGGAATTCCTACCTGCTGCGCACGGACAACGAGGGTGGCGGCGACAAGAGCAAGGCGTGGGCCGGAAAGCTCTCCTATCCCAACGACCCATTCAATTGGAGCATCGGGAGCGCGACGATCGAGAAGGACTTCGATCCCAAGCTGGGCTTCGTGGCGCGCACGGGAATCCGGCGGCACGAAGGCCAATGCACGTGGAGGCCGCGTCTTCACGGCGAGCTGGTGCGGCAATACGAGGCGCAACTCGAGGCCAATTGGGTGACGGGCATCGGTCGCGACACGCAGACGTTCGAAGCCGAGCTCCAGCCCTTGGTCCTGTACTTCGAGAGCAATGATTCCGTGCGGCTCGAGCTGCTCTCGACGCGCGAGGTGCTGCTCGCGCCGTTCGAGATTCAGGACGGGATCGAGGTCGCGAGGGGCGACTACCGCTTCGACCGTGCCCGCGTGGAGCTCGAGTTCTCCGACCGTCGCGAGCTATCCGTGGAAGGCTCGTTCGCGGCGGGCGAGGATCTCGGCGGCCTGCGTGGCGGGCGAGCTCGTGTCGAGGGCCTCGAGGATCAGGCCGTCGGGGCCGATCACATAGGTGATGCGCGCGGGGAAGCGGTCGGCGCGTGAGCGGGCGGCCCCGTAGGCGAGGGCGACCTCGCGCGAGGTGTCGCAGAGCAGGCGGAAGGGGAACGAGAACTTCTCGGCGAAGGCGCGGTTGTGTTCGGGCGTGTCGAACGAGACGCCGAGCACGTCGATGCCGCGCTGCGCGTAGTCGCGGGCTCGATCACGGAACCCGCACCCTTGCAGCGTTCAGCCGGGCGTGTCGGCCTTGGGGTAGAACCACAGGACGACCGTGCGGCCCGCGAAGTCGGAGAGTCGCACGCTCGCTCCGGTGTGGTCGGGGAGCTCGAACGCGGGAGCACGCTCGCCGACGGCGAGCAACTCGCCGTGGCCCTGCACGTGCAGAAACGCGAGCAACTTGCGCAGCAACCCCACCTCGCGCGTCCTCAGGTCCCACTGCTCGCGAGCACGGCCTGCGCGTCGCTCGGAGCGGCGGCGTAGGCCTCGATCGGCAGGCACGTGCAAACGAGGTTGCGATCGCCGTAGCCGTTGTCGACGCGGCCGACGAAGGGCCAGAACTTGCGCTCGCGCGTCCAAGGCGCGGGGAAGGCGGCCTGCTCGCGCGAATAGGCGCGCTTCCAGTCGTCGGCGACGACCATGTCCATCGTGTGCGGAGCACCCTTGAGCGGGTTGTCGACGCGGTCGGCGCGACCGGTCTCGATGGCGGCGATCTCGGCGCGGATCGAGATCAGCGCGTCGCACAGGCGGTCGAGCTCGGCGCGCGCTTCGGACTCGGTGGGCTCGATCATCAGCGTGCCCGCGACGGGGAACGACATGGTGGGCGAGTGGAAGCCGTAGTCCATCAGGCGCTTGGCGACGTCCTCGGCCACCACGCCCGCGCTCCGCTCGAAGGGGCGCAGGTCGATGATGAACTCGTGCGCCACGCGTCCGCGCGTGCCGGTGAACAGGATCGGGTAGTGCGGGCGCAGGCGCTCGGCCATGTAGTTCGCGTTGAGGATCGCGATCTCGGTCGCGCGGCGCAGGCCCGCGGCGCCCATTAGTTGGATGTAGACCCACGGGATCACGAGGATGCTCGCGCTGCCCCACGGCGCGGCCGAGATCGCGCCGGCGCCGCGCTCGCCGCCGGTCTTCACCAGCGGGTGGTTGGGCAGGAACGGTGCGAGGTGAGCGCGCACGCCGATCGGGCCCATGCCGGGTCCGCCGCCGCCGTGCGGGATGCAGAAGGTCTTGTGCAGGTTGAGGTGGCAGACGTCCGCGCCGAAATCTCCGGGGCGGCACAGGCCGACCTGCGCGTTCATGTTCGCGCCGTCCATGTAGACCTGTCCGCCGTGCTCGTGAACGATCGCGCAGATTTCGCGGATCGACTCCTCGAACACGCCGTGGGTCGAGGGGTAGGTCACCATCAGCGCGGCGAGGTGGGCGGAGTTCGCGGCGGCCTTGGCGCGCAGGTCCGCTATGTCGACGTTGCCGTGCTCGTCGCAGGCGACGACGACCACCCGCATGCCCGCCATCACGGCGCTCGCGGGGTTGGTGCCGTGGGCGCTCGTCGGAATCAGGCACACGTTGCGGTGCGGCTCGCCGCGGTGGCGATGCCAGGCGCGGATCACGAGCAGGCCCGCGTACTCGCCCTGCGAGCCCGCGTTGGGCTGCAGCGAGATGCCCTCGAAGCCCGTCACTTCGCGCAGCGCGTGCTCGAGCGTCTCGAACAGGCGCGTGTAGCCGGCGGCCTGCCCGACCGGGGCGAACGGATGGAGGTTGCCGAACTCGCTCCACGTGACGGGGATCATCTCGCTCGTCGCGTTGAGCTTCATCGTGCACGAGCCGAGCGGGATCATGGCCGCCGTGAGCGACAGATCGCGGCCTTCGAGCTTGCGGATGTAGCGCAGCATCTCGTGTTCCGCGTGGTAGCCGTGGAACACGGGGTGCGCGAGGTAGGTCGAAGTGCGCGCGAGCGGGAGCGAGCTGTCGAGACCCTTTCCGAGCTCGCCGAGATCGAGCTTCGCGCCCGCCTCGCCGCCGAAGATCTCGAACAGCGCGCGCAGGTCGCTGGCGGTGACCGTTTCGTCGAGCGAGATGCCGACCGAGTGCTCGTCGATCCAGCGCAGGTTGACGCGCTTGCCGCGCGCCGTGGCGACGATCGTCTCGGCGCGCTTCTCGCCGAGCTGGACGCGCAGCGTGTCGAAGTAGCGCGCGTGGGCGAGCTTGTAGCCGAGCTTGCCGAGGCCGTGCGCGAGCAGCGCCGTCGAGGCGTGGACGCGCTGTGCGATCGCGCGCAGTCCGTCGGGGCCGTGGTAGACGGCGTACATGCCCGCCATCACGGCGAGCAGCACCTGCGCGGTGCAGATGTTGCTGGTGGCCTTCTCGCGGCGGATGTGCTGCTCGCGCGTTTGCAGCGCCATGCGCAGGGCCGGCTTGCCGCGCGAGTCCTTGCTCACGCCGATCAGGCGGCCGGGCATGTCGCGCTTGAAGGTGTCCTGCGTGGCGAGGAACGCGGCGTGGGGGCCGCCGTAGCCCATGGGGACGCCGAAGCGCTGGGCCGAGCCGACCGCGATGTCCGCGCCGAATTCGCCGGGCGCGCGCAGGACCGTGAGAGCGAGCAGGTCCGTCGCGACCACGACCAGCGCGCCCGAGTCGTGGGCCTTGTGCGCCAGCGGCGCGTAGTCGAGCACCTCGCCATCGGCCGTCGGGTACTGCACCAGCGCGCCGAACACCGGCCGCTTGGCGAAGTCGAAGCTCTCGTGGTCGCCGACGATCACGTCCCAGCCGAGCGCCTCCGCGCGCGTCTGAACGACCGCGATCGTCTGCGGCAGGCAGCGCTCGCTGACGAAGAACGACGCGCGCTTGCCCTTGGTCGCCGCGTGGCACATCGCCATCGCCTCGGCCGCGGCCGTGCCCTCGTCGAGCAGCGATGCGTTGGAGAGCGGCAGGGCGGTGAGGTCGGTCACCATCGTCTGCCAGTTGAGCAGCGCCTCGAGTCGGCCTTGGCTGATCTCGGCCTGATAGGGCGTGTACTGGGTGTACCAGCCCGGGTTCTCGAGGATGTTGCGCAGGATGACCGGCGGCGTGATGGTCCCGTAGTAGCCCAGCCCGATGAAGCTGCGGAAGACTTGATTGGCGCTCGCGATCTGCTTCAGGTCGGCGAGCAGCTCGTGCTCGCCGCGCTCGCCGCCGAGCGCGAAGGGGCGGCGCAGGCGGATCGCTCCGGGAACGGTCTCCTCCATCAGCGCGTCGAGGCTCCGCGAGCCGATCGACGCGAGCATCTGGGCGACGTCCGAGTCGCTCGGGCCGACGTGGCGGCGGACGAAGGTGTCAGTCGGGGACAGGAACGAGGGGATCGACGCCACGGCACGCACTCCTGGGCCACCCGGCCCTCGGGTTTCTCGCTCGGGCTGCGACGTCGCCTGCTCGCGACGGGGGGCACAGCCTTCGAACGGCGGATTGTAGCGCGAGAGGGGCACGGCTGTTGCCATCCCCCCCGGCCCGCTGGGGGCAGGTCACGAGCTCGAGCCCGAGTCGTCCGCGGCGGCCGCCTCGCTGCGGCGCGCGAGCGAGCGGCGATAGGCGGCGAGGATGTGCGCGCGCTCGAGCATCCCGATCACTCGGCGCGGGTTCTCGCGCGCGACCACCGGCAACTGGCGGAAGCCGTGCTCGTCGAGGCGCGCGAGGGCGAGCGAGAGTGGCTCATCCGCGAAGATCGTCACCACGCGGCGCTCGCACAGGTCCGAGGCGATCGTCAGCGGCCCGAGCGCCACCGCCGTGGCCTCGTCGAGCTGGCGCAGGTCCTGCAGGGAGAGCAGCCCGACCATCTCGTCGCGCTCGTCGACCACCACGTAGGCGCTCGCTCGCGAACGCGACACGAGCGTCTGCAACGCCGGTGCCGTGGTCGAGGCGGGGACGCCCTCGAAACCCGGATGCATGGCCTCCTGCGCCGTGACGCTGTCGAACACCGCGAGTTCGCGGCCTCCGCGCAGGCGCACGCCGCGCGAGGCGAGCTCGGCCTCGTCGATCGAGTGGCGCTCGAACTTGTGCGCCACGTACAGCGCCGCGGCGACGGCGAGGATCGCCGGGAGCACGGCCGTCGAGGAGGAGCCCGTGAGCTCGAACACCAGGAAGATGGCGGTCAGCGGCGCGCGCGCGGTCGCGGCGAGCAGCGCGCCCATCCCGATCATCGCGTAGTGTCCGGGGATCGACGTGCCCTCGTGCCACAGCCGGTCGGCCACGCCGCCGACCGCGGCTCCCAACGCCGCTCCGAGCACGAGCGACGGGCCGAAGATGCCGCCCGCTCCGCCGGAGCCGATCGTGAGCGAGGTCGCGACCGCCTTGGCGACCACGAGCGCGCCGAGCGCGAGGAGGATCGCCGCGGTGGAGGCGCGGTCGATCGAGAGCAGGATCTCGATCACTTCCTCGCCGGTGCCGAGCACGCCCGGCGAGAGCAGTGCGATCAGGCCGACGAGTGCGCCGCCGAGCGCGGGTCGCCACGGTGCGGGCAGCGCCAAGGTCGCGAAGCGGCGTTGGGTGGCGAAGAACAGTCGCGCGAAGAGCGCTCCGACGAGGCCGCACGCCAAGCCGAGCGCGAGGTAGGCGCCGAGCTCGCCGGCGCTCACGAGCTCGAAGGGCGCCACGTCGTACAGCGGCGCATCGCCGCGGATCGCGCGCGCCACCACGGTCGCCGAGCCCGCCGCGACGACCACGCGCACGAAGTTCTGCAGGTCGTAGTTGCCGGCGAGCACGATCTCCTGCGTGAAGAACACGCCCGCGATCGGCGCGCCATAGGCCGCGGCGACGGCCGCGCTCGCTCCGCAGGCGACCATCACGCGCAGCCGCTCGCCCGCGAGCTGCCGCACGCGACCGATCCACGCCGCGATGCCGCCGCCGAGCGAGGCGATCGGGCCTTCGACGCCCGCCGAGCCGCCCGAGCCGAGCGTGATCGCGGCGGCGAGCGAGCGCAGCAGGATCAGTCGCGGCCGCAGGTCGTCGACGCGCAGGTTCACCTTCTCGAGGAACGACGGCAGGGCGTAGCCGCCGACCTCGCTGCGCGAGCAGTGCCCGAGGAGGCCCACGGCGAGCCCGCCGAGGGTCGGCGCGAGCACGAACAGCAGCGGTTTCCAGCCCAAGCCGAGCGGCGTGAAGAGCTCGCTCGTACCCGAGACGAACACTTGGTGTGAGAGCGAGATCAGCCAGCGCAGCAGGGCGTCGAGCAGCGCTCCCGCGGCGCCCACGGCGGCCGCGATGATCAAAAACTGCGTTTCCGGCGCGAGTCTCAGGGGCTTGAGCACGCGGCCCATCCTAGCCGCGCAGCACGGGGACGCCCGCTCGGCCCGGACTTCGAAGTTGCGTCGTGGCCGCGACCGCAGGCTCGCACGAGGTTGCTACGATGCCCGTGGAGGACTTGCTCTTGAGCATCGCACTGCGCTCGATTCGCTCTCCCCTGTTCGTCGCCGCGCTCGCGCTCGCCGCGGGCACGCTCGCGCTCGCGAGTGCCGCTCCGTGCGGTGAAGCGCCGCCCGTGCCGCGCTACGACCGGGACGTGCGACCGATCCTCGCCGACCGCTGCTTCAAGTGTCACGGCCCGGATGAGGCGACGCGGCAGGCCGGTCTGCGGCTCGACACGTTCGAGGGTGCGAGCGCCGAGCGTGAGGGTCGCGCCGCGGTGCGGCCGGGGCGCATCGAAGGCAGCGAGCTGTGGCGGCGCGTGACGTCGCACGACGAGGCGGTGCGCATGCCGCCGAGCGCGAGCAAGAAGAAGCCGCTCGGCGACGACGAACTCGAGCTGCTGCGACGCTGGATCGAAGCCGGAGCCGAGTACGAACCGCACTGGTCCTTCGTGGCGCCCAAGCGGCCCGAGGCGCCGCGGGTCGCCGATGCGAATTGGATGCGCTCGCCCATCGATCGCTTCCTGAAGGCGCAACTCGACGCAGCGGGCCTCGCGCCCAACCCGCGCGAGGACGACGCGACGCTGCTGCGGCGCGTGATGCTCGACCTCACGGGCCTCGCCCCGACGCCGGAGGAACTCGACGAGTTCGAAGCGGACCGGCGCGAGCACAAGCTCGAGCGTTGGATCGAGCGCATCTTCTCGACCGAACCTTACCGCTCGCGCTATGCCGAGCGCATGGCCACGCCGTGGCTCGACGCGGCGCGGTATGCCGACACCAGCGGCATCCACATGGATGCGGGCCGCCAAATCTGGCCGTGGCGCGACTGGGTGCTCGACGCGTACCGAGAGAACATGCCCTTCGATCGGTTCGTGACCGAGCAACTCGCCGGCGATCTCTTGCCCAACGCCACCACCGCGCAGAAAGTCGCGAGCGGCTTTCACCGCAACCATGTCACGACCGACGAAGGTGGCGCGATCGACGAGGAGTACAAGGTCGAATACGCGGCCGACCGCACCGGGACGACGGGTTCGGTGTTCCTCGGGCTCACACTCGGCTGCGCGCGCTGCCACGACCACAAGTTCGACCCGCTCTCGCAGGCGGACTACTACTCGCTGTTCGCGTACTTCAACTCGAACGAGGAGCCGGGGCTGTACTCGCAGCAGCCCAATGCGAACCGGGCCTTCGAGCCGTTCCTCGAGGTGCCGACCAGCGAGCAGCACTCGGAACGCGAGCGGCTGACGCAGCAACTCGAGGGCGAGCGCGCGCAGTTGGGCGAGCGCGACCCGCGCGAGGCGGACGAGCGTGCGGCCTTCGACGCGGCCATCGCGCAGGCGGGACTCGATTGGACGCTGCCGCGCGTGATCGACGCGCAGTCGCAGGCGGGCGCGACGCTGAGCGTGCAGGCGGATGGCTCGGTGCTCGCGAGCGGCACCAATCCCGACCGCGACACGTTCGTGCTCGAACTCGCCAGCGAGGCGCGCGCTCAGCGGCTCGTGCTGCTCGAAGCGCTAGGCGATCCCAGCCTGCCCCACGGTCGCGTCGGTCGCGCGGAGAATGGCAACGCCGTGCTCAGCGCCGTGGTCGCCCAAGCGCGCTCGACGAAGGACCCGACGCAGGTGCAGCCGTTGCGCTTCGAGTGGGCCTGGGCCGATCACGAGCAGCCCAACGGCGATTATCGCGCGGTCAACGTGCTCGACGAGGACGACGAGCTCGGCTGGGCTCTCGACGCGCACACCCGCGAGGGCCCGCGTGCGCTGTTGCTCCTCGCGGACGAGCCCTTCGGGTTCGAAGGCGGCACGCAGCTCGTCGTGCGGCTGGAGTTCGAGTCGATCTACCCGCGCCACACCCTCGGACGCGTGCGCGTGCGCACCGCGGCGATCGGTGACGAGCTCGTGGCGCGGCTGCCCGCGGCGTCGAGCGGCTGGTACCTGTGCGGACCCTTCCCCGGCGAGCGTGGCGCGTTGTTCGAGCGCGTCGACGGTCCCGAGACGGCGCCGCTCGACTTGAAGCAGCGCTTCTCAGGGAAGGCGTGGTCTTTCGAGGACGAGCGACTCGACGGCAAGGTCAATTCGCTGCCCTCGATCGCTGGCAACCTGTACCTCGCCAAGCGCCTGTTCGTGCCGAGCACGCGCGAACTCGAGCTGTCGCTGGGCAGCGACGACGGCCTGCGGGTGTACGTCGACCGCGCACAGGTCCACGCCCATCAGATCGACCGCGCAGCAGGTGCCGATCAGGAGCGTGCCAAGGCGTCGTTCGCGCGCGGCCGGCGCGACGTGGTGTTCAAGGTCGTCAACACGGGGGGTGCCTCGGGTTTCTATTGGCGCGAGCTGCCGCGCGAGGGCGAGCTCGCCGGCGAACTGGTCGCCACGCTGCTTCCGAAGGAAGCCCGTTGGCCCGAGCTCGAGGCGCGCGTCGACAAGCGCTGGCGCACGCTGTTTTCTCCGACCTATCGCGCGCACTCCGAGCGCATCGCGACGCTCGAGGGCGAACTCGAGGCACTGGGGGCGCGCGTGCCGCGCACGATGGTGATGAAGGAGCTCGCGATGCCGCGCGACACCTTCGTGCTGATGCGCGGCGCGTACGACAAGCCCGATTCACAGCGCAGAGTGGAACGCGGCGTTCCCCGCGCGCTTGGAACGCTGCCCGCGGGAGCGCCGAAGGACCGCATCGGCCTCGCGCAGTGGTTGCTCGCGCCGGACAACCCGCTCGTCGCGCGCGTGGCGGTCAACCGCCTGTGGGAACT
This sequence comes from Planctomycetota bacterium, assembly GCA_016872715.1. Taxonomy (GTDB): domain Bacteria; phylum Planctomycetota; class UBA1135; order UBA1135; genus F1-120-MAGs118. The sequence continues at coordinate 8,992 of VGZD01000061.1, forward strand.
GGTGTTCGGCACCGGAATCGTCGCCACCTCCGAGGACTTCGGCGTGCAGGGAGCGTTCCCCAGCCACCCCGAGCTGCTCGACTGGCTGGCGGTGGAGTTCCGCGAAAGCGGCTGGGACGTGCAGCACGTGCTGCGCCTCCTGCTGACGAGCGAGGCCTACGCGCTCTCGTCGCGCGTGCGCCCCGACCTCGCCGAGCGAGATCCGGAGAATCGTCTGCTCGCACGCGGCGCGCGTCGCCGCTTGCATGCCGAGGCGTTGCGCGACAACGCGCTGCACGTCGGCGGCTTGCTCGTCGAGCACTTCGGCGGACCGTCGGTGAAGCCCTACCAGCCCGAGGGCCTGTGGCAGGAGGTCGCGATGCTGGGATCGAACACGCGCGTGTACGAGCGCGGCGACGGCGACGCGCTCCGGCGCCGCAGCGTCTACACGTATTGGAAGCGCGCCTGCCCGCCGCCGGCGATGCTCATGCTCGATGCGCCGACGCGCGAGTTCTGCAACATCCGGCGCCTGGCGACCAACACGCCGTTGCAGGCGTTGGTGCTGTGGAATGACGAGCAGTTCGTCGAGGCCGCGCGCGGCTTCGCGGCGCGCACGCTCGCGGCGGGCGCGGGCGACGACGAGGCCATCGCGGGGGCGTTCCGGCGCGCGACGTCGCGCCGACCGAGTGGGGAGGAGCTCGCGCTGCTGCGCTCGGCCCTCGCCGACTTCCGCGCGCGGTACGCGAACTCGCCCTCCGACGCGCAGGCGCTCATCGAGGTGGGGGAGACTCCGCTGCCTTCCGGCCTCGATCCGTCCGAACTTGCCGCCTGGACGCTGCTGTGTTCCAGCCTGCTCAACCTCGACGCCACGATCTGTCGGAGCTGAACATGGACCCGCTCTCCCAACACCACCTCTCGCTCACTCGGCGGCGCTTCTTCTCGCGTGCGGCCTCCGGCCTCGGCGCGGGCCTCGGCGCGCTCTCGCTCGCGTCGATCCTCGGCGGCGAACGCGCCCGCGGTGCTTCGAGCGAGCTGCCTGTGGGTCCGCACTTCGCGCCCAAGGCCAAGCGCGTGATCTACATGCACATGGAGGGCGGCCCGAGCCACCTCGATCTGTACGACTACAAGCCCGAGCTGCGGCGGCGCTTCAATCAGGACCTGCCGGACTCGATTCGCAAGGGTCAGCGGCTGACGACGATGACCTCGGGACAGGCGCGCTTTCCGATCGCGCCGAGCGTGTTCCGCTTTTCGCGCTGCGAGAACCACACCGGCGGAGTGTGGCTCTCGGAGCTGCTCCCGCACACGCAGCAGATCGCCAACGAACTGTGCTTCCTCCACTCGATGGAGACCGAGGCGATCAACCACGAACCGGGCATCACGTTCTTCCAGACCGGCGCCCAGGTGGCCGGACGCCCGTCATTCGGTTCGTGGCTGAGCTACGGACTCGGCAGCGCCAACGCGAACTTGCCGACGTTTGCGGTGATGATCTCGCAGGGACAGGGCAACATGCAGGCGCTCGCGGCGCGCTTCTGGGGTTCGGGTTTCCTGCCGAGCGAGCATCAGGGCTGCAAGTTGCGCTCGAGCGGCGATCCGGTGCTGTACCTGAAGGATCCGCCGGGGGTCGCGCGGCTCGATCGACGCCGCATGCTCGACCTCGTCGGCGCACTCGACGAGATCGAGCGCCGCGAGTCCCTCGACGACGAGATCGACGCGCGCATCGCTCAGGCCGAGATGGCCTACCGCATGCAGATGTCGGTGCCGGAGCTGGCGGACTTCTCCGACGAGGACGAGGCGACGCTGGAGATGTACGGTCCCGACGTGCGCAAGCCCGGCAGCTTCGCGGCGAACTGTCTGCTCGCGCGACGGCTCGCCGAACGAGGCGTGCGTTTCATCCAGCTCTACATGCGCGGCTGGGACCAGCACGGCGGTCTGCCCGCGGAGATCAAGCTGCAGACGCAGGCCGTGGATCAGGGGCAGGCGGCGCTGATCAAGGACCTGCGGCGCCGCGGATTGCTCGACGAGACGCTCGTGCTGTGGGGCGGCGAGTTCGGGCGCACCGTCTACAGCCAAGGCACGCTGACCGAGACCAACTATGGTCGCGACCACCACCCGCGCGCCTTCACCGTGTGGGCCGCAGGCGGCGGCATCCGCGGGGGCATCAGCTACGGCAAGACCGACGACTACGGCTACAACATCGTCGAGAATCCGCTCAGCGTGCACGACCTGCACGCGACGCTGCTGCACGTGCTCGGCTTCGATCACGAGCGGCTCAGCTATCGCCATCAGGGCCGCGACTACCGCTTGACCGACACGTCGGGTCGCGTGGTGCGGGAGCTGCTCGCATGAGGCGTGCTGCGCTCGCGTTGCTCGCGCTCGGGGCGTGCCAATCGGCCGATGTCGAGCCGCGCGCTGCGTCGAGGTTGCCGTCCACCTACGACGCGCTGATCGCGCCGCTCTTGGCTGAGCGTTGCACGGGTTGTCACGGCGCCGAGCGCGCGAAGGGTGGCCTGCGACTGCACACGCCCGAAGCGATCCGCGCGGGCGGTTCGACCGCGCCCGCGTTCGTCTCCGGCGACGCGGAGGCGAGCGAGCTCGTGCGGCGGCTCGCGCTGCCGCTCGCGGACGAAGAACACATGCCGCCGGGGGACAAGCCGCAACTCGATCCGCTCGAGCGAGCGCTGCTCTCGGGCTGGATCCGCGCCGGTGCGCCCTTCGAGGGGCGCGTCGAGGCGCTGCACGCATCGCAGTCGCTGGAGCGCCATCCCAACCCACCGGCGCCGATCGCTCCCGCCCCAGCGGCCTCGCTCGCGGCGCTGCGCGCGGCGCTCGTGCACGTGCAGCCGATCGCGCAGGGCTCGAATGGCCTGTGGATCGACTTCGCCGCGATCGCGCTGAAGACCGACGACGCTCTCGTGCGCTCGCTGTTGGAGCCCCTCAAGGGGCAGGTGGTCGAGCTCGCGCTCGCGCGCTCGCACGTCGGTGCGGACACGCTGGCGCTGTGCGCGGAGTTCGAGCACCTCGAGCGCCTCGACCTGCGCGACACGCGACTCGACGACGCCGGCCTCGCGAAACTTGGCGCTCACGCCAAGCTGCGCGAACTCGTGCTCGCGCGCTCGGCGATCACCGCGGCTTCCATTCCGACCCTGCTCGCGCTGCCCAAGCTCGAGCGCGTGTTCGTCTGGGGCTGCGCGCTCTCCGTCGACGATCTCGCGCAACTGCGCGGGCGCACGGACCTGTTGGTCGACGCGGGCGACAAGCCCGATGCCGTGCTGGCCGAGCTCGAGCCGCCGCCCAAGTTCACCAACGAACTGCCGTCGCCCGACGCTCCGCCGCCCGGTGATCCGACCGCATCGATCAACACGACCTGTCCGATCACGGGCTCGCCGGTCAACGCGAAGTACACGCGCACGTTCGAGGGCCGAGTGATAGGCTTCTGCTGCCCCAACTGTCCGGCCGAGTTCGACAAGGATCCCGCGGCCTGCGCCGCGAAGGTCATTTCGGCGGTCGAGGCCAAACCCAAGACTCCCTGAGGATTGAAATGAACGTGAAAGCTGAACTGGATGAACTCGCCTCGCGGCGCACGTGGCGACTGTTCGCAGGTGCGATCGCGCTTGCCCTGTCGTTGCTCATACCCGCCGTCGCCTGGGTCCTCGGAGTGCTGTCAACTTTCGAGACGATCGGAAACACTGCCAATCCGACGCCGGAGCAACTGAACTCCTCGCTGCTCTCCGGCGGGAAGTGGGGCCTCGGACTCGGCGCCGTCTGCTTCGTGAGCGGCCTCGTGCTGCTCGGGATGGGGATCTCCTGCGACCTGCGCCTGAAGCGCGTCCGCTGTGAACTCGAGGCCATCTGAGGCCTCGAGTCCGCCGATCTATGGATGCGCGGCTGAGATTCTTCGGGGTCGATCTCGCGACGTGAGCCCGATCACGGGGTGACGACGTGCTCGATGGCGTCGCTGAGCGTCGTGTTGCCAGGCGGAGCAAACCCCGGATCGCGGCCCCACCACTGGGAGACGACGTGCTGGCCCGGCATGCGCAGCCCGGGTTCGGGCGCGCCGCCGAGCGCTCCGGCGGCGAACGCGTTGAGATCGATCGTGTAGATGCCGGTGCAGTCGTCGACGCTCGCCGCGTTGCCCGCCGAGCTCGTCGGCGGCGTGCGGAAGCGCGGCGAGGCGACGCACAGCGTCCCGCCTTGGAACGGCTGCGACGCGCGCCCCGAAAGGCCGTAGAAGAGCAATCCCTGCTTCTGGTTGCGGACTTGGAAGGCCGCCAGCGTGAAGCCTGAGTTCGCGGCCGCGCTCGCCTGACCGCTCGCGGCCATGAAGGGCACGCAGCCGAGGCTGTTCGTCTTGGCTGTGCAGTAAGCGACCGCTGCGGTGGCGCAGTGTCCGCCGAGGCCGAGCTGCTGGGCCCAACCCGACGCGCCCGCGCAGTTGGTGGCTCGGACCCGATAGTCCCAAGCGCTCTCGCAGCTCACGCTCGTGTCGCGGAAGCTCGTGCTGTCGACCGCCAGCGTCGCGAGCGTGACGTACGCACCCGAACCGAGCGGAGCGCGCTCGACCACGAACGTCGACTCGTCGTTGGAATTGTCGCTCCAGCGCAGCCGGATCTCGTTCGCGCCGACGGTCGTCGTGACCAGCCCCGACGGCGACGCGGGCGGGATCTGCAGGCAGCCGCCTGGCTTGCTCAGCGGATTGGCGGGGTCGGTTCCCGCGTCGAGCTCGTCGCGGTCGTAGCTGCCGTCGAGGTCGCGGTCGATGCCGATGCGCACTTGGCTGCCCCAAGGCACCACCGTGAAGCAAAGCTCGCTGCCGACCGCCGCCTGACTCCACAGCGCGCTCGCGGAGAGCGACTGCGCGGCGCGGTCGGACTGGAAACTCGAACTCGCGCTGTTCCAAGCCCAGCCGCGCGCGATCCCGCCCTGACGGCCCTTGGCGACGAGGCCGACCTTCGCGGCGTTCGCGAAGCCGATCACCGTGTTGATCCAAGTCTGGTCGGCGGCGCTCGCCGACGCGACGAGCTGGCGTTGCGCGCCCACGGCTGCGTGCGCATCCTTGCTCGTGCCGCCCGGTGGCTCGAGGTTCGTCGCATTCGTCGATCCGACCGGGAGATCCGAGCCCGAGAACGCGAGCAGGAACGCGACGAGATCGGCGACCATCTGGTCGCTCGTGACGCTGAAGATGGGCTCGGACACGAAGCGCTCGAGCGAGTCGACGGTGCCGTCGTGGAGGTAGCCGAACCCCGCCGTGTTGACGAGCTGCGTCGCGTTGAAGCCGGTTTTCTCGGCCATGTTGCGCAGTTGCGGGATCTTCATCGTCACGTTCGTCGTTCCATCGACGGAGACGAGCATGCGGTGGCGCTCGCCGGCGGGACCGGGCGCGATCGGCACGAGCGTCGTTCCCGACAGGCGGTAGTCCGCTCCCGCTCCGGTCGGCAGGGTGTGGCACGTGACGCAGGCGAAGGCACCGTTGTCGAGCAGCGTGGGCGGTCGATAGGCCGCGAGCCCCGCGACCGCATTGCCCGTCGGCAGCGGCTGTCCGGCCGCGGCGAAGCGGCCGGTCGTGAAATGCCCCGGCAGCGGCACGCTCGTCGGCAGCGAGTTGTTGAAGTTGCGGTAGGGGTTGGGAGGGAACGCGACCGTGGCGAGGAAATCCTCGAACTGCTGCATCTCGGTCGCGCTGATCGACGCGTCGTCGCCCTGCAGCGCCATGAACGCGCCGGCGAACTGCTCCAGACCGCTCTTGTCGCCGCGCCAGTGGTGCGGCTCGTGGCCGATGATGTCCTGCAGGGTCTGCGTGGTCATCGGCCCCTTCATCGGGTGCCACGGCTGGAAGCCGTTCGAAAGTCCGGGAATGCCGCCGCCGAGATTCTGGCCCGTGGTGGCCTTGGCGCTGCCGGCGGGATCCCCGAGATCCCACGCGAGGCGGTCCATGCGTGCATCGACATGGCACGAACCGCAGGCCACGTGGCCGGTGCCGGAGTTCTTGTGGGTGTCGTAGAGGTGCTTGCGGCCCGTCCTGATCGCGGCGGGCGTCGAGTCATGGAACGGCACGCGCGCGATCTCGTACTCGAAGTCGAGGTCGACCACCGAGATGGCGCTCTCGAACTTGGCGAGCACGTAGGCGCGACGGCGCACATCGTCGATCGCGATTCCCGTCGGACCCTCGCCGACCTCGATCGTCGGCGTGAGGCCGGCCCGCTGGCCCGCGGAGTTGATCACGATGAGGTTGTTCGAGCCCATGCCGGTGACGTAGCCGCGCAGGCCGTCTGAGCGCCACGCGATGGCGCGCGGGTCGCCGAGCGACTTGTTGCGCTCCGACTGCGGCAACGTCGGGCTCGCGTAGGAGAGGTGCGGGTTGAGGTCCGCGATCGCGGCCGGAGTGGGCGCGCCCGGCGCGCAGCGCGCGACTTGCACGCGCAGGAAGGCGCCGTTGAGGCGCGGCTCGAAGCGCAACTCGTTGCGCGCCTCGGTCCCGACGACGAACACCTCGCCCGTCGTGGGGTGCACGGCGAGCGCCATGCACAGGTTCATCGCGCCCTTGGTGTAGCTCACCGCGAGCGTGGCGGCGTCGATCGTCGCGAGATCATGGTCGGCGAGGTCCCAGCCCGACCTGCGGCCCGAAGCACTGGCGTTGGCTCCGCTCACGAAGCTGGTCCAGTCGCCGCCGTTGTCATCCATCCAGCGGCCCTGCGCGTCCTTCTTGACGATCAGGCTCACCTTGGGCGGAGTGCCCGCGGCCGTGTTGATCGGCGGCGTGAACGTCGCGCCCGTGTTCGGCGGCGGATTCTGGCCGCCGTAGGGTCCGGCCGGGTCGCTGACGACGTTGGGCGGGAAGGCGAGCGTGTTGCCCATCGCGATGCCGCCGCCGAGCACGGTCGAGCGGTTGCCGGACTCGAAGATGGCGGCGAGCACCTTGGTGCCGTCGTTGCTGACGGCGAGCGCGCGCGGATCCTCGCCGACGAGCGCGATGCGCTGGGGCGGCGCGCTCAGGTTCGCGAGGTCGAACACGAGCACCGTGTCGGGCCGACTGCAGGAGACGAAGGCCCGCGCGGGGCTGGACGTGAACACCACGTCGCACGGCTCGTCATCCGTCGTGAGCGTGCGCACGACGTGGCGCGTGGCGAGATCGACGATGCTGATCGAGTCCGAGACGTGGTTGACGACCCACGCTTCGCTCGCCGAGCGCGCGCGCACGGAGACGGGGTCGAGGCCGACCGGAACGTCGAAGGCGCGCACGACGCCACCGGCGGCGAGGTCGAACGCTTCGAGTCGGCCGTCGGGCGTGTTGACCGCGAACAAGAGTGCGCCCCCCGGCGCCAGCTCGAGTGGGTGAACGTGCGGCGTCTCGAAGTTGACGAAGGCCGACTGCGCGCCGAGAAACGGCGCGCAAACGAACGCGAGCGCGGTCGCGCGCAGGGGTCGCTGCATGGGGGGCTCCAATCCCAGCCGCGGGCGGCTGCGACAGCCGGTCAGGCGGTGGCGGGCTGGGGTTTGCTTCGTGACGCGCGACACCCGGCCGAGGTTCCCTGTTCCGGCCTCGAAATCCGAGCTTCCTTGGGTTCCCCACGAGCGCCGTCGGCTGCCTGTGGCGCGACGTGTGTCAGCGCGCGTACGCGCGACGAGCGTCAGCGCGCGTAGGCGCGACGAGCGTCAGCGCGCGTACGCGCGACGGGCGAACAGCAGCGCGAGGAAGGGCAGCATGTTGGCCTTGTTGGGGATCAGGCGGAAGATGCGCCACAGGCGCGCGGGATTGAAATAGAAGCGGCGGTAGGCGGACTTGCGCAGCTTCGTGATCGTGGCCTCCGGCACGGTCGAGAGGTTGATCTCGGTCTGGTAGGGCTCGTAGGCCGACCAGTCGTGGGGGAGCGCGAATCCGGCGCTCTCGACTTGTCGGAAGAGCTCGGTGCCCTTGAAGGGAATGACGCGGAAGAACGCCGCCGTGTGGAACGACGAGCGCGTGGCCCAGTCGACGGTCGAGCGCATCTCTTCCTCGGTCTCGGAGGGGAAGCCGAGCATGAAGGCGCCGTGCACCATCACGCCTTGGCGCGCGATGAAATCGACGATCCTCTCGACCTTGTCGATCTTCAGGTTCTTCTTCATCACCTTCTGGATGCGCGGGCTCGCCGACTCGACCGCGACCATGCAGCGGTACATGCCGGCCTGCTTGAGCAAGACGACGAGCTCCTCGTCGAGGATGTCGCCGCGAAATCCGTTCGGGAACGTCAGCGCTAGCTCGTAGCCGCGCTCGAGGATGCCGCGCGCGATCGCCTTCGCGCGCTCCGGCTTGAAGTTGAAGATGTCGTCCATGAAGACGAGCTCCTTCACGCCGTACTTCGTCACCAGCAGGTCGATCTCCGCCAGCACGTGCCGTGCGGAGCGGTCGCGGAAGGTCTTGCCGTAGCTGTTGTGGCAGTAGGTGCAGCGCCACGGGCAGGCGCGCGAGCTGAAAATCGTCGCGAATTCCTTGTGCGCGTAGATCACGCCACCGCGCGGCACCGTGTGGTACTTCGCGTGGTCGATCAGGTCCCAAGCGGGGAACGGCAAGGCGTCGAGGTCCTTGGGAGCCGCGCGGTCGGGCTCGTTCACGACCTCGCCGCCGCGCCGCCACGAGAGCCCCAGACAACCACTCCAGTCCACGCGTCCTGCGGCCACTCCGTCGAGCAGCTCCGCGAAGGTGAATTCGCCCTCGCCGCGCACGACGAGGTCCACGTTCGCGTCGCGCAGCACGTCGTCGGCCGCCACGCTCGGATGCGGTCCTCCCGCGACGATCACCGCGCGCGGCAGGCGCTCGCGCACGAGCTTGGCGAGCTCGTGCAGGCACAGCGCTTCATAGGTCATGGCCGAGAGGCCGATGACGTCGGGCCGCAGCTTGACCAGCTCTTCCACGCACTGCTCCGGATCCCAGTCCTCGACCTTCATGTCGAGGATGTGCACGTCGCCGTGCCCAGCTTCCCGCGCCTGCGCGGCGATCATCAGGATCCCGAGCGGGTGGACGTGGGTGAATTGCGTGTACCGGTGGTAGGTCTGGACGAGCGCGGTACGGACCATGATGGGCGCCTCCATGCTACGCAGCGCGCTCGAGCCGCGCAGCGCCCTGCGCGCCGCGAGGCGCTCGCGCTAGCATCTGGACCATGTCGCGTCCGCTCCCCGACGCCCGCGAGCAGCTCGAGCAAGAGTTGCAGACCGCCAGCGGCCACTTCGTCTACGAATCGGGCCATCACGGCGACCTGTGGATCGACCTCCAGCGCCTGCTCGCGCACACGCCGCACATGCGCGCGTGGGCCAGCGAGCTGGCGCGGCTTGCGTACCCGCAGCGCCCCGAGGTTGTCTGCGGACCGCTGGTCGGCGGCGCGTTCGTGGCGCAGTTCGTCGCGTCCGAGCTGGGCCTACCGTGCGTGTTCTCGGAGCGCATTTCGGAAGCCGACGCGCGCTTTCGCGTGCCGCCTTCGCTGCGCGCGCTCGTCGGCGAGGCGCGCGTGCTGCTCCTCGACGATGCGATCAACGCGGGTGCGGCCTGTCGGTCGACGGCCGTGGATCTGCGCGAGGCGGGAGCGAGGGTCGTCGCGCTCGCCGCGCTCGTCGATCTGGGCGCGGACGGAGCGAAGCTCGGCGCGGAGCTCGCGGTGCCCTTCCACGTGCTCGCGCGGCGCGAACGCAACTTGTGGCGCCCGGATTCCTGCCCGCTGTGCAAGCGCGGTGAGCGTTTGTCGTTCGACTTGATGCGACGCTAGGCGGCCGGTGTCCGCGAGGAGCGCGACGCCGTGCCGCGACGCCGTGCCACGACGCCTCGCTACCGGCGCGCGCTGTGCTGGGCGACCAACTTGTCGACCACCTCGGGCTCGGCGAGCGTCGACGTGTCGCCCAGCCCCGTGTACTCGCCGGCCGCGATCTTGCGCAGGATGCGGCGCATGATCTTCCCCGAGCGCGTCTTCGGCAGTCCGGGTGCGACGTGGATCACGTCCGGCGCCGCGAATGCGCCGATCGACTCGCGCACCTGCGCCTTGAGCGCGCCCTCGAGCTCGCGCGGATTCGCCGCCGCGTAGCTGGAGTTGAGCAGCACGTAGGCGTAGATGCCCTGACCCTTGATGTCGTGCGGAAAGCCGACGACCGCGGCTTCCGCGACGGCGTCGTGCGCGACGAGCGCGCTCTCCACCTCCGCCGTGCCGAGCCGGTGCCCCGACACGTTGAGCACGTCGTCGATGCGGCCCGTGATCCAGTAGTAGCCGTCCTCATCGCGCGTGCAGCCGTCGCCGGTGAAGTACAGGCCCTTGTACTGCGTGAAGTACGTCTCCTTGAAGCGCTGGTGATCGCCCCACACGGTGCGCGCTTGCCCCGGCCACGGCGACGCGAGGCACAGCGCGCCCGACACGCCGTTGCCCTCGAGCCGCTGGCCGCTCTCGGGTTCGAGCACCACCGGCTTCACTCCGAAGAACGGCAGCGTCGCGCTGCCGGGCTTGGTCGGCGTCGCGCCGGGCAGGGGCGTGATCAAGATCCCGCCGGTCTCGGTCTGCCACCAAGTGTCGACCACCGTGCAGCGTCCGTCTCCGACGACGTCGTGGTACCAGCGCCAGACCTCGGGGTTGATCGGCTCGCCCACCGAGCCGAGCACGCGCAGCGACTTGCGCGAGTGCTTCTTCACCGGCGCGTCGCCCGCCTGCGCGATCGCCCGCAGCGCGGTCGGCGCCGTGTAGAAGATGTTGATCCCGAGGTCGTCGACGAGCTGCCAGTAGCGGCTGGCGTCGGGATACAGCGGCGTCGATTCGAACATCACCGTCGTGGCGCCGTTGGCGAGCGGCCCGTAGACGATGTAGCTGTGGCCCGTGATCCAGCCCACGTCGGCCGCGCAGCAGTAGATGTCGCCGTCGTGGTAGTCGAACACGAGCCGGTGCGTCATCGACGCGTACACCATGTAGCCGCCGGTCGTGTGCATCAGGCCCTTGGGCTTTCCGGTCGAGCCCGAGGTGTAGAGGATGAACAGCGGATCCTCCGCGTCCATCCACTCGACCGTGCACGTCGAGCGCTGGCGGCGCATCTCGACATCGAGCCAATGGTCGCGCCCGGATTGCATCGGGACTTCGACCTCCGTGCGCCGCGCGACGAGCACGGTTTCGACGAGCGCGAGCCCCTCGACCGCCTTGTCCGCGATCGCCTTGAGCGGGATCTTGCGCCCGCCGCGCAGGCCCTCGTTGGCAGTGACGAGCACCTTGCAGCGCGCGTCGACGATGCGATCGCGCAGCGACTCCGCCGAGAAGCCGCCGAACACCACCGAGTGCACCGCGCCGATGCGCGCGCAGGCGAGCATCGTGTACACCGTCTCGGGGATCATCGGCATGTAGATGCACACGCGGTCGCCCTTCTTCACGCCGTGTGCGAGCAACACGTTGGCGACGCGGCACACCTCGTGCTTGAGCTCGCGATAGCTGATGTGGCGGTAGACGCCCGGTTCGTCCGCGGCCCACACGATCGCGTCCTGCTCGCCGCGGCGCTCGACGTGCCGGTCGACGCAGTTGTGGCAGGCGTTGAGTCGCCCGCCGGAAAACCACGCGAAGTCCACCTCCTCGTAGTCGGCGTCGACGACCGTCGTCCACGGGTGGAACCAGTCGAGCGCCATGGCCTGCTCGCCCCAGAACGCCTCTGGGTTCTCGAGCGAGCGGCGATACATGGCTTGGTAGTCGGCCAGCGACGCGATGTGCGCCTTGGCTTGGATGTGCGGCTTGACCGGATAGACGTCCTTCGACATGGCGGGGCTCCGAGGTTGGCGTCGACCCGCGGGCCGCGCACGGCGGAGAAACCTAGCCGCACGGTCGTTTCGGCGCCAGAACTCGATCCTACTCGCGCGCCTCCAATCCGCGAGCGCGCAGCGGCCGCGCACGCGAGCGTGGCTAGCCGCGCAGGGCCCGTGCGCAGGCCCGCTGAACGCGCCTTGCCACCTCGTCGAAGTCCTCGCGCGGCTCGAGCGTCGCCTCGTCCATGTAGAGCGCACGCTGGACCTCGACCATCACGGCCAGCGCGCGCCGGTCGCGTCGATAGCGACTGCGCGGCACCAGCGCACCGGAGAACGGCGTGTCGACCTCGATCGACCAGCCCTCGGCCTCGAACGAGGCGACGAAGGACTCGCGCAGCGCGATCGGGGTGTGGAATTCGTCCGTGCCGATGCAGATGTCGGGCCGCTTGGCGCGCGAGTCCTCGAACGGCAGCGGGACCTTCGGGAAGCTGTGACCGTCGAGGACGAGGCAGCGACCGTGCGTGGCGAGCGCGCGCTCGACGGCCGCTTCGAGCCGCTCGTGATGCGGCCAGTAGAGCTCGTCGAGCAGGCGTGCTCGCGCGCGCTCGTCGATCGGGTGGCGCAGCGCGCGTCCGTCCGAGGTCCTGCGATAGATCACGCCGAGCCCGCGCTCGGCCATGGGCTCCCGCGCGTCGTCGACGAAGCGCTCGACATCGACGACGACGCGGCTGGCCTCGGCCCGCACGCGCGGGCACGACTGGCCCGTCCCGAACAGCCGCGCCGTGTGATGGTCGGTGAGCAAGGCGACTTCGCGTTCGAGGGTGGCGCGATCGACGGCGAACTGCTCGCGCGTCCAGTCCGGAAGGACGGTCGAGTCGTGGGGCAGGTGCAGCACCACCCACGGCGGCAGCGCCGTCGACAGCGAACTCGAGTTGGATTCAAAAGCCATCCGCAGCGTTCTCCGGCGTGCTCGGCCGCGCGCCGGCGCGCGGCCCTGACGGACATGTCGAGTCTCGGAACACGTCGAGCCTTCGAACGCTCCTAGTTTCGCCCGAGATCGCCGTCGCGCTAGAGCCCGACCGCCGCGCTGTCTGTCATGGGCCCCGCGCTTCGAGCGCCCCAGCGCGGTCCGCAGGGGGTATGCTCGTCGGTGCGGCAGGCTGGGCTAGGCCCTCGATGTGCCGCGAGCCGCCATGTCGCGCATCGCCTTCGTCCTGACCACCTGCCACGAGTTCGAGGGCGTCAAGGTGCTCTCGGCGGTGCTGAAGCAGCACGGGCACCAGACCGACGCCTTCATCACGAGCGAGGAGCGGGACTACCATCAGGCCGTCGCCGACTTCCGGCCCGACGTGGTCGCGATCTACGCGACCACCGGCCAGCACCAGTGGCCCTATCCGTACATCCGGCGCTGGAAGCAGCGCAATCCGAAGTTGAAGGTCGTGATGGGTGGGCCGCACCCCAGCCACGACCTCGAGCCGCTCGAGCACATCGATGTCATCGACGCGACGGTCAAGGGCGAGGCGGAGTACGCCCTGCTCGAGCTCGTCGAGGCGTGGGAGCGGGGCGAGAGCATCGAGCTCATCCCCAACGTGGCCTATCGCGGTGTCGGCGGCGCGCCGGTGCAGAACCCGATTCGGCCGGTGATTCAAGACCTCGACACGCTGCCCTTCCCCGACGTCGACATCTTCTACAAGTACCCCTTCCTGCGCTCCAAGCGCGTGTTGCAGGTGCATGCGAGCCGCGGCTGCCAGAACTCGTGCACGTACTGCTCGGTCGGCACGATGAAGAAGGACTGGGTCAGCGGCGCGAAGGGCGAGAAATTCAACCGCACCAAGTCCGTCGACTACCTGTGCGACGAGATCAACGACGTGCTCGCGCGCTATCCGGGCTTTCGGATGATCAACTTCGGCGACGCGGCCCTGAACATGTATTCGGGCTGGCTGCAAGAATTCGCGGACCAGTGGCCCGCGCGGGTCGGCCTGCCGTTCGCCTGCAACATCAACATCAACTACCTCGACGAGGACGACATCATCGCGCTCCAGCGCGCGGGTTGCGTGTCCGTGCAGTTCGGACTCGAGTCCGGCAGCGAGGACGTGCGGCTCAAGATCTACAAGAAGGGCTACACCGACGAGGTCGTGTTCGGCATCCCGCCGCTGCTGCGCAAGCACAAGCTGACGTTCCGCACGAACAACATCATGGGCTCGCCGGCGGAGACGCTCGACGACATGTTCGAGACCGTGCGCGTCAACAAGAAGATCAAGCCCAACGGCTGCACGGTGCTGATCTACCGCTCGTTCCGCTCGACGGTGCTCGGCAAGGAGGACTTCGAGCTCGGGCGCATCGACGAGGGCAAGGACATCGGTCCGTCGATCCAGCACGACTCGAACATGATCCGCGAGGATGTGCGCGAGGTCGTCAACCTGCAGAAGCTGTTCAATGTCGCGGTCTACGTGCCGCTCGGCCTGCCGCTGGTCCGGGCCCTGATTCGCTTGCCGCGCAACCGGCTGTTCGAGGTCACGCAACTCTCGTTTCTGTGGTATCAGCACGCGGTCGTGTCGGGCTTCGGCATGCTCGACGACTTCCTGCTCGGTCTGAAGAACCTGCGCAATATCTTCCAGCCGACCCGCCGCGCGAGCGCGGGACGCGGGCTCGCGGCGCGCATCGAGGCGGGCGTCGAGGCGGGCGTCGGGGCTGGCGTCGGGGCGG
>VGZD01000062.1 GCA_016872715.1 Planctomycetota bacterium
CCCGACACAGACCCCCGCGCCGCAGGCCCCTCCGCTCGTGCCCGGCGCCGTGCCGGAGAGCGCGAGCCCCAAGGCGCGCGAGCTGTGGGCCGCGCTGCGCGCCGCCACGCTCGGCGCCACGCCCCGTGACAAGGTGAGCGCCTTCGAGCTCTCGTTCGACGCCCGCGGTTGGGAAGCGGGCGGCCGCGGCGAGGCCGACTTCAACGACGGTCGCATCCGCTTCCTCGCGCCCGGCTTCGTCGATTCGTCGCTCGAGGTCAAGGGACGCCGCCGCCTGCGCGGGCCCGACGGCGACTGGCTCGTCGATGGCGCGGGTCGCAAGGTGCGCCTGCAGGGCATCGACTACGAACAGGACCGCCGCGAGCTCGACCAGATCGTGCACATCGCGCGCACCTTCGCGAACCTCGTCGATCCCGCCAACCTGCGCCTGCGCTCGCTCGCGGTGCTCGAAGCCACGCCGTTCCCGCTGCCCAAGACCATGCTCGAGCGCGCCAAGGGCCTCGCGTGGCTCGACCTCGTCAGCCCCGACTTCGCCATCGCGCGCAAGGACGGCTCGAGCTCGGGGCGCGAAGTGCGCGCTTGGATCGGACTCGACGCGACGACGCACCTGCCGCGGCTCGCCGTCGTGGCCGAGGATGACAAGGGCACGCTCGTGCACGAGAGCGCAACGCTGCTCGCCTTCGACAAGTACAAGCTCGTCGACGGCTTCCATGTGCCGTTCGACGTGCAGACCTTTCCGAGCGACCTGACGCTCTCGCCCTGGCAATTCGCCGAGCGATCCAAGCTGCGGCTGTACGTGAAGAGCGCCAGCTTGCGCGCTGCGTTCGCGCCGGAGAGCTTCAAGCCCTGAGCGCGCGCGCTCAGCGGCGGTAGAAGGCCTTCTCGAGATCGGCGAGCGTGAAGCGCACGCGCGTCGGTCGCCCGTGCGCGCAGGTCTGCGAGTTGCTCTCCTCGCGCGAGCGAGCGAGCAACGCGCGCATCTCGAGCTCCGAGAGCTCGTCACCCGCCATGACCGAGGAGCGGCAGGCGGTGCGATGCAGGATCTCCTCGAGCAGGTCCTCCGCGCCCGGGGCGGCTCCCGTGCGCTCGACCGCGGCGATCACCTCGTGCACGAGCGCGCGCGGATCCGCGCGGCGAAAGCGCGCGGGGGCTCCGTGCACGGCGATCGTCCCGCTGCCAAAGCGCGCGAGCAGAAGCCCGATGCGCGCGAGCGACTCGAGGTGCGGCTCGACGAGCTCCGCCGCCGCGCCGCCGACCTCGACGAGCTCGGGCACGAGTCGACGCTGCACCTCGACCGCACCGCGCGCGAGCTCGGCCTTCAGGTCCTCGAGCGTCAAGCGCTCGTGCAGCGCATGCTGGTCGACGATCTCGAAGCCATCCTCGTTGGCGACGAGAATGTAGGTCCGTCCCACCTGCAACAGCGGCCCGCGCACGGGCGAGCCACGGCTCTCCGCGGCCCCGGGGGGACTCGCGAGCGGCGCGGCGAGGGCCGCGGGCGTCGTTGCGGGCGTCGTTGCGGGCGTCGTTTCGGGCGTCGACGCTGGCGTCGACTCTGGCGCTGTCGCAGGCGCGCTCTCGCGCACGAACACGGGCAGCTCGCGCGGGCGAGGCTCGGGCCGCAGCTCCCACGCGGGAGCAGGCAGCGTGAACTGGCGCGCGAGCGGTGCGCTCGCAGCGCGCCGCGCGGCCGAGTCGATCATGCGCTCGCCCGGCGTCGCCATGTCGAGCGCGGACACCGCGCCACGCAGGCTCGCGACAAGGAAGCCGAACATGCGTCGCTCGTCGCGGAAACGCACTTCGGCCTTCGCGGGGTGCACGTTGACGTCGACCTTGGCGGGGTCCATCGAGAGCGACAGAAACGCCACCGCTTGGCGCCCATCGACGATGAAGCCGCGGTAGGCGTCCTTGAGCACGCGCGAGAGGATCTTGTCGCGCAGCGGACGCCCGTTCAAAAACCACATCTGCCGCGTCGTGTCGTTGCGCGCGAAGCGCGGCGGCGCGACGAAGCCAGACAGCACGGTGTCGCCGTCGCGCGCCTCCACCGGCGCGAGCGCGTCCGCGAGCTCGGCGCCGAACGTGCGACGCACGCGCGCGCGCAAGTCCATGGCGGGCTCGATCTCGAACGCGCGGCGCCCATCGTGCGTCACGACGAATCCGACGGAGGGCTGCGCGAGCGCGAGTCGCTGCACGATGTCGAGGCAGCGCCCGAGCTCGGTGGCCGTGGTCTTGAGGAAGCGTCGGCGCGCGGGTGTGTTGAAGAACAGGTCGCGCACTTCGATGCGCGTGCCCTCGGGGCCGCCGCTCTCGCGGATCTCGCCCAGTCGCCCGCCTTCGATCTCCACACTCGCGCCGAGCGAGGCTGTGCGCAGGCGCGAGAACATGCGGCAGCGTGCGACCGAGGCGATCGAAGCCAGCGCCTCGCCGCGGAAGCCGAGCGTCGCGATGTGGTCGAGATCGGCCACGTCGGAGAGCTTGCTGGTCGCGTGCGACGCGAACGCCAGCGGAATCTCCGCGGGAGCAATGCCCCCGCCATCGTCGACGATGCGGATCAGCGCCACGCCACCTTCCTCGAGATCGAGGTGGATGCGCGTGGCACCGGCGTCGAGCGCATTCTCGACCAATTCCTTCACCACCGAGGCCGGTCGCTCGATCACCTCGCCCGCGGCGATCTGGTTCTTGACCAGCTCAGGGAGCACCGCGATCGCGGGGCGGGACGGGACTTCGCTCGACATCGGCTCGCGATTCTAGCGCGCTCGCGCCGCGGCCTTGCGCGACCAGCGCAGCGCGAGCCGCACGAAGTCGCTCGCGTCGACCTCGCCGCCCCGCCGCGAGCGCCGCTCGATGGCGAGCAGGTCGTCGAGCATCGCGCGCCACTGCTCCGGCACTCGACTCGCGATCGCCGCGCGCAGCGTCTTGTCGAAGGCCGTGATGCCCACCTGCGCCGCCGCGTCCTCGCTCGACACGCCTGCGCGCACGAGTTCCGACGCGGCGAGCCCCGAGCGCACCTTCGGACGCAGGTAGCCGAGCAGGATCGCGACCAGCGCGCTCTGGTCCGTCTCGCGCGCGCCGTCCTTCTCGCGCCGCATGCCGCCCGAGAAGAGCGTCTCGACGGCCTGCACCGTGCGCTGTGTCTCGCCCGCGAGCAGCGCGTCGCACACGTCGCCGGGCGAGCCCGCGGCGGACGCGGACAGGCGCGCGAGCACTTCGGAGCCGCCCGCGGCGATCGCGGCGAGCTGGTCGTCGAGCGCCGCGAGGTCGTTGCCCTGCGCGTGCGCGAGCAGCACGGCCTGATCGGTCGAGAGCTTCACTTCGCGCTCTCTCGCGCGCGCGAGCAGCCACTCGACCAGCTCGGTGCTGCGCGGATCCGCGCTGCGCGCCCACGGCGGCGGTCGCTCGTAGAGCTTGCGGAACGAGCGCATCTCCCCGCCGGACGACTGCAGTTCCTTGACGATCGCTAGGTCCGCGCGCAAGCCGTCACCGACGAGCACCACCGTGCCGGCGCGTCGGGCGACGAAGCCGCGGATCGCGCGCGCGAGCGCCGACTCCGTCCCGCCCGACTTCTTCAAGAGCGCCTCGGGCTCGCTGACGATCACCAGCCGCAGCGCTGCGAACATCGCACTGCTCGACAAGTCGTCGATCAGCGACTGCGCCTTGAACTCGGGATCCTTGGCGTCGTGGCGGCACAGCTCGTGCTCGAGCGCGCGCGAACGTTCGATCAGCGCATCGACCGCGCGGTCGCGAAACCAGCGCTCCGCCCCGCGCAACACGTAGGCCACTGCCAGCGCCTTCGAGGCGCGCAGTGCGGTCACCAAGCTCGACCACTCCGCGCGCGGATCCGCGTCCTTCGCCATCCCGCGCAGACTCTACGCCAAAAGCGCCCGATCGAGCGCCAGCCCGGCGAACAATCCGACGCCCACCCAGCCGTTGAGCGTGAAGAACGCCATGTCCACGCGGCTGAGGTCGTCAGGCGACACCAACCGGTGCTCCCACGCCAGCAGCAGGGCCGAGAGAGCGATCGCGGCGAGGTAGATCCAACCCAGCCCGGCGCGCTGCCACACGACGAGCAGTGCCATGACCGTCACGACGTGCAGCACGCGAGCGAGTGCGAGCGCGCGAGCGGCTCCAAAGCGCGCGGGGATCGAGTGCAGCCGCTGCGCGACGTCGAACTCGCGATCCTGACACGCGTAGATCAGGTCGAAACCGGCCACCCAGCACAGCACGGCGCCGCCGAGCACGAGCGGCGTGCGCCAATCGCCCTCGAAGCCGCCCGAGACGGCGAGCCACGCCGCGGGCGGCGCCAAGCCGAGCGCGAGCCCGAGAAAGCCGTGCGCGAGCCACGTGAAGCGCTTCGTGAAACTGTAGAAGAACAGCACCGCGAGCACCGGCGCCGCGAGCTGGCCGCACAAGGGCGAGAGCCTCCACGCCCCGAACACGAACACGGCGCTCGAGAGCGCGACGAGCGCGAGCACCGCCGGCGCCGAGAGCACGCCCGCGGGCAGCTCGCGGCCCCGCGTGCGCGGATTGCGCTCGTCGATGCGCCGATCGAGCCAGCGATTGAAGCCCATGGCCGCGGTGCGCGCCGCGACGGCGCACAGCACGATCCAGCCCAAGCTCGTCCAGGCCGGAATTCCGTCCGCGGCGAGCCACGCGCCCTGCAGCGCGAACGGCAGCGCGAAGATCGAGTGCCGGAACGCCACGAGGCGCCCCCAAGCCGCCACGCTCGCGCTCACGAGTGCTCCTTCGGAGCGAGCGGATCGCCCGGCGGCGGCACGCCGATGCCCGCGTCCTCGTCGGGCGGCGAGGGCCCGTTCCAGCGCGCGCCGACGGAGTGCGCCACGCGCAGCGTGTCGAGGATTTTGCCCACCACATGCAATACGAGCTCGTCCAGCGTGCGCGGCCGGTGATAGAAGCCCGGACTCGCCGGCAGGATCACGGCGCCCAGACGCGCCATGCGCAGCATGTTTTCCAAGTGAATCGGCGAGTACGGTGCCTCGCGCGTGACGAGCACGAGCGCGCGCCGTTCTTTCAACGCGACGTCGACCGCGCGCTCGACCAAATTCGAGCTGAACCCGACCGACACGCGCGCCAGCGTGCCCATGCTGCACGGGCACACGATCACGCCGCCGTTGAGAGCCGTACCCGACGAGGGCGGCGCCTCGATGGCCTTGGTCGGGAACGCGCGCAGGCGTTCGCCCCAGTCCTTGCCGAGCGCCGCGGTGAGCGCGGGACCGAGCTGGGCGCCGTCGGCGCCCGCATCGAGCCCCACCTCGTGGCGCAACACCTTGACGCCCGCCTCCGTGACCGAGGTGTCGACGTCTTGACCGTGCTCGAGCAGGGCACGGATCAATGCGAGCGCGTAGGGATGACCGCTGCCACCCGTGAGGCCGACGAAGTAGCGCGTCACCAGATCACGTCCGGATCGAGACCGATCCACAGGGCGACATTGAACAGCCCGTGCGCCCAGGCCGCGACGCCCGGACCGCGCAGGCGGAAGAGCAGTCCCATGGCCACGCCGCCGAGCGTGAGCCACGCGAAGAGCGCGGGGTCGAACGGCCGACCGCCGGGTCCGAAGTGCCGCAGCACGGGCTCGAAGTGCGCGGCGGCGAAGAGCAGCGAGGAGAGCGCGAGGCCGAGCACGTCGGCACCCGCGCGCGCGGCGCGCTCTCGCACGTCGAAGGCCGCGAAAAAGCGCAGCGCGAGCCAGTACACGAACGAGTACAGGCCGACGCGGAACACGAGTTCTTCCCACGCTCCGGCGCCGAAGACGAGCGCGGTGTCGACGAGTCCGGGCCCGGAAGCTCCCTGATCCCAAGCCGCGTCGAACACCGGCACGAACGGCGCGCACGAGCGCAGCACGATCACCATCACGGGCCCGAGCACGCAAGCCGCGAGCGCGCCTTCGAGAAACACGCGTGCGACGTCGGAACCCAAGCTCGCGCGGCCGCGGCGCGACGCGACGAGGAACGCCGCGAGGCTTCCAAGCAGCAGCACGATCGCGCGCGCGGCATCCGCGTGGGAGCCAAAGGGACGCAGCGCCAGCCCCAGACACAGCTCGCCAAAGTTGCGCGCCGAGCGCGGCTGGGCGAGCAGTGCGAACTCGTAGCACGCGAACAGCGGCACGATCGCGACCAGCCCCACCGCGAGACTGCGCGTCGGCGCGAGCGTCGAGTCGGGCACCTGCGCGCGTGACCGCACGCGCGCGCTCGCCGCCGCGGCACTCACGCTCGCGTTCCCCAGTGCAGGCTGGCGATGCCGAACGTCAGGCGCTCGTAGCCGCAGTCCGCGAGCCCCGCGTGCTCGAGCTGGCGTCGGAACGCCGCGGGCTCGGGCCACGCCGAGACCGTGCGCGGCAGGTAGCGGTAGGCCTCTCGATCTTTGGAGACCAGCCCGCCGATCCATGGCAACACGTTCAGGAAGTAGAAGCGATACAGCGCGCCGCGCAGTCCCGGCGGCGGCGGGCTGAACTCCAGCACGAACAGCTTGCCGCCCGGCTTGAGCACGCGCGCGAGCTCGCGCAGACCGCGGTCGGGGTCGGCCAGATTGCGCACGCCGAAAGCGACCGAGCACACGTCGGCGCAGCCGCTCGCCACGGGCAGGCGCATCGCATCGCCATGCACGAACGCGCCCGACAGCGCGCGCGCCTGCGCCTTGGGCCGCGCCTGGCGCAACATCTCGGGCGTGAAATCGACGCCGACCACGCGCGCGCCGGCCGCCGCGAACTCGAGCGCGAGATCTCCGGTGCCACAGCAGGCGTCGATGACCAAGCGGCCCTCGAGCGGCCCCGCACGTCCGACGGTGCGCGCGCGCCAGCGCCGATCGATGCCCACCGACAGCAGCCGGTTCAGCAGGTCGTAGCGACCGGCGATCCGGCCAAACATGGAGCGCACTTCGCGCGGGTCGGGCATGGGTGGAAGGGGAGCCTAGCGCATCGCTCTACGCGACTCACGCTCCCGCAGACCGCCGCGCAAAGCGCGCGCGCGCGTGGGGCGCGAGGCCCAACGCGCGCGCGGCGGAATCGACCGGCGCTGGCACGCCCTCAGCGCCTGTTAGTGGCGGAAGTACGAGCCTAGGAAGCGTGCGCCGGGGCACGGGATCGATTGCGTTCCGGTCAGGTACTTGTCCGTGTCGAAGCGCGTGAAGCCGCTGGTCAGCGCGATCACATCGATCACGCCGGGGCCTTCGCTCGAGTTGGGGATCGCCGCGAACATGTAGTCGGGGAACACCGTCTGCGTCACGCCGCCGCCGCCCGTGCGGACCGCGGACTTGCCGTTGATCAGAATCGGCGAGCCGACGCCGTAGGGCGTAGCGAGGTTGGCCGACGCGCCGAGGTTGTTGAGCTCGTCGAACACGATGTCGATCGGCACGCCCGTGAGCTGGTTGGGACCGATCGAGGTCTTCACCTTGAGGCTCAGGTCGCGGAACTGCGGGTTGATGAAGCCCGCGAAGCCGCCGAGGGGCTGCACGCCGAAGGAGCCGCTGGCCGCGTCGATGCGCGTGATGGCGCCGCCGATCTGGCCCGTGGGCGAACCGTCGATCGCCAAGGGGTTCTCGTGGACGATCCACACCGAGCCGCCGAGGTAGTCGTAGTTCAGCGCGATCTTCTTGGGGCTGGCGAACGAGAACGGAGAGACGCCGATCGTGTCGTCGTAGCCCCAGCCGTTGACCCCGTTGGGGCCAGACTCGAACATCGTGAGGTCGCCATTGCGGTTGAGGATCCAGCCGAAGTAGACGTTTCGCTGGAACCCGAAGCCCTGCTGGCGCTGAGAGATCACGACGTCGAACGGTGCGTTCAGGTTGCCGTAGACCGTCTTGCGCACGTTGAACGTGAAGGCGGAGATGATCGAGAGCGAGCTGTCTTCCTCGTTGCACACGAGGATGTCCTCGTTGCCCGGATCCCACTCCAGCCCGCGCGGACCGCGACCGACCGGCGTGACCTTGATGATCTGGTGGAACGTCGACGAGGACGGGTCGATGTCGATGAACGTGACCGTGTCCGCGTTCTGATTCGTGATCGCGATGAAGTCGAGGTTCGGAGCCATCGTCATGTCGGTCGGGTCGGCGCACGGGATGCGCTCGATGACCGTCATGCGGTTGGAGTTGAACACCACCACCTCGCGCCGAGCGCGGTCGAGCATGTACAGGAAGTGCCCGATCTGCTGGCGGTACATGTACGAGAGGCAGGCACCCGAAGTCAGCTCGATCGGGCGATCGGGGCCTTCGAAGAAGGAGTTCTGGAACTGCGCGAGCAAGCCCGACGGCGGGTTGGAGAACTCGCGCAGGGCGTCACCGGGCACCAGCAGGTTGGTGAATCCCAGACCCTTGCCCGCGGGCGGCGGAGGATCGATGGTGAACTTCGAGGTCGGCTCTTCTCCACCGATGAAGGGCTGCTGGCACAGCGGCGGGAAGCGCAGCACCGGCGGGTTGGGGTGCGGAGCGAAGGAGATCGGGTTCGCTCCGCCGGGCACCTGCGCGGCGGGGAGCTGGTTGCCGCTCGGCGGACCGAGGGTCTGGTTGGTGTGGAACGCGGTCTGGACGAGCTTCTTGCCGGTCACCGCACAGAAGCTGCCGCCGCCCGCGCGGCAGCCGGTCGAGTCCTTGCCGTTGTGGTAGACGGTGTCGAGCGAATTGCCCAGCGCCATCTCACCCACCGAGGTGATCACCGGAGCGCGCACGAGCTGGTCGCTCAGCGAGCTGTCGCGCGTCAACGTGAACGCGCCCGACGAGCCGCCGTCCACCGTGCAGGTGCCCGGGAACAGCGGCGGGAACATGGTGGGCCCGTACTGGATCAAGTTCGGGTTGTTCGGGAAGTTCGACCAGCTCTTGGGAAAGGTCAGGTAGCTGAAGTCGAAGCGCGGATCGCCCGTCGACTGTCCGAATCCGTTGAGGTCGATCACCGAGATCGAAGGCACCGCTCCGACGCGACCGACGAGGATCGCCTCGGGAGCCACGGGCGCGTTGACGAGGCCCGGGCCCTCGCCGGTGGTGAAGTCCGAGGTCGCGCCGAGGGTGTTGCGGTTGCTCGCGAAGTCGCGCACCTGCAGCGGCACGAACGTCATCGTCACGCGGTTGAACGTGCCGCACCCCTGCGTCGCGGGACCGTTGCCCGGGAAGCCGAACTCGGGCGTGAGCACCCACTTCGAGAGGTCGAAGACCGAGAGCGGCATGCAGGTGAAGGGCACCTGCGTCTGCTGATTCTGGGGCCCGAAGACCAGCGTGATCGCGGGGCTCACGATCGGCAGGCGCACGGTCGGGAAGGAGCCGACGGAGGTCGGCTGAATCGGCTCGGTGAACTCGACTTGGATCGTCGTCAGCGGGTCGACGTCGACGTCGCCGAAGCTCGGGCTGGTGAGCGGAATCGAGTTCGGCGCCGGGGTGGTGAGCACTTCGGGCGCCACGCTATCGGCGCCCACGGTGGCGCTGGCGACGGCCTGACGCTGGAGCGGATTTTGGTTCACGGCGCGCAGCGCCGTGGTCGCGCGCAGTCGGATCTGGCGATTGACCGGGAAGCGCTCGTGGGTCGCGAGGTCGCCGTCGGCGTCCACCACGAACACGAACACCTTGTCGCTCACGAGCTTCGAGGCGCCCGTGAAGCCCAGCGTGCTCTCCGTGGCCGGGAAGCCCTTGCCATCGGGAATGCCATTGCCGTCGAGGTCGACGGAGCCCGCGATCGGCTTGCCGTTGACGTCGAGCTCGACCCAACGCTCGAACCGCAGGCGTCCGGGGTTGTTCGGATCGACGCCCGCGTAGGTGCGACCGCCGAGGAAGGCGCGGCCGGGGATCGGCGTCGACTGGCCGGTGGTCGGGTCGAGCGCCAGCACGGTGATCGGACCGATCAGGCCCGAGTTGGCTTGTCCAGCGGGCGACGGGTCGAGCACCGCGTCCACATCCAAGGGCTGGGTGAACTCGGCGTAGATGAAGTGGTTGCCCGCGTCACCGTTGGGAAGGCGCGCCTCGGTCGGCCACTCGGTGACCGGCAGGATCGGGTTCGAGAGGGTGACGTTGCCGGTCAGATCGTCGATGCTGCGGATCAGGACCAGCTCGGCGGTCGGATCGCCGTTGACGTCCGCCTTGCGCACCTGATGGGGCAGCATCAGGCCGAAGCCGTTCGACACCTCGAGAAGGTCCAACTGGGACGCCGAGCCCGGGGTTCCGCCGCCTCCGCCGGAGCAGGAGGCCAACAGGAACACCACCGGGGACGCCACCAACGTCCATGCCAGCTGTCGCTTCATGGGATAGGGTTCGCTCGCTCTCGATTGGGCGGGGCCGCTTGGGGGCCACGCCTGAAAAGGGGTGCGTAGTCTAGTCATCCACCGCACGGAGGATGCACGCAAATTTTCGCTCCGAGCGAGCCCGTCGGCCCGCGGTCGACGGCGGGCCCACCGGCGGCGCAGAGGCTCGCGCCGACACCCAGTCCACCAGCCCGCCAACCAGCCCCCGCGAGAATCCCCCTCGACCGAGCGCGCGCGAGCACGGCGCGCAGGTCGCTCCCCCATGCGCTCGGACCCCGCCCACCGCCCCAGCGGGCGATCGACGGGGTCCGAGCGCGGACGTGGGACGGTGAGCCTTCGAATGCGCCTGCGCGCGCACTAGCGCCGGAAGAAGGTGCACAAAAAGCGCGCACCCGAGCACGGCACGGACTGGGTTCCCGACAGGTACTTGTCGGTGTCGAAGCGCGTGTACCCGCTGGTCATGGCGATGACGTCGACGACGCCCGGACCTTCGCTGGAGGTCGGCACCGCGAGGAACATGTAGTCCGGGAAGATCGCCGCGGTGGTTCCGTTGCGGATCACCGACTTGCCGTTGATCAAGATCCCCTGTCCGACGCCAAAGTTGGACTGCGTGTTCTGGGACGCCCCGAGGTTGTTGAGCTCGTCGAAGGCGATGTCCACGGGCACGCCGGTGAGTTCGCTGGGCCCGATCGAGGTGCGGACCTTGAGGCTCATGTTGCGGAACTGCGGGTTGATCTGACCTTGGAAGCCGTTGAGCGGCAACAGGCCAAACGCGCCGCTGTCGATGTCGACGCGCGTCACCGCGCCGCCGATCTGGCCCGTCGGAGTGCCCGTCTCGCTGAGCGGGTTCTCGTGCAGGATCCACACCGAGCCACCCACGAACTCGTAGTTGAGCGCGAGCTTCTTGGGGTTCTCGAAGGTGAAGGGCGCGACCCCGACCGTGTCGTCGTAGCCCCAGCCGTTCACGCCGTTGGGACCCGACTCGAAGATCGTCAGGTCGCCATTGCGGTTGAGGATCCACGCGAAGTAGACCGCGCGGTTGTAGCCGAAGCCGATCTGGCGCTGGAGGATCACGACGTCGAACGGACGCTCGAGGTTGCCGAAGATCGTCTTGCGCACGTCGAAGGTGAAGGCCGAGAGGATCGACACCGAGCCGTCCTCTTCGTTGCACACGAGGATGTCCTCGTTGCCCGGATCCCACTCGATGCCGCGCGGACCGCGACCGACCTGCGTGGTCTTGACGACCTTGTGGAAGGTCGCCGACGCCGGGTTGGTGTCGATGAACGTGACCGTGTCCGCGTTCTGGTTGGAGATCGCGAGGAAGTCGAGGTTCGGCGCCATGGTGATGTCGGTCGGATCCGAGCACGGAATGCGATCGAGCACCGTCATGCGGTTGGAGTTGAACACCACGACCTCGCGGCGCGCGCGGTCGAGCATGTACAGGAAGTGACCGATCTGCTGGCGGTACTGGTGCTCGAGGCACGGGCCCGAGCTGGTCAGGATCACGCGGTCGGGGCCCTCGAAGAAGGCGTTTTGGAACTGGGCCGCGATGCCCGTCGGCGGGCGATCGTACTCGCGCAGCGGGTTGCCGGGCACGAGCAGGTTGGCGAAGCCTAGGCCGACGGGAGGCGGCGTGACCGTGTAGATCGACGTCGGCTCCTCGCCGCCGATGAAGGGCTGCAGGCACAGGGGCGGGAAGCGCAGCGGCGGCGGGTTGGGGTGCGGAGCAAAGGAGATCGGGTTGGCACCACCGGGGACGATCGCGGCCGGCGCCTGATTGGGCAGCGGCGGTCCGATCGTCTGGCTGGTCTGGAACGAGGTGCGGATGACCTTCTTGCCGTTGATCGAGCAAAAGTTGCCGCCGTTGAAGCGGCAGCCGGTCGAGTCCTTGCCGTTGTGGTAGACGAGGTCGAGCGACTGGCCGAGCACCATCTCCCCCACCGAGGTGATCACCGGCGGACTCACCAGCAGATCGTCGAGCGAAGTGTCCTTGGTCAGCGTGAACGCTCCCGCCGAACCACCGTCCACCGTGCAGGTGCCGGGGAACAGCGGCGGGTACATCGTCGGCCCGTATTGGATCAGGTTCGGGTTGTTGGGGAAGTTCGACCAGTCCTTGGGGAAGGTCTGGTAGCTGAAATCGAAGCGCGGATCGCCCGTCGACTGGCCGAAGCCGTTGAGGTCGAGCACCGACAGACCCGGCGACGCGCCGACGCGGCCGACGACCACGGCTTCGGGGGCCACCGGCGCGTTGACGATGCCCGGGCCCTCGCCCGTGGTGAAGTCCGCCGTCGCCGCCAACGAGTTCGTGTTGCCGGCGAGGTCGAGCACCTGTTGGGCCACGAAGGTGATCGTCACGCGGTTGAAGGTGCCGCAGTTCTGAGTCGCGGGGCCGTTGCCGGGGAAGGGGAAGTCCGGCGTGAGGATCCACTTGGAGAAGTCGTAGATCGACTCCGGCAGGCAGGTGTAGGGCACCTGCGTCTGTTGGTTCGACGGGCCGAACACGAGCGTGACCGCGGGACTGACCAGCGGCGGCACGACCGTCGGGAAGGACCCGACGCTCGTCGGCTGCAGCGGTTCGGTGAACTCCACGATGATCGGCGTCTGCGGGTCGATCTGGTCGTCGCCGAGGCTCGGGCTGGTGACCGGGATCGCGTTGGGCGGCGGCGTCAACGAGACTTCGGGCGCGACCAAGTCGGTGCCCACCGTGCAGTTGGCCACCGCCTGCTGCGCGAGCAGCTTGCCGTTGTGCGACCTCACCGCGCGCGTCGCGCGCAGCTTGATCTGGCGGTTGGCGGGGAACCGCTCGTGCGTCGAGAGGTCGTTGTCGCTGTCGACCACGAACACGAGCGTGTTGGGGCTGATCAGCTTCGAGGTGCCCGCGAAGCCGAGCGACGACTGCGTGCCCGGGAAGCCCAAGCCATCGCTCTGGCCGTCACCGTCGATGTCGAGCGCGGTCGCGCGCGGAACGCCCGCCGAGTCGTACTCCACCCAGCGCTCGAACAGCAGCTCGCTGGGATCGTTCGGATCCGGCCGCGAATAGGTCTGGCCGTCGATGAACGCGCGGCCGGGGACCGGCACCGCGATGCCCGTGCCCGGATCGAGCGCGAGCACCGTGATCGTGCCCACCAGTCCGAAGTTCGACTGGCCGACCGACGCGGAGTCGAGCACGCTGTCGACATCGAGGGGCTGGCTGAACTCCGCGTAGAGATAGTGGTTGCCCGACTCACCGTTGGGAAGCCGCGCTTCGGTGGGCCACTCGGTCACCGGCAGCACCGGGTTGAGCGGAGTGACGTTGCCCGTCAGATCCGCCAGCGAGCGAATCAGGACGACTTCCGTACCGGGGTTGCCCTGCGCATCGGCCTTGCGGACCTGATAGGGCAGCATCAAGCCGAAGCCGTTGGAGACTTCGCGCAGGTCGAGGTTGCCCCCCGACGTGGGGCCGGAGCCTCCGCCGCCGCAGGCGGCGAGGACCAACGGTGCGAGGGCGATCGACCAAGGGAGGGTGCGACGCATCGAAGTTCGGAGCGAGGATGTGGACGGGACGGGACGCGGGCCGCGTCCCGACGACCGGCGGTTGGGCACGGGCGTGGGATCGAAGCTCGGTCGCTCCGCTCACCTTGCTCAGGGGCAGGTGCGGGCCGGTGCGCGGGCGCGAGCCACCCTCGACACGCGGTCGCGGGGGCACATGCTCGCGCCCCGTCGCACTCCGACGCGCGGAGCGAGACGAGGGCACCGGCTCCACAGCCCTGATGGGGCGGGGGGAGCCAAGACTGCAAAGCGTAGGTTGTACCGAAGCAGCGCCGGTCAGACACCCTCCCGTTCCGAGATTCTCGCGCTAGGGCCCCTCCCGACCCAACCCGCGGGAGCGACCCGCCCGCCCGCGCACCCCCTGCGCCACGCCTCGTGCGCCTACGGGCGCGCCTGCGGGCGCAGCCAACTCGGGGCGCGACCAACATCGGGGCGCGGCTGCGGGCGGAGCGCGCCGCGATCGGGAGCGGCGCCCGGCGGCGGAGCTCCGCGGCGCTCGCCGCCACGCACGCGCGATCGCCCCCGCGCTGTGGAATCTGGTGAGAAGCGCGGGCTAGGCTAGCCCCATGAGCGATGAGGGGCGTTCGGAGGCTGGCGTCGGGTCGGTCTTCCACGGGCTGCGCACGCAGGGGCTCGAGGCGCTGCTCGGCAGCGCGCCGGCGGGCGCCGAGCTCGAATTCGAGAACACCCTGCGCCCGCAGCGCTTCGACGAGTTCGTCGGCCAGCGCCAGACGCTCGAGAACCTGCG
Organism: Planctomycetota bacterium; assembly: GCA_016872715.1. Classification (GTDB taxonomy): domain Bacteria; phylum Planctomycetota; class UBA1135; order UBA1135; genus F1-120-MAGs118. The sequence continues at coordinate 14,506 of VGZD01000062.1, forward strand.
CGTGGCCATCGCCGCCGCCCGAGCGCGAGCGGACACGCCCGACCACGTGCTGCTCTCCGGCCCACCGGGTCTGGGCAAGACGAGCCTCGCCAAGCTGGTCGCGATCGAGCTCGGCACGACCTTGCATTCGACCACCGGACCGGCGCTCGAGCGCGCCCGCGACCTCGTCGGCATCCTGACCCAGCTCAAGCGCGGAGACGTGCTGTTCATCGACGAGATCCACCGCGTGCCGGCGGCCGTCGAGGAGTACCTCTACTCCGCCATGGAGGACTACGCCGTCGACTTGACCCTCGACCAGGGGCCCAACGCGCGCGTCCTGCCGCTCAAGCTCGAGCGCTTCGTGCTCGTCGGTGCGACCACGCGCGAAGGACTGCTCTCGGCGCCCTTCCGCGGTCGCTTCGGCCTGCTCGAACGCCTGTCGCCCTACCCGACCGAGGACCTGATCGCGATCCTCGAGCGCTCCGCGCGCATCCTCGCCGTCGCCATCTCCCCCGCCGCCGCGCGCACCGTCGCCGAGCGCAGCCGCGGCACGCCGCGCATCGCCAACCGCTTCCTGCGCCGCGTGCGCGACCTCGTGCAGGTCTGCGGCGCCGCGTGCGCCGAGCCCGCGCACGCGATCGAGGCCCTGCGGCGCATGGGCGTCGACGAGTTCGGGCTCGAGGACACCGACCGCCGCATCCTCGCGGTGCTCGCGCGCAACCTCACGCGCCCAGTCGGCCTCAAGACGCTCGCGGCTGCGATCGGCGAGGCCGAGGACACCGTCGAGGAGGTCTTCGAGCCGCACCTCTTGCGCTGCGGTTTTCTCGAGCGCACCAGCCGCGGCCGCATGATCACCGCCGAAGGCTGCGCCGCGATCGGCGTCGACGCGGCACTCCTGCGCCCCGAGGGCGAGAGCGCGACTTGAACGCACGAGCGACGCTCGCGCTCGCGTTGCTCGCGACGCTCGGCGCCTGCGCGGCGCCTCCTAACAGGGGCGCGCCGATCACGCCCATTTCCGCCAGCTCGACGCCGCGCCGCACGCTGCGGCGCGCGAGCGGCGAGGTGCACGTGCGACTCGCGCAGCTCGCGGGCGCCAAGACGCTCGAAGTCCGCGACGGCGCGAACGCGTGCGTGAAGATCGAGCGCGCGGGCACGGCGCTGCTGTGCAATGGCGTGCGCCAGACGCACGTGAGCTTCGCCGAGGGCGGGCCATGGAACGTCAACGCTCGGCGCTATCGCGGCTCGCTGCTCGTTCGCGCGGCGAGCGGCGCGAGCGGATTCGAAGTCACGAACACGCTCGACCTCGAGGACTACATCGCCGGCGTGGTGGCGTCCGAGCTCGTCCTGTGGAGCGCGAGCCTCGAGACCCTGCGCGCGCAGGCGATCGCGGCGCGCAGCTACGCGGTGAGCGCGCTCGACGATCGCGGCGCGCGGCGCACGGATCCGTACCTGTACTCCGACACGCGCGACATGGCCTACGTCGGCGCGTTCGTGCCGAAAAACGAGCGCGAGCGCGAGCTCGAAGTCAAGCTCGCGCGCGCCATCGAGTCGACGCGCGGCCGCGTGCTGCTCGAAGGCGAGCGCGTGGTCGACGCGCGCTTTCACGCCGCGTGCGGCGGCCACACGGCGGACGCGCGCGACGTCTCACCGGAAGCGCGCTTCGAGTGCCTGCGCTCGGTGCCCTGCCCCGCGTGCCGCAACGAGCTCGGGCTCGGGCGCGAGTCCGCGGGCGAGCCGTGGAGCTTCACGGCGCAACGCTCCGCGCTCGACGCGCTCTCGGCGCGCCTGCGCATCGGCGCGCGTCTGGAGCGCCTGCGTCCCGTCGCGCTCGACGCCAGCGGACGCTGGCTCGAAGTGGAGCTCGCGGGCCCAAGCGGCAGCGCGCGCGTGCGCTTCGAGGAGCTGCGGCGCGCGTTCGGCGCGGACAAGCTGCGCTCGTCGGCGATCGAGTTCACGCTCCCGCGCGCGGGCGAGGAGATCGTGAGCACGCTGCGCTTCGAAGGCCGCGGCCGCGGGCATGGCGTCGGCCTGTGCCAAGCCGCGGCGCGCGATTGCGCGAGCGCGGGCTGGGACGCGAGTCGCATCGTCACTCACTTCTATCCCGGCGCGCGCGTCGTGGACTGGCGCTAGCGATGCGACGCGCGGGCTTTGGCTTCGACGTGCACGCCAAGGCGCGCGATTGCCGCGCGCGCACGGGCACGTTCTCGACGCCGCACGGTGCGGTGCCGACACCGGCCTTCATGCCCGTGGGGACCAAGGGCACGGTCAAGGGTTGCACGGTGCGCGAGCTGCGCGAGCTCGGCACGACGATGCTGCTCGGCAACACCTACCACCTGCACCTGCGCCCCGGCGAGGAATTGGTGCGCGACCTCGGCGGCCTGCACGGATTCATGCGCTGGGATGGGCCGATCCTCACGGATTCCGGCGGCTATCAGGTGTTCAGCCTCGAAGCCACGCGCAAGCTCGACGAGGACGGCGTCACCTTCCGCAGCGTCGTCGACGGCGCGAGCGTGCGCTTCACGCCCGAACGCGTGATCGAGATCGAAGCCGCGCTCGGCGCCGACGTGGCGATGGCGTTCGATCACTGCCCGCCGCGCCCGGGCGATCGCGCCTGCGTCGAGGACGCCACCGCGCGCACGCACCGCTGGCTCGAGCGCTGCGTGCGACGCCATCGCGAGCTCGGCGGCGAAGCGCGCGGACAGGCGCTGTTCGGCATCGTGCAAGGCGGCGCGTTCCCCGAGCTGCGCGCGCGCTCCGTCGAAGCGATCACGTCGCACGATCTGGTGGGCTACGCGATCGGCGGCGTCAGCGTCGGCGAGACGCGCGAGGAGATGCTCGTCGCCGTCGAGTCCGCGGCGCCGCTGCTGCCCGAGGATCGTCCGCGCTACCTGATGGGCGTCGGCACGCCGCGCGACTTCTTCGACGCGATCGAGCGCGGCATCGACCTGTTCGACTGCGTCACGCCGACGCGCCACGGGCGCACCGCGCAGGCCTTCACGAGCGAAGGCGCGCTCAACCTGCGCAACGCGCGCTTCGCCCGCGACGAGCGGCCGCTCGACGCGCGCTGCGACTGCCCGACCTGCTGCACGGGCTACACCCGCGCGTACCTGCGCCACCTCGTGAAGAGCGAAGAGCTGCTCGGCGCGATCCTGCTCACCCACCACAACATCCGCTGGTTCCACCGGCTGATGGCGGAGATTCGCGCGGGCATCGCTCGCGGCGAACTCGCGAGCGTGCGCGCGCGCTGGCTGCCGCAGGCGGAGTCAGCGGCCTCGGCCGAAGACGCGCGCTGAGCGCGCCGCACGTGCGCGGCGCGCCCTTGCTAACGCTTCGAGCACGGTCGCGCTTCGAGCACGGTCGCGCTTCGAGCGCGCACGCGCGAGTGAGAACAACTAGCTCGAGCGCGCACGCGCGAGCAAGAGCAACTAGCGCTTCTTGTAGTCGGGGCAGCGCGTCGCGTTCGGACGTTCGGGCCGCTTGCAGACGCTGCCGTAGTCCCACTGGCACGAATCGCACAGGGGAGCCGCGGGCCCGAGGGCCGCGAGGCGACGGAAGAAGTCGACGATCGCGCGCCACATGAGAGCGGAATGCGGCGCGGGAGGAACGCAGGGATCCTCCCGCGCGCGATCGGCCTAGCGCTGGACCTTGGCCGGCGCCGCGATGACCTCCAGACGCGCGACGTCGAAGGCGCGCGGACGGTTGAGCGCCGCCGTCGTGCTGCGGATCGGGCCGCGCGTCTCGGTGCCGTTGAAGCCGACCTCGCAGCCGAGGAAGTCGGCGAAGTCGAGCCGACCGCTGGCGCAGCCGAGTTCCGCGACGAGCTCGCCGCCAAAGCGCAGGAAGTACACCGCGCGGCTCTCGCCGGGCAGCGTGGCCTTCTCGATGCGGCCGCGGCCGTCGAAGCGACCGTCGAACGGCTGGCTGCGCGCGGCGCGGGCCATGTCGTCCTGACGCTTGCGCATCGCGGCATCGATCGACTGCTTCTGGCGCTCGAGCTCCGCGCTGAGGTTGGCGCCGTCGGCGTAGGCGCTGCACAGCTCGATGCGATCCTTGACGAGCTTGGTCGTCGCTTCGCCCGCGCCCATGGCGAGCACGGCCTCGTAGGCCAGCTTGACCGCGGCGTAATCCGGGCTGAGGCCCTGCACATGCGCGGCACGCGCGGCCGCGAGTTGCTGGTCGGCCTCGGCGAGCGCGGCGGCGAGCTTGTTCGAGTCGGTCGTGACGCTGGCGTTCGACGTGCTGGTTCCCGCGTCGCCGCCGACCTTGGGCGATGTGGTCGTGATCGGAATGCCGGTGAACGGCTTGCGCGCTTCACCCGCGGCGGTGCCCCACAACGTCGGGCCGTCCTGATCCGCGGGCAGCGCTTCGGTCTGCGACTTCGCCACCCAGCCGCGCGTTCCGACGGGCGAGCCGACGTTGACCCAGTCTTCGGCGAGCGGCTTGGCGAGATCCTTGCGGCCGAGCATGCGCAGCTTCTCGCCCCTGTGCAGCAACTGGCGCAGCGGCAGGCTCTCCGCGCCCGAGGACGGGAGCGGACGCATGCGCACGTCGTTGCCGGAGACCGAGAGCACGCCCGACTCGGTGGTCGGGGTCAGGTACTCGCCGTACACCCACACCGAGAAGCCGGCCGGTGATTCGACTTCGAGCCAGTCCGCGCGCTCGCTGTGGACCGCGAGCACGGTGAACGCATCCACCTCGGCGATCGCGATGCCCTGTTCGTCGTAGATGTTGCGGACCTTCGCGCCGCCGCTCGCCGCGCGCACGTAGCGCAAGAACTTCGGCGCGGCCTGCGTGTCGGCAGAGCCCTGCGTCGCCGGAGAACCCTGCGTCGCCGGAGAACCCTGCGTCGCCGCAGCGCTCGCCGTGTCGGTGGCGCCGACGCCGCCGTTCGCCGCGGGCTTGGGCGCACCCGCGGCCTGCGTGCTCTCGCCGGTCGTGCCAGCGCTGTCAGTTGTGCGCGCGCCCGCCGTGTTCGTCGGCGTGGGGAGCGGAGAACCCTGCTGCGCGAGCGCGAGGCCCGCGGCGCAGAGGACGAACGAAAACGACGAGGTCCAGCCTCGGACCTGCGATCCGTGGATCTTCATGTGGTGCCAATCCCAGTGTGCTTCGAATGCCCGACTCCCCGCGCGGGAGAGCCTCTCGGACAGCGACGGGATCCTTCGCGACGCGGCGCGCGCAACGCTCGGGCTCCCGTGCTCCAGCAACCTCCGCGAGCGCGGCGAATGTGCTAGAACGAGCGCGATCCTAGCCATCGCCCTAGGCCTGTTCCACAGCGCTCGCTCGGACTTTTCTCCACTTCTAGCGACCTGGTCGCGCTGCGTTGAGCGACTCCACACCCGTGCACCGCCCCGGCTTCCCCTACATGCGCTTCGCGCGCACGGACGCGCTGGCTCACGCCGCGAGCCTCACGCAGTCGGGCATGGCGGCCGCCGATCGAGCGCACTTCGCCGAGCCCTCCGAGCTGGACCTCGAGTGGGGCGGAGCGCGCGCGCTGCCGGAGCTCGCCGCCCTGCTCGCGCGCCGCTTCCGGGTGCGCCCCGAGCAGGTGTTCGTCACCCCCGGAGCGAGCGGCGCGATGAGCATCGTGGCGGCGGCGCTGTTCGGCCGGGGAACTCGCGTGGCGGTCGAAGCGCCGTGCTACCAACCGTTGCGCGCGCTGCCGCAGCGGGAGGGCGCGAGTGTGGTCCCCGTCCGGCGCAACCTCGAGGGGCGCTGGCGCCTCGACCCGGCCGCGGTCGAGGCCGCCCTCGACGGGCCCCAGCGGGGCCACGTGTTCCTCTCGAGCCCCCACAACCCCAGCGGCGTGCGCACCTCCCCCGCCGATCTCCGCGCGCTCGCCGACCTCGCCGCGCGCCGCGGGGGCTACCTCGTGTGCAACGAGATCTACGAGGAGTTCGTGCCCGAGGCGGAGGCCTTCCACGCGGCCCGCGACCTGCCGCACGGCATCTCGCTCGGCAGCCTGACCAAGGCCTACGGGCTGGGCGCCCTGCGCGTCGGCTGGGCGGTGCTCGGCGAGGCCGCCGCGGGCGAGCGCGAGGCCGTCGAGGACGCCAGCTTCCTGCAGTACGTCGACCTGCCGACCTCCAGCCTGCGGGCCGCGCTCAGCGCGCTGCGCCGACGCGACCTTCTGCTCGCACCCTATCGCGACGTTCTGGCCCACAGCCGCCCCGTGCTCGAACGCTGGCTCGCATCCGAGCCGCGCTTCGAGGCCCTCGTTCCCGAACACGGCATCATCGCCTGCGCCCGCGTCCGCGGCGTCGAAGACACCCTCGCCTTCGCGCGGCACCTCGCCGCGGCGCAGGGGCTCGGCGTGGTGGCGGGCGAGCACTTCGACGCCCCCGGCCACCTGCGACTGGGCTACGGCACGCCCCCGCAGCAGCTCGCCGACGCCCTCGACCGGCTCTCGCGGGGCCTGCGGAGCTACTCCGGCCGCTAGCATGCTCGCTCCATCCGCCGCTCGCACCCCCCCGCCCATGCGCTGCTTTCTCCGCTCGAAGCTCCACAAGGCCACCGTCACCGAGGCGTGCCTCGACTACGTGGGCTCGATCACCATCGACCGCGACCTGCTCGAAGCGGCGGACATGCTGCCGTTCGAGAAGGTGTTGATCGTCGACAACACCAACGGCGCGCGCCTGGAAACCTACACGATCCCGGGCCCGCGCGGCTCGGGCTGCATCTGCATCAACGGGGCCGCCGCGCACCTCGTGCGAGTGGGCGACGAAGTCATCGTCATGAGCTTCGAGTTTTCCGAGCGCCCGCGAACGCCGATCGTGCTGCTCGTCGGCGAGGGCAACCGCGTGGTGCGTCGGCTCGACGACCCCGCGGCGCAGGAATCGGCCCTCGAGAGCGAGCTCTACCCCTAGCTCGAACTCCAGCGCGGTGAGATCGCGCGCGGTGAGATCGCGCGCCGTGAGATCGCGCGCGGTGAGATTCACTCGGAGTGAGCCCTCGCTCCCGTTCGTCTAGGCGCCGCGAGAGGCACCGAGCGCTCGCCGCTCCCGCGCGGCTACTGCTGTGAGAGCGTGAGCGCGAAGGCCTCGCGGGCGAGTTGCTCGGCCGCGCGCAGCGCGAGTCCGCGCGCGCGAGCGAGCACGGCGAGGTCGTCGTACTCGAACGCGACGTCGCGCGCGTCGAGCGAGCACTGATCGGCGCCGGGTCGCAGCCGTCGCTGGCCTCGCACACGGAACTCCCCGACGCGAACTTCGAGGTCGACGCGCTCGCACTCGGTGCGCTCGCTGCGCGTCCAGCGCAGTCCGAGCGCCGTCGAGTGGTCGAACACCACCGTCTCGAGTGCCGCGCGCGAGTTCGCGCGGGCGAGCGCCGCGACGATCACGCCCGGCCGGTCCTTCTTCATCGCGACCGCGCTCGTCCAGACCTCGAGCGCGCCGGCCGCGCGCAGCTCCTGCACCAGAAATCCGAGCTCCTCGGCGGTCATGTCGTCGAGGTTGCACTCCAGCGTCCACACTTCACTCCGCGCGGCCGCGGCGCCGGAACGACCGAGCTGCACACGCACGACGTTGGGCGGTCCCTCGCGCGGATCGCGCTGTCCCGCGCCGTATCCGATCGCGCTCGCGACGAATGCGCCCGGCTCGCCGAACTCCGCCGCCAGCTCCACCAGCAGCGCGGCGCCCGTCGGCGTCAGGCGTTCGCCGCCGCCGCCGATGTGGTGTGGACGACCGCGCAACAACTCCGCCACCGCGGGCACGGGCACCGGCATGTCTCCATGGGCGCAGCGCACGGTTCCCGAGCCGACCAGCGGCGCCGACGCGAACACCCTGCGCACGCCGAGGCGCTCGAGCGCATGCAGCGCACCGCACACGTCGACGAGCGTGTCCACCGCACCGAGCTCGTGGAAGTGGATCTCCTCGGGCGCGCAGCCGTGCACGCGGCCTTCGGCGACCGCGATGCGCCGCAACACCGAGCGCGCGCGCTCCTTCGCGCTCGACGAGAGCAGCGCGGAGCGCGCCATCAGCGCCTCGAGCTCGGCGATTCCGCGGTGCGGCAACTCGCCCCGCTCGGGAGTGCGCACGTCGAGACTGAGCCCCGACAGCGATCCGCGCCACACCTTCTGCGCGGACAGTTGCGCCTCTCCCGGCACGAGGTCCGCGGCCAGCGCGCACAGATGCTCCAGCGTGAAGCGCGGGTCGCCGAGGTCGAGCAGGGCGCCGAGGAGCATGTCCCCCGCCAGACCGGCGAACGGCTCGACGAAGAGACTGTCGGGCAGACTTTCGGAGACGGCCGCGGAGCTCATGGCGCACAGCGTAACCGCCGCGCGTCTGCGGCGTCGCGCGTGAGCGCGCAGTCGCCGTCGCGCGTGAGCGCGCAGTCGCCGTCGCGCGCGAGCGCGCAGTCGCCGTCGCGCGCGGGCGCGCAGGCGCCGTCGCGCGCGGGCGCGGTGTCCGCTTCGAGCTCGTCCTCACGCCCCGCGGTCGATCCCGCATGCGGCGTCGCGCGCGCGAGCGCCAGCGCACACA
>VGZD01000063.1 GCA_016872715.1 Planctomycetota bacterium
CGGGCGTGGGCACGGGCGCGGGCGCTGGCCCCGACGCCCCGCGCGATCCCGCCTGCGGTCCGCGTTGACAGTTTTCCGCGCCCGCTCGTATCCTCCGCGGCCCTCACGACCCGGCCCCTCGGGCGGCCGTAACCCCCGCGCCCGCGGCGGGTATCCCCGAGGTCCCGAGGCCCGACCCCAGTTTCCCCCATGCGGTTCCCCCCAATGAGCAACCTCCGCTCCGCGGCGCTCCTCGCCCTCCTCGTCGCCGCCACCCCCGCCCTCGCCGACCGCATCACGACCACCGACGGCAAGACGCTCGAGGACGTCGAGATCACCAACGAGACCCTCGCCGGCGTGCTGTACAAGGCCAAGGGCAAGGCGGGCGAGCAAAACGTCGCCGCCGAACAGGTGCTCTCGGTGACCTACCTGAGCAAGGTCCCCGGGCTGATCGTCTCGGCCCACTCGGACCTCGAGGAAGGCAACCTCGAATCGGCCGCCGACGGCTTCGAGGAGTTCGCCGAGTCGATCTTCTCGGGCACGAACAAGAAGGACAAGCAGGCTTGGGCGCCGGGCTACGCGCTCTTCCGCGCGATCGAGACCCATCAGGCCATGGGCAGCAAGGAGTCGACCGAAAAGGTGGTCGCGCTCGCCGACCTGCTCGCGTCGAAGCTCCCCGAGTCGCGCTACGTGCCGGCCGCCTTCATCGCCAAGGCCGCTGCCCAGCGCGATCTCAAGCAGGGCGAGGCGGCGGTCGCGACCGTCGCGTCGCTCAAGGCGCTCGTGCAGTCCAAGGCGCTCTCCGACGCCTTCCGTCTGCAGGCCGAGATGCTCGAAGTCGAGCTCGGCAACGCCAAGGTGCAGGCCCGCCGCGACCGTTACATCGAGATCGGCACCGCGGCCGGTTCGACCTTCCCGGCCGTGCGCAATCGCGCGCGCGTGCTCGAGGCCGAGACCTACATCGAGGGCGAGACGAAGGACTTCGCCAAGGCCCGCAAGCTCTACGATCAGGTCACCAGAGATCCCAAGGCCGACGGCGCGACCCTCGCGGGCGCCTACGCGGGCATGGGCGACTGCCTGTTTCAGGAAGCGGTCGACAAGCTGCGCGCCAACGGCGACGCGTCGGCGATTCTCGAGGAAGCGGTGCTGCACTACCTGCGCGTGGTCGTGGTCTACAAGGACCAGACGCGCTACGTGCCGCGCGCGCTCTATCAGGCCGGCAAGGTGTTCGAGTTCATGGGCGAGGCCGCCAAGCCGAGCTCGACCAAGATGTACCGCAAGCTCGTGACCGAGTACCCCGGGTCCGAATGGGCCGCCAAGGCGCGCGATTCTCGCCGCTAGGCCTCCCAAGGGTGGATTTCGCTTCCAGCGCGGGCGGCGGGGTGCTTCGGCCCCCGCCGCCCGCGGTGTTGGGGGCGGCCGCGGCTCGCCGGTCGGTGGCGCACTGGGGAGTGCGCGCGCGGGGAGCGCGCCTGCGCCCGGGAATTCCCCGCTTCGCAGTCCAGTCCTAGCGACCGCTGAGTCCACTCAGTTCTCCACAACGCCACGAACTCTTGCCTTCGAGCGACCTTGGCCCCGCGCCGCGACAGCGATCGCGGCGCAGGAGAACTCGAAGCGATGTCGACGGGAACGACAAGAGACTGTTGGGGCGGGCTGGCCGAGCTCGCGCCGCTGGTGCGAGCCTTCGGAGCGCGGCGCTGCGCCGATTCGAACGAGGTCGAGGACCTCGTGCAGGAGACGCTGCTGCGCGCGATGCACTCGCGTCGGCGCGGCCAGCGTCCGCGCCGCCTCGAACCGTGGGTGTTGCGCATCGCGGCCAATGCGCTCGCGGACCGCGGCCGACGCGAATCGCGCGTGCGGTGCGAGCTGCTCGAGGATCTCGACTGCGTCGCGGAACGCGCGCCCGTGCACGAGTGCGTCGGCGGAGCGGGAGAGGAGCGCTGGCGGCTCGGCGCGCACGTCGTGACCAAGGACACGGCGCTCGCGCTGTTGCGCAATGCACTCGCGCAGCTCGAGGACCAAGAGCGGGCCTGGCTGGAGTCCCACTACGCCTCGACACGCACGGGCGCGCGCGTGGTCGTCGAGGAAGGCATGGACAAGCACCGCCTGTATCGCATGCGGCGCCGACTCGGACGCGCCCTCGAAGGGCCGCTGGCCTGCGCCGCCTCTCGCGCACGCCACGCGGAGGGCCAGTAGCCATGCACCACGCTCTCCTGCTGCCCGTGCTCGTCGCCAGCGCGCTGCCGGGCGAGTTCGAGCGCGAGATCGCGGCCGTGCCCACGTTCGCGACTTCGAGCGAGGCTTGGCAGCATGCGCTCGCGGTCGCGGCGCGGCTGCGCGTCGCTCGCGCCCTCGAGCAGCCAGCGGCTCGCCGCGCTTCGGCCGCGGCGTGGGCCGCGGTGCGCTCGCGCTTTCCGCTCGAGCGCGCGCTCGCCTCCGAGGCCGCCTTCCGCGCCGCCGAGCAACTGCGCATCCTCGAGGCGGACGCCGCAGCGCTGCGCGAGCTCGAGTTCGCGCGGGTCGAGTCTCCCGATCCGGACCTGCGCGCCAAGGCCGCGCTCGAGTGCGCGCACATCGAGCGCCGGCGTCGCAACGGCGAGCGCGCGCTCGATCTGTACCTCGCGCTGTCCGCGGATTCGACCGCTCCGCCGCGTCGACGCGACGAGGCCGCGCTGTGGGTCGGCAAGACCTACGCGCAGATCGGGCGCTTCTCCGACGCCGCGCGCTGGCTGCGCCACTGCGCGGAGCGCGCCAGTCACGCCCTCGATCGCATCCGCGCCTTCGACGAGTGGTGCGCGCTGTACATCGGCATCGACGACCTCGAGGCCGCCGCCGGAGTGCTCGCCACCGCGCGCGCCTCGCTCGCGCCGCTGCTGCTCGAAGAGACGCGGCTGGGCACGGCGGTGCGCGATGCGCTCGACGCGATGCGCTCGATTGCCGCGCTCGAGCGCGCCGTCGCGCGACGACGCGCCAAGGCCGCGGCTGAGTCGCCCGCTCCCACGCGGCGCGAGCCACCGCGACCCGTGCCCGCGCGCTAGAAGTCCTCGCGCGCGAGGCGCTCCGTACGCAGGTTCCCATGGGGCTGCAAGAACAGCTCGACGGTGTAGCCGTTGTGGCCCTCGCGCGTCGTGATCGCGAGCGGCGCCACGGACTTGGAACCGCGCTCAAGCTGGCCGGTCCGAGGCTGCGCGAGCGGCGGCTCGGCGAACACGGGCTGAGGCGTCGAAGGACGCGGACTGCGGGCGCTCGCTCTCGACGGCGCGCTCGACGTGCTCCCAGAGCTGTGCGACGAGCGCTGGCACGAGTCCCAAGCGCTCTCGATGAGGATCAACACCGCGAGCCAGAACATGCAGCCGCAAAAGCCCATGCCCTCGGGCTTGGGCGCTTGCGCGGCCTGTGCCGCGCGACCGACGAGCGCGAGCCGCGACTTGAGCGACTCGAAGCGCGAGGGACTCCCATCGGGCCGCGCGTCGAAGTCGCTCGCCGCAACCGTGCGGGTCCACGTCGCCGTGCTCGAAAGGCCGAGGTTCGCGCGCAGCCGCGCGATGTGCTGGAGTTGAAGGAGCGTCGCGTCGTAGTGGCGTCGCCGCGCGGGATCGAGCAGCACCGCGCGCGCGCGCCGCGCGAGCTCCGCATTGGCGCAGCGCTCGATGCTCGCGCGCAGCTGCGGCTCGTCGACGTTCCTCGACGCGAGGCCGAGCGCTCGGTAGAGATCCCTCACGCGCCCAAGAGCCTCTCGTAGGCGGCGCGGATGCGCTTGAACTGCAGTTCGGCCGTCTTCACCGCCTCGGGGCCAGCGCTCGCGAAGCGATCGGGATGGTGCACCTTCGCCAGCCGCCGGTAGGCCGCCTTGATTGCATCTTCGGAGGGCGCGCCCTCGAGGCCGAGCGCCGCCAGATCACTCGCGCGCGTCGAGCCGCCCGCGGCGCCGCGGCCGCGCTCGAAGAACGCAGGATCGCTGGGATCGTCGGGCTCGGGGAAGTCGTGCCCGACCATCTCGCGGAAGGCCTCGTTCAGGCCGTCGAGCCCCAGCCCGAGCACGTCCGCCATCAGGCGCACGATGTGATTCTCGACCGTGAGCAAGTGTCCGTCGACCAGCGCGAGGCTGATCACCAGTTGCAGGATCGGCTTGCGCGACGAGGGGTTCGACTCGCGCAGGATCTCCAGTGCCAGTTGGATGTCGCCGAGCGTGGCGCGGCGCGCGATGCCGAGCAGCTCCTCGAGCTGGATCTCCGCGCCGCTGCCCGCGGTCACGTTGCGCAGCAACTCGCGCTCGTCGTCGTCGAGGTGTCCGTCGCACTGCGCCAGCCAGCACAGCACCAGCACGAAGCACGTGCGGGTGGGCTCCTCGCGCGTGACGAGGAGGCGTTCGAATTCGCTGAGCAGCTCCATGGATCGGGCGCGGGGAGGCGGCGCCGACGCGGGTCCAGAATGTACGGGACGGCGCGCGCGCGGGCAGTGCCCCGCTGCGCAAAGTCCGCCGCTTTTCGCGCGCCCCCGCGGCAAGAGAGCGCGGCCCGACTCGCCGCGCGGGAGAGCCGGGCCGCGTGTGCGCGTGAAGCGCGAGGGTCAGCAGCCGATGCCGTAGTAGGTGAAGCCCAGACCCTCGAGTGCCTTGCGGCGATAGATGTTGCGGCCGTCGAACACGACCGCCGACTTGAGACGCCGCTTCATGTCGTCGAAGTCGGGGTGGCGGAACTCGTTCCACTCGGTGATGAGCAGCAACGCGTCGGCGCCGTCGAGCGCCTCCATCGGCTTCTCCGAGTAGCGGATGCGCTCGCCGAGGTGGTGGCGCTTGCACTCGCCGATGGCCTCGGGATCGCAGGCGGTCACGGTCGCGCCCGCGGCGAGCAGCTCGTTGATCACGACCACCGCCGGAGCCTCGCGCATGTCGTCGGTCTGCGGCTTGAAGGCCAGCCCCCAGACCGCGAAGTGGCGGCCCTTGAGGTCCGCGCCGAAGTGCTTCTTGACCTGCTCGGCGACGACGTACTTTTGCCTCTCGTTCACCGCCTCGACGGCGTGGAGGATCTTGAAGTCGTAGCCGTTGTCCTCCGCCGTCCTGACGATCGCCTTGACGTCCTTGGGGAAGCACGAGCCGCCGTAGCCGCAACCCGCGAACAAGAAACGCGAGCCGATGCGGTCGTCGGTGCCGATGCCCTTGCGGATCTTGTCGACGTCGGCGCCGACGAGCGAGCAGATGTTGGCGATCTCGTTCATGAACGAGATGCGCGTGGCGAGCATGGCGTTGGCGGCGTACTTGGTGAGCTCGGCCGACTCCGGGTCCATGAAGATCACCGGATTGCCCGTGCGCACGAACGGCGCATAGAGCTCGTCCATCACGTCGCGCGCGCGCTGCGAGCGGGCGCCGACCACGACGCGATCAGGCTTCATGAAGTCGTCGATGGCCGCGCCTTCCTTGAGGAACTCGGGGTTCGACACGACATCGAACTCGTGGCGCGTGTTGGCGGCGACCGCCGCGGAGACTTTCTTCGACGTGCCGACCGGGACGGTCGACTTGTCGACGATGACCGTGTAGCCCGTCATGTGCACGGCGATCGACTTGGCGGCCGAGAGCACGTACTTCAGGTCCGCGCTGCCGTCCTCGCCCGGAGGCGTGCCGACGGCGATGAACACCACCTGCGCGTTGGGGATCGCGTCGGCGTAGTTGGTGGTGAAGTGCAGGCGGCCGTCGTGGACGTTGCGCTTGAGCAACTCCTCGAGCCCCGGCTCGTAGATCGGGACCTCGCCATTCTTGAGGCGCGCGATCTTGCGTTCGTCGACGTCGACGCACACGACGTGGTTGCCGCTCTCGGCGAAGCAGGTGCCTGCGACGAGGCCGACGTAACCGGTACCGATGACTGCGATGCGCATGACGGACGAATCGTTGGGGGCTAGGCGAGCGGCTTGGAGAGCCCAGGGCGTGGGACCGGGCTGGGCGGCCCCGGGTGGGGGCCTTGTCGGAGGTCTGCTTGGCGTGGGTGGAGCGTGGACCGCGCGTTCCCGCGCCCGTTCCTATGCATGGGGAAACGCCATACACTACTACAGGCGTCAAGGGGCGATTAGCTCAGCGGTCAGAGCGCCTCCCTTACAAGGAGGATGTCGGGGGTTCGATCCCCTCATCGCCCACCCACCCTCAGGCTTACCCTCAGGCCCACCCGCAGGCCCACCGGCGCGGGACGAACAACGGCCTTGGCGAGGTCAAGAAGGCCGATTTTGGTGGTCGCGACCGTCCGCGGGCGTTGTGCCGGGCTCGAGCACGAAGGCCAGATGGCCGCGCTCGGTGCGAGCCACCGCCACCAGCCCGCGTCGCGCTCCCTTGCCGCGAAAGCTCGCGGCCAGCGCCTCCGCGGGCTCGCTATGGCCGCGCTTGCGCACTTCGACCGATCCGAAACCCAGCCGCGTCAGGCTCTCGCGCACCCTGCGGGCGTCGGCGGGCACGGTGTCGAGCACGCGCCAGCCCCGCGCGAACGGCGTGCTGACCGGACCCGACCCCGTGAGGTAGGCGAGGTGGGGATCGAGGCCCGCGAGGCCGTGCTCCCGGGCCAAGTTCCCGAGCAGCCCCGAGCGCACGACCGCCGCATCCGGGTCGAACAGCCAAAAGTCGGCGGAAGAAATTTCCGATAGGGGAGCTGCCGCGGGGATGGGGACCCCGACGAGGCGCGCGGCGCGGCCCCCCGAGCCGAGCGCGACCGCCTCCCGCAGCCCCGCCTCCGCGCCCGCACCGACGCCCGTCCACAGGTTCATCTCGCACAGCTCGCCGCGGTCGCTGACCCACTGGGCGAGCCCGCGCGAGGCGCTTTCGAGTCCCAGCCAGCCCATGTCGAACGCCGGAGACAGCTTGATGCACGCGCCGCGGAAGCGTTCCGCGAGCGCCAGCACGGCCCCCAACGGCGGCGACCAGCGCTCGGGGTCGAGCTCGCGCGCGCCCCGTGCTCTGCGGTCGGGGTCGATCACGAGGAACAGCGGAGCGTCGAGCCGCAGGGGCGGGCGCTGCGCGTCGGCGATCACGGCCAGCGCCGAGCGCCCGCGGGCGGAGAGGTTGGCCCGAGCACAGCGGGCGACGAGCGCGTCGCGATCCGCGGCCACGACGAATATTCCCATTTCCGAGACAGCACGGGCATCGGCTCCCAGGCCGCTCGTCCCGTCGAACACCGTGCAGCCCGCCGCCACGCGCGCGATGCGCCGGGCCCGCTCGCACGCCACCGCCTCGCGCGTGGACTGCTCGAGCCCGCGCCGCGTCAACCAGCGCAGCCAGCCCGACGGAAAGCGCTCGTGCGCACGTTCGCGCAGCGCCGCCTGCTCCGCCGCCTGTCGCCCCAGCCGAGGACCGAGCCGCCGACGCAGCGCCTCGAGGCGCCGCAGCGGATCCGCGTGCTCGCTTTCGCTCGCCAGCGCCTCCTCGACGGCAGGGAACTCCCGATCCTCGGGAAGCTCTGCATGGAGGTGTTCCGTTCCGTTTGCCACTATCCCGACGCTCGCTCTCGCAACGAGAGCGTAGCGCAAGACCCCCGCACCGCCCGAGGACTCCCGTGACGCACCTGCTCCTCATCGACGACGAGACCACGACCCGACTGGTGATGGCGGGCCGCCTCAAGAAGGCCGGCTTCGAGGTCACGAGCGCGGACAGCGGGGCGCAAGGCATCGCGCTCGCTCGCGACACGCGATTTGACCTGATCGTGGTCGATGCGACGCTCAAGAGCGGCATCGGCGGCATCGAGGTCGTGCGGCGTCTGCGGCAGAACCCGAGGAACTTCGGCGTGCCGGTCGTGCTCACGGGCAAGGGCTCGAACCGCGAGGAACTCGCCGCGGGCTACGAGGCCGGTGCGGACACCTGCCTGCTCAAGTCCGACATGTCCGTGCTCGAGCACGTGCTCAAGGTGTTCCTGCGCAAGAAGGCCGAGCTCGACGAAGTGCTCGGCATCCAGCGCACGCTTGCCGAGCAGAACCGCCGCATGCAGGCCGAGCGCAGCACCGCCGCCGTCGCGCCCGCGAAGTCCACGCGCAAGTCCCATGGCGAGGCCCCGCCGGCGCCGATCGTGGCTCGCCCCGACGGCGTGCTCGTGGTCGATGACGAAGGGCTCGTGCGCACCGCCGACCGCGGCGCCGCCGACCTGTTCGGGCTCGAAGTCGAGGGCCGGGGCTTGGGCAAGCTCGCGCCGTCGAGCGGGCTCGAGGCCTTCGCGCGCGACGCCAGCGTCGACCCTCGCGACGGACTGCGCTTCGATCTTCCCTCCCGCAACGGTCGTGCCGCGCGCTCGATCCTCGCCTCGGTCGTGCCGCTCGCGAACCGTCCCGGCGAGCAGGTGGGCGAGCGTGTCGTGTTGCTCGTCGACCTCGCCCAGCGCAAGGTCGCGAACGAGACCGCGCGCCTCGCCGAGTACACGCTGCCGCGCCAGCAACTTCCCGCGCTGCTCGAAGTCGCGCGCATCGCCTACGGTCTCTCGAGCCTCGTCGGCTCGAGCCCCGCGATGGGCCGCATCCGCAACGAAGTGCGCGAGCTGTGCGACAGCGCCGAGCCCGTGTTGCTGGTGGGAGAAGCCGGTTCGGGGCGCGAGCACATCGCGCGCGCGCTGCACTTTTGCGGCGTGAACTCCGGTCATCCGTTCCTCGCCGTCGCCTGCGGCGGCCTCTCGGCCGAGAACGTCGAGTGCGAGCTGTTCGGGTCCGTGCGCGGCGCCTTCGACGGCGCGGTCGATCGCCCCGGCGCGCTGCAGCTCGGCAAGGGCACGGTGTTCGTCGAGGACATCGAACAACTGCCGCTCGGACCGCAGCGCAAGCTCCTGCGCGCGCTGCGCGAAGGCGTCGTCACGCGCGCCGGCAGCGAGCGCGCGGAGACGACCGAGATGCGCATCGTCGCTTCGACGCGCGTCGACCTCAATCAGGCGGTCGCCGCCGGCAACTTCGATGTCGAGTTGCTGCGCGCGCTCGCCGCGAGCGTGATCGTCGTCCCGCCGCTGCGCGAGCGCTCCGAGGACTTCGAGCCTCTCGTCGCACACCTGCTGCGACTCGCGACGGCAGGTCGCGCGCGCCTCGAGCTCGCGCCCGCGGCGCTCGAGTGTCTGCGCGCGCACGGCTGGCCCGGCAACGTCGCCGAGCTCAAGGCCGCGCTCGAGCGCGCGGCGCGCCGCACGAACGGCTTCACGATCGAGCTCGAGCACCTCTCGGCCGTGCTGCGCGACGGAAGTTGCGCCGCCGAGGACGTCGAGATCGCGCCGATGCGCCCCGCGCGTCCCGCCAGAGATCCGGTCGGCATGCCGCCGCTGCTGTCCGCGACGCCGATGCAGCTCGTGCCCGCGGCCGCTCCCTCGGGCGCCTTCGGCCAGCGCCCGGGCGAGATCGGCGCCGACGATCCGATCAGCCTCGATCACTACGAGCGCAAGTGCCTCGAGCGCGCGCTCGCGGCGACGGGCAACGACAAGCTCAAGGCCGCCAAGCTGCTCAAGGTCGGCAAGAGCACGCTGTATCGCAAGCTCAAGCGCTACGAGATCGTCTGAGCGCGCGCGGTCGCTCAGCGACCGTCGAGCGCGAGCACGGCCTCCGCGCTCGCGAACGCGAAGATCGAGTCGCCGCTCGCCTCCGGGTTGCGCAACACGGCGCGCACTTCGGTCGCGCCGAGCTGCGGATCGAGCTCGACGTCGAACAGCGTCAGGGGGCGCTCGCCACCGCCCGACAGCAGCAGTTGCGCGCGTGCGACGGCCTCGCCCTGCGGATCGGCGCTGCCGTCCGGACGCAGGGTCAGCGCGCTGCGATCGGCTCGGAGCAACTGCACGCGCAGATCGACGAGCTGCGGTTGGGGACCGTGGCGCGCGAGAACGCGCAGTCGGTGGTTCGCAAGCTCGAGTTCGAGGCGCGGAGCGAGCCCGAGGTCGCTGCGTCGCATCAAGTAAAAGCGCCCGCGGGGGAACACGCTCTCGCGCGCGTGGCGGTCGAGCACGGGCACCGTGACGAGCTCGTAGTCGGCCATCTGCGTGCGCAGGCCGATCGCGCGTTGGGGCCGGTGCGCGGCCTCGTCCAACGACGTGACCCATGCGGCCGCGATCTCCTGTGCGGACGGGGGCGTCGTGCCGAAACGAATCGTCGGCACGATGTAGTCGGGCCGCTGCGCGAGCGCGAGCGCGACATCGGCGCGCGGACGACCCTCCCATGCGTGCGTCAGCGTCTCGCCCGGCGGCGGCGACGTGCGTCCGAGCGGGTCGACCACATCGCGGCGCGAGAGGTAGCCGATGGCGCCCGGCCACGGTGAGAGCACCGTGGCGTCGCGCGCGGTGTGCTCGCGCAGGAAGACCCCGATCTCGCGCAACCGTTCGGTGGTCTGCAACTCCTCCGCGAGCCCCATGCGACCGTTGAGTTCGAGATAGCCAAAGCGCGCCTGCGTGCGCGGCTCCATCCAGCGCCGGTGCACTCGCTCGACTCCGAAGTGATCCTCATCGGAAGGGAACTTGCTCGCGAGCGCCGCGCCGCCGAGCCCGAGCACGAACAGCACCCACGTTGCCCGCGGCCAGCCGCGGCGGCGCGAATCCAGCGCGGTCTGCATCGCTTCCTGCACGGCGACGAGCAGCACCGCGAGGATCGGAGTCATGGCTTCGAAGAATGGCAGCGAGCCGCCGCCGCCGAGCGCGACCATCGCGGCCCAGCCGAGCGTGAGCACGCAGGCGCGCACGCCGAGCCCCGACAAGGCGCCGCGCAGCAAGTACCACAGCGGGAACGCGAACAAGAACGCGTTGCCCGAGGCGAGCGTGAAGTCGAGCAGGTAGTTGAGGCCCTCGCGCAACGCGCGCGGTCGCAGCGCGAGCACCATCTCGTCCCAGGCCGACAGGTAGCGGCCCGTGGCGGAATACCGCAGCAGCGCGATGCCCAGTCCGAGCGCGAGCGGTGCTGCGAGCGCGAGCCACATCGTCGGCCGCGTGTCCTTGCCGCGCGCGAGCGCGCGCCGTCCGAGCTCGACGGAGAGCAGCAAGAGCGTGAACACGAAGCCCTGGGGCCGCGTCAGCACCGCGAGCATCAGTGCGATCGCCATCGTGCGCGGACTGCGCCGCTCATAGGCGAGCAGCGCCACGAGGATCCACAGCGCGAGCAGCGACGTCTCCAGCCCGCTCAGCGCCGCCGACGCGACGCCACCGGAGACGACGAACAGCACTGGCGCGATCACGCCCGCGAGCCGCTCGGGGCTGAAGCGCGCGAGCACCAGCACGCAGGCGAGGGCGGCGGCGAAGCCCACCGCTTGACACAGCTCGTTCACCGGCATGTAGAGGCGCTCGCCGATGGCCGCGACGCCCACCCACAAGAGCGACGGATAGCTGTCGAGGCCAAACGTGCCCGATTGCCACGCGAACTCGCCGCTCTGCACGAAGTTGCGCGCGACGCGGAAGGCCACGTAGGCCATGTCGTAGGGCGGCGCGATCTCATTGAGCGCGTTCTTGTGGATCGCGAGCGCGTGACCGAGCAGGATCGCGAGCGCGACGAACAGCGCGGTGGTGCGGTTCACGTGCTCACCTGGCGCGAGCGCGCGGTGCGGCCGAGGTTGTGCGGCTGAGCGTCGGCGAGCGCCGTGCGGACCAGCGCTTCGACATCGATGCGCGCTTCGATCTCTTCGCAGGTCGCGATGTTGCCGCGCAGCACCGGATGGCGCGGCAGGAACAGCGAGCAGCAGTCGGGCGTCTGCACGCTCGAGAGCTCGTAGGTGCCGATGCGGCTCGCGAGCGCGATCGTCTCTTGCTTGTCGAAGCAGATCAGCGGTCGCAGCAGCGGCAGGCCAGCGGCATGCTCGATGCAGGCGAGGTTCTCCATGGTCTGGCTCGCGACTTGCCCGAGCGACTCGCCCGTGACGAGCGCGCCCGCCCGCTCGAAGCCGGCGATGTGCGTCGCGATGCGCTGCATCATGCGGCGATAGAGAATCGTGCGGTAGGACTCGGCGCGGGCATCGCGCAGCGCCTCTTGAACCGGGGCGAACGGCACGACGTACAGCCGCGCGCTGCGCTGCCAGCGCCCGAGCACGCGCACGAGGTCCATCACCTTGTGGACGGCGCTCTCGCCGATGTACGGCGGCGAGTGGAACGTCACGAACACGACCTCGCAGCCGCGCTTCATCGCCAGCCACGCCGCGACGGGTGAGTCGATGCCGCCCGACACGAGGCACAGCGCGCGTCCGAGCGTGCCGACGGGCAAGCCGCCGGGGCCCGCCTCGCGCCGCGCGTACAGCCAAGCGCGCTTCTCGCGCACTTCGATGCCGAGCACGAGCTCGGGTTGGTCGAGGTCGATGCGCAGCGGATGATCAGCCTGCACGATGCGCGAGGCGACGAGCCGGTCGAGTTCCATCGAGCCGAGCGGGAAGCGCTTGTCGGCGCGGCGTGAGAGCACGCGGAAGCGGCGTGTTTGACCCGCGGGAATCGCGAGCAGCGCGTCTTCGAGCACCCGCCGCGCGCACTCGACGATGGCCTCGCTCTCGCACGGCGCGCCCCACACGGGCGAGACCGACGAGATGCCGAACACTTGCTGCAGTCGTTGCAGCACGGCTTCCATGCGGCCCTGTGGGAACACGAGCAGGCGCGCATGCTCGCGCTGCAGGCGCACCGGCACGATCGGCTCGAGCGCGAGGCGCACGTTGCGCGCGAGCGCGTTCTCGAAGTCGAGTCGATTCGCGCCCTTGAGCATGAGCTCGCCGTAGCGCACGAGCACGGCCTCGGGGCCCGTCGAGACGCCCTCGAAGCTCACGACGCCGCGCGCTCCAGCTCGCGGGAGACCTCGAGCAGCGCGTGCGCCGCGCGCTCGATCTCCTCGTGGGTCGTCGACAGGTTGACCGAGATCCGCAGCAGGCAGCGAATGCTCTCGTCGTCGAGGCCGATCGCGCGCAGGGCCGGGCTCAGTTCGCGCGCGTGGGACTGGCAGGCGGCCCCAGCCGAGACGTACACGCCGCGCCGAGCGAGGTGGTGCACGCGCACTTCGGCGGGCGCACCCGGGAGGACGACGGCGAGGATGCCGGGTTCCTGCGCTGCGCTCGCGCTCTCGACGACCCGCGCGCCGCACAGGCCCGTGAGCCGATCGAGCAGCCGCGCGCGCAGTTCCCGCGCGTGCGTCATCCACTGCGGCCGCTGCTGGTGGGCCAGTCGCGCGGCGACGCCGAAGCCGACGATGGCGGCGACGTTCTCCGTGCCCGGCCGCAGTCCGCGCTCCTGTCCGCCTCCATGGAGCAGGGGCGTGCAGCTCACTGCGGGAGCGAGCGCGAGCGCGCCCGCGCCCTTGGGGCCGCCGAGCTTGTGGGCGCTCAGGAACAGCGCGTCGGCGCCCAGCTCGCACAGCGCGCAGTCGAGCTTGCCGAAGGCCTGCACGGCATCGACCGCGATGCGCACGGACGCCGCGCGAGCGCGCGCGAGCTTCGCCATGCGCGCGAGCGGCGCGATCACGCCGGTCTCGTTGTTCACGAGCATCTGCGCCACCAGCGTGGTGTCTGGCCGCACGTGGGCCGCGAACGCGGCGAGGTCCACTTCCCCGCGTGCGTCGAGCGGCACGCGCTCGACCTCGAACCCCTCGCGCGCGAGCTGTGCGCCGCACTCGCGCACGCAGCTGTGCTCCGTCGCGCCGACGAGCACGTGTCGGCCGCGCGCACGCGCGGCTCGCGCGAGGCCGAGCACGGCGAGGTTGGCGGCTTCGGTCCCGCCGCTGGTGAACGTGACCTGCCGCGGCTCGACCAAGAGCGTCTGCGCGAGCGACTCGCGCGCGCGCTCGATCGCCTCCGCCGCGCGCGCCCCGAGCGGATGACGCGAGCTCGGATTCCCGTACTCGCCCTCGAGGAAGGGCAGCAGGGCCGCGCGCGCTTGGGGGCGCAGTGGCGAGCTGGCTGCGTGGTCGAGGTACACCGGCTGCATCGCGACCTAGCCTAGCAGTCCCACGCGCGGGTCACGTGCGGCGCTGGCTCAGCGCTTGCGGATCGCGAGCGGCAAGGTCTCGACGGCGCTGACGCGGCCCGACTCGATCTCGACCGCGAGGCGCGCCTCGGCCTCGCCCGCGCGGACCACGAGCTCGTAGCCTCCCGGCGGCAGATCCACGAAACGCAGTCGACCCTCGGCGTCACTGGACTGCGGCGGCCACACGCGCGCGGGGTTCGCCGTCGGGGAGAGCAACGCGAGCGCGCCCTCGAGCGCGAGTCCGTTCCCATCGCTCACGCGCACATCGAGTGCGCCCGCCGCGAGCGGGACCACGAGTCCGCCGGAGTCCACGCCGTGGTGCACGCGCGCGTAGGAGGGATGCGCGAGATCGGGCCAATCACTTCCAGCGGCCCAACTCGGCACGAGCTGGACGGAATACGAGCCGAGCGCGAGGTCGTCGAGCGCGAACAGGCCGCGCGGCTCGACGTGCAGGCGGCGCTCGATCGTCGTGCCCACTTGCATGGGAGCTTGGAGCGGGACGAGCACGAGCTCGTAGCCATCGGCGGACTGCCACGGGTCGCGCAGCGGGTGCGCGAGGCGGCCGACGAGCGGCGCCGTCTCGAGCGCGGGCAGTGGCTCGGGCGGCGGGGCGATCGGCGGCAGCACGAACTCGACGTCGCCGGTGCGCGTCGTCACGCGCGTCGGAGCGCGCCCCCACGCGAGCAGGATCACTTCGTGCTCGCCTTCGACGAGCCCTTCGAGCGCGAAGCGTCCCTCGCCATCGGTCACGGTCCAGTGGGGGACCGAGGCGCAGCGCAGGTACACCGACACATCGGCGAGGCCCGTGCCATCGGGGTCGAGCACGCGCCCCGCGAGGCGCGCGTCGCCGAACGGGGCGCTGAGCTCGCCGAGCTGCGGCGGTCGCGCGGGGGCGAACGACGGCAGCGTCTGCCGCGCGCGCGCGACGCGTGCGGCGAGAAAGCCGCACACCAGCGCGGCGAACACCGCGAGCGGCAAGAGCATCGTGAGGCGCTTCACGCGCAGCGCAATCTAGCCTCGACGGCGCTCGGGCAACACCTGCGCGTGAGCGCGCCAGCGCTCCGCGCTCATTAGCGGTAGGCGCTCCGCGCTCACTTGCGGTAGGACTTCAGCACCCACGCGCCGAAGGCCTTGTCGAGCTCGGCGGGAGACTGGTTCCAGACCTTCTGGAAGGCGCGCTCCTGCTGCGCGAGCAGCTTCGCGGGCCGCTCCGGTCCGTAGTCATTCACGGGCTCGGCGAGCTCGTAGAGCAGCGCGCGCGCGGTTTCGGCCCGCGCCGTGAGGAGCCAATCGACGGCCGCCCACGCCACCATGTGCTCGCGCGGCTGGATGTCCTCGTAGCCCTTCCAGCCCATCATCTCGGTCCAGCTCGTGCAGGCCTCGTTCTTGACGAGTCCGTACACGCGCGGCTCCCAGATGTGCAGCTTCTCGGCCTCGAGGTCGCCGGTGCCGCCGCCGTTCCACTGGTTCCAGCGCGTGTCGATCTTGCGCGCGAACCAGTGCGCGAGCCCGTAGCGCAGCCAGTGCGGCGGGGCCTGATTCGAGTCGCGGTAGCCGTCGAGCAGGTTCTGCGCGAGCGCGCCGACGAGCGCCGTGTGCAGGCAGACGTCGAGATCGCGGCCGTTCTGCTCGAAGTTCTCGAAGTTGATGCCCAGGAAGTAGCCGTCCGGCAGCTTCGCGCGGAAGCTGTACTCGACATCGACTTGGAAGTGCGCCTTCATGTAGCGCGCCATCGCGCTCGTGCTCTCGGTGATGAGCACCGTGTACTTGTTCTTCTGCCCGAGATAGGGACCCTGCCCCATCGGCCGACCTTCCCGCGCCTTGGCCTCGAGGCTCAGGAAGTCCTCTTCCACGATGCCGAACGCGCGCGTGAAGTCGGCGTAGAGCTTCTCGCAACGCTGGGCGTAGAGATGCGCGCGCAGCCACGGGTCGAGCTTCGAGGGCGCCTTGAAGCTGCGACAGCGTTTCTTGAAGGCCGCGAACTCCGCTTCGAGCAGCGACTTCTCCTGCGGGTCGCCCTTGGGCTTGTACGTCTCGAGCGTCGATGCGATGCGAAAGTGCGCGGTCTCGAGGAAGATCACGGGCACGCCCCCGAGCGTCTCGCGCACGCCGTCGCTGGAGTGCGACGCGGTCCACGGCATCGAGCCCGTGCGCACGATGCCGAGGCGCTCGAGCGCCGCGGGATCACCCTTGGTGTACGGATCGACCTCGGGGAATTCCTCGAGCGACGTGTCCTGCGCGCGTGCGGACGGCGCGAACGCGAGCAGCAACGTCAGACATGCGAGCAGGGCGGCCCACGTCGTGCGTCGGCCGCCCTGCGTGCGAAACTCCATCGGTTCGAGAGGCTAGCGCGCCGCGCGAGCGCGCGTCACTTGCTCGCCTCGCTCGCGCTCGCCTCGCTCGCGTTCGCCTCGGACTTGGGCTGCGGCTTGCGCAGCTTGAGCTCGGCGGTCGCCTGATCGAGGGAACGGAAGACCTCTTCACGCTGCTTGCGCGCGCTCTCGAGCTCTTCCTTGGCCTTCTTGAGCTTCTTCGAGTCGGGGCCTTCGCTCTCGAGCAGGGTGTCGATGCGCTGTTCGAGCGAGAGCAGTTGCACGTCGGCGCGATCGAACTCGTCGATCAGCTTCTGCATCTTCTTGACCGTCGACTCGGGCTCCTTCTGGTAGGAGCCGCGCAGCACCGCGGTCATCGCGTCCCACAGCTCGACCCGCGAACGCTCGCTCTCGAGCGCCCTGCGCACGCTGCCGTCGGCGGTGCCGAGGAACATGTGCTCGGGATCCTTCTCGTCGAACAGGTTGTGGAAGGGGTGATCCTTCTCCAACACGTCGACGGGCAGCTTGACGCAGTGGAACCAGCGCGAGAGCAGGAAGGTGCGCTCGTTGTCGACCTTGCCGCGGCTGAGCAGCGCATCGTCCGTGCCGTTGCACGTCTTGCACTCGCGCAGCACCAGCAGCGGGCGCGGGTCCTTGCCGACGATGTAGGCGAGCGCCTCATCGCGGCTGAGCGCGCGCTTGGCGGCGGCGGCCTTCGAGCGGCCGTCGTCTTGGACGTCCGGCGCCTTGTAGGTCGGATACTCCCAAACGAGCTTGAGGATGCTCTTGGCGGTCGGACCGCGCAGGATCTCAGGCAGGTTGGCTCCGCCCGATACGGGACCGGCGCCGCTGGGAGGCGGGGGACCCGCCGGAGGTTGAAAGGACGGGGGCGAACTCGCCCCACCGCGGCCCGTTCATCACCCCGGCAGGGCGCTGGCCGGGATCCCGACCGACGCCACGAACGTCATGGCGAGGGCCAGACGGCGCATTTGCTGGAAGTCCATGCTGTGCTCCATGGGAGGCGGCGGGTGACAGGGCCCGCGCGCGTGCCCTCCAGCCTAGTGCGCAGTCGCGGCCTCGGTTCCAGCGCCAGCGGATTTTTTTTGGGGGGGGCCCGCGGAAGGCGCGGGGGGGGGCGTGCGCGGGGACTTTTTTGGCCGCAGGGACGGTTGGGGTGCGGATTGTGAGCGAGAAAAGGCGTATCTATACTGGCTCGCCCGATTGGGCGATCGCTCCAGCCCGCTCAGCCCCGCCGATGCTCGTCCGCCTCCGCAAGAACGTCCCCGAGCCTGAACGGGCCGCCGTGTTGGCGCTGGCAGGGGAGCTCGGCTACGCGGTGCGCGCCCTCGAGCCTCGGCGCGAGCTGCTCGAGCTCTCCGGCCGCGGCGCCCCCGACCACCGGTCCCGTTTCGAGGATCTGGCCGGGATCGAGGCCATTCTCGACGCCGGAGAGGCCCGCGAGCGCTTCCAGCGCGCCCCGCTCGCCCCCGACACCCTCGTGCAGGTCGGGTCAGGCCGCTTCGGCGCCGGTCACGTCACCGTGATCGCCGGACCCTGCGCGGTCGAGGACGAAGCGCGCCTGCTCGAGATCGCGCGCGGCGTGCGCGCCCACGGCGCGACGGTGCTGCGCGGCGGCGCCTACAAGCCGCGCACCTCGCCCTACTCATTTCAGGGTTCGCGCGAGCGCGGGCTCGAGATGCTCGCCCGCGTCAAGCTCGAGACCGGCCTCGCGGTCGTCACCGAGGTGCTCGACACCCGCGACGTCGAAGCCGTGGCCGAGGTCGCCGACCTGATCCAGATCGGCTCGCGCAACATGGCCAACTCCGCGCTCTTGTCGGAGGTCGGTCGGCTGCGCAAGCCCGTGCTCCTCAAGCGCGGTTTCTCGGCCACGCTGCGCGAGTTCTGCCTCGCGGCCGAGTACGTGCTCGCGGGCGGCAACCCGCACGTGGTCCTGTGCGAGCGCGGCATCCGCGGCTTCGACCCCTCGACGCGCAACGTGCTCGACGTCGGCGCCGTGGCCGCGCTCAAGCGCATGACGCACCTGCCGGTGATCGTCGATCCCTCCCACGCGGCCGGTCGCGCCGACCTCGTGCGCGCCCTCGCGCGCGCCGGACTCGCCGCGGGCGCCGACGGCATCATGGTCGACGTGCACACCGCTCCGAGCGAGGCGCACTGCGACGGACATCAGGCCATTTCCCTCGAGGAATTCGCGCACGTGACCGCCGACGCCCGCGCGCTCGCGAGCCTCGATGGCAAGCGCCTCTCGACTCTGGTGGAGTCGGCCCGGATCGAATCGACCTGCGTGGAGCTCGCCCGTTGAAGCGCACACCGTTCCTCGCCGGCAACTGGAAGATGAACCTCGACCGCAAGGGCGCGCTCGAGCTCGCGCGCTCCCTGCGCGACGCGCTCTCCGCGAGCGTGCTCGCCGAGCGCGACGTCGCGGTCTTCCCGCCCTTCGTCTACTTGGACGAGGTCGTGCGCGCGCTCGCCGGCTCCGGGATCAAGGTCGGCGCGCAGAACCTGTGCGACGAGCGAAACGGCGCCTTCACCGGCGAGGTTTCGGCCGAGATGCTCGTCGACATCGGCGCCACCTGCGTGCTCGTCGGCCACAGCGAGCGCCGCCACCTCTACGGCGAGGGCGACGAGCTGTGCAACCGCAAGGTGCAGCGCGCCCTCGCGGCCGGGCTCGCGACGGTGCTGTGCGTGGGGGAGAAGCTCGACGAGCGCGACTCCAACCGCACCAACGAGGTCATCTCGCGCCAGCTCCGCGCGGGCCTCGCGGGCGTCGCGCTCGAGCAGCTCGGCCGCGTCACGATCGCCTATGAGCCGGTGTGGGCCATCGGCACCGGCCGCAACGCCACGCCGGAGCAGGCGGGCGCGGCCCACACCCACCTACGCGGCGTGCTCGCCAGCCTGTACGATGCGCGACTTGCCCAGACCGTGCGCATCCAGTACGGAGGCAGCGTCAAGCCCGACAACATCTCGACCCTGATGGCCGCGCCGGACGTCGACGGCGCGCTCGTCGGGGGCGCTTCCCTCAAGGTCGATTCCTTCCTCGGAATCGTCCGCTTCCACTAGAGTCCCTCCGAGCGCCCCCCCGCGCGGGCGCAAGCCATGTCGATCCTCACCGTCCTCTGCTACATCCTCTTCGTCCTCGCGGCGATCGTGTTGATCGTCGTCGTGCTCCTGCAGGAAGGTCGCGGCGGCGGCTTCGGCGAGGCGCTCGGCGTCCACGGCCGCGAGACCTTCGGCCCCGGCTCCAAGGGCATCAACACCTTCACGGCTTGGACGGCGGCGGTGTTCCTCGGCGCGGCGCTCGTGATCCACTTCATGAACAAGACGCCGCAGTCGGCGATCGACTCGATCCCCGGCCCGGTGATCAGCGCGCCTCCCGCCGACGCGAGCACTCCCGGCCCCGCCGAGTCCACGACTCCGCCCTCCAACCAGTAGCGCCATGAATCAGGAACAAGTCCTCGACCTGTTCCGGCGCACCCACGCGATGCTGGAAGGTCACTTCCTGCTCTCGTCGGGCCGCCACTCCAACCGTTACTTCCAGTGCGCGCTCTTGCTCGCGGATCCGCGCAAGGCCGAGCAGCTCGCGCAGGCCGTCGCGGCCAAGCTCGACGTCGCGCCCGACATCGTGATCGGGCCGGCGATGGGCGCGGTGACGTGGGCCCACGAGGTCGCGCGCGCGCTCGGCCTCAACTCGTACTTCACCGAGCGCGTCAACGAGAAGTTCGCCCTGCGCCGCGGCTTCCATCTCGAGCCGGGCCAGCGCGTGCTGGTGGTCGAGGACGTGCTCACCACCGGCGGCAGCTGCCGCGAGGTGTTCGAGGTCGTGCGCAGCTACGGCGCGCTGCCGATCGGCGTCGCGTCGATCATCAATCGCTCCGGCCTCGCGCAGCCGTTCGAGCAGGACGGTCTGCCGTTCACGAGCCTCGCACAGGTCGAAGTGCAGTCGTGGCTGCCCTCGGAGTGCCCGCTGTGCGCGGAGCGAACCCACGGGCAGGCGATCAAGCCCGGCAGCCGCCCCGGCGCGGTGAAGTCGAGCTAGCGCGACGATGCGCTCGATGACCGGCTTCGGCTCCGCGAGTCGGAGCGAGAGGGGGCTGGCGCTGCGCGCGGAAGTGCGCGCGGTGAACCACAAGTTCCTGCAGCTCAAGCTGCGCTTGCCCGACGAGCTCGGCGCGCTCGAGGCCGAGCTCGAGGCGCGCGTGCGCGAGCGGCTCGAGCGCGGCGCGGTCAACCTGAACGTGGCGCTCGATTCCGGCGTGGCGCTCGCGCCGATCGAGCTCGACCTCGCGCTCGCGCAGCGCTACCGCGAGCTGCTCGAGAAGCTCGACCATGAGCTGGGCCTCGGCGCCAAGCTCGGCCTCGACGACATCGCGCGCCTGCCCGGCGTGTTTCGCAGCGCGCCCGACTCCGCGGCCATCGCGGCGGCGCGCGCGGTGCTGTTCGCCGTCGTCGACGCGGCGCTCGACGCGCTGCGCGAGATGCGCGAGCGCGAGGGCGCGGTTCTCGCGCGCGACCTCGGGCTGCGCGGCGCTGCGATCGCCGCGCTCGTCGAGCGCATCCGCGCGCGCATGCCGCAGGCGGTGCGCGCGCATCAGGAACAGCTGCACAAGCGCGTGGCCGAGCTGCTCGGCCCCGGCACCTCGCTCGCGCCCGGCGACCTCGCGCGGGAGATCGCGCTGATCGCCGATCGGCTCGACGTGACCGAAGAACTCACGCGGCTCGAGAGTCACTTGGGTCAGTTGCAGGCGCTGTGCGCCAAGCCCACGCCCGTCGGTCGGCAGCTCGACTTCCTCGTGCAGGAATTCCTGCGCGAAGCCAACACGATCGGCTCCAAGTGCAACGACGCACAGGTCGCGCACGCGGTGGTGGAGCTCAAGACCGAGATCGAGCGCTTGCGCGAGCAGGTGCAGAACGTGGAGTAGGCCGTGCCGAGCGGCGATGCACTGCCCCGCAAGGGCCAGATGGTGGTGATGAGCGGGCCGTCGGGCGCCGGCAAGAGCACGCTCTGCCGCCGCCTGCTCGAGGACCCGCGCGTGCACTTCTCCATCTCCGCCACGACGCGCGCCATGCGCAAGGGCGAGGTCGACGGCCGCGACTACCACTTCATCCTTCCCGAGCAGTTCCGCCAACTGATCCGCGAGGGCGCCTTCATCGAGCACGCCGAGGTGCACGGCAACCTCTACGGCACCCTGCGCCGTCCGATGGAGGAGGCGCTCGCCCGCGGCGAGGTGTTCCTGCTCGAGATCGACGTGCAGGGCGCCAACCAGCTCAAGGCCCTCGGCGAGCCGGGCCTGTACGTGTTCGTGGCCCCGCCGGACTTCGAGACCCTGCGCCGGCGCCTCGTCGGCCGCGGGACCGACGCGCCCGAAATCGTCGAGCGCCGCCTCAAGAAGGCCGAGGACGAGTACCGCGAGCGCGTGAAGTACGATCACGTCGTGATCAACGACGACCTCGAGCGCGCCCTGCGCCAGATCCGCTCGTTGATCGGGCTCGAGTGAGCGCCGACCCAGCCGCATCAAGGAGAGCACCCCGACCATGGCCCGCATCCTGCTCGTCGCCGGCGCCTCGGTGGCCGTCTACAAGGCCTGCGACCTCGCCAGCAAGCTGGCGCAGGCCGGTCACGAGGTGCGCTGCGTCCTGACGCCCCGCGCGGCGACGCTCGTCCATCCCCAGCTGTTCGAGGCCGTCACCGGAGAGCGCGCGGCGGTCGACGAATTCGGGCCCGAGCGCCGCGGCGCCATGGACCACATCGAGCTCGCCACATGGGCCGAGCTCCTGCTCGTCGCCCCCGCGAGCGCCGGGCTGCTCTCGCGCCTCGCCCTCGGCCTCGCCGACGACCTCGCGAGCACGGTCGCGCTGGCGCTGCCCGCGGGTCGGCCGCGCCTCTTGGCCCCGGCCATGAACCCGCACATGCTCTGCTCGCCGCCGATCGCGCGGAACCTCGCCACCCTGCGCGGCGACGGCTGGCAGGTGCTCGAGCCCGACAGCGGCCACATGGCCTGCGGCGTCGACGGCAAGGGACGCCTGAGGGAGCCCGCGGAGCTCGTCGCCGCCGTCGCCGCGGCCCTCGCGCGCCGATGAGCCCGCGCCGCCCCCTGCGGATCCTCGTCAGCGCCGGTCCGACCCGGGAGTGGCTCGACCCGGTGCGCTACCTGTCGAACGCCTCGAGCGGGAAGATGGGCTTTTCCATCGCCGCCGAGGCCGCGCGGCGGGGCTGCTCGGTGACCCTCGTCGCCGGTCCGGTGGCCCTGGAGACGCCCGCGGGGGTGCGCCGGATCGACGTCGAGAGCGCGCGCGAGATGCTGGCCGTCCTGCGGCGCGAGTTCCGCGGCGCCGAGGTGCTGTTCATGGCGGCGGCGGTGGCCGACTGGCGAGCGGCACGGCGGCTGGGCGGCAAGTGGCGCGCCAAGGAC
Source organism: Planctomycetota bacterium (assembly GCA_016872715.1). Classification (GTDB taxonomy): domain Bacteria; phylum Planctomycetota; class UBA1135; order UBA1135; genus F1-120-MAGs118. The sequence goes on from VGZD01000063.1 coordinate 22,621, forward strand.
GGCGGG
>VGZD01000064.1 GCA_016872715.1 Planctomycetota bacterium
CGTCGACGTCGTGGTCGTGACGCGCGGCGGCGGCTCGGTGGAGGACCTGTGGGCGTTCAACGAGCTCGCGGTCGCCGAGGCGATCTGGGAGTGTCCCGTGCCGGTCGTGTCCGGCGTGGGGCACGAGACCGACACGACGCTGTGTGACTTGGTCGCGGACCTGCGCGCGCACACGCCCACCGACGCGGCCACGCAGGTGATCCCGGACCGCAGAGCGCTCGTGGACGGGCTCGAACGCCTCGAGGGGCACCTGCAGGAGGCGCTGGCGGCGCAACTCGAGGCGCGGCGAGAGCGCATCGACCGCGCGGCGAATTCGAGCGTGCTGCGCTCGGCGCGCGGAGTGCTCGACGTCCGTCGCGAGCGCCTCGGTCGGCTCGAGCGCGAGCTCGGCGCCTCCGTGCGCGGGCTGGGAGCGCGAACGACGTCGAGGCTCGCGGATCTGCGGCGGCGACTCGAGCGGCGCAGCCCGGCCGCGGAACTGGAGCGGCGCTCCGCGCGCGTCGAGCTCGCTCGAGCGCAACTGCGCGCGGAAGTCGTTCAGGCGCTCGAGGGCGCGCGACGCGACATCGAGGCGCTCGCGGATCGACTTTCGGCGCTCTCACCGCTCGCCGTGCTCGCGCGCGGCTACTCGATCACCTATGTCGAGGGGCGCAGCGAGCCCGTGAAGGGCGTGGAAGGAATTTCCGTGGGCGCCAAGCTGCGCACGCGCGTCGTCGACGGCGAGATCGCGAGCGACGTGAGCGAGATCGCGCCGCGCGAAAGCCGATGAGGTCGCGATGCGCGTCGTCGCGATCGTCGTGAATTGGAACGGGGGCCCCGACACGCTCCGCTGCGTCGAGTCGTTGCTCGCTCAGGTTCCGCCCCTGCACGCCGTGGTCGTGGTCGACCACGCCTCGACCGATGGCTCGTGCGAGCTCGTGCGGCGCGCATGCCCGAGCGTCGAGGTGCTCGAGACCGGCGCCAACTTGGGCTACAGCGGCGGCAACAACCGCGGTGCAGCGCGCTCGCGCGAGCTCGGCGCCGAGGCGCTCTTGGTGGTCAACAACGACGTGCTGCTCGAAGCGCACTGCGTGCGCGAACTCGCGCGCGCGCTCGACTCCGACGAGCGGCTCGCGGCGGTCGGTCCGCGCGTGCTCTGGCGCGACGATCCCGCGCGCATCTGGGCGGCCGGTGGCGTGCTCAACTGGCGCCAGAATCTCTCGGATCTGCGCGGCTTCGCTCAACGCGACACGGACGAGTATCGCCGCACGCTGGAGGTCGACTACGTGCCCGGCTGCGCGCTGCTCGTGCGCGCGAGCGCGCTCGGCGGCGAAGAGCTCTTCGACGATCTCTACTTCGCGTACACCGAGGACGTGGACCTCGGACAGCGTCTGGCGCGCGCGGGCTTCAAGAGCGCCTGCATCGGCTCCGTGCGCGCGTGGCACGCGCCGTCGAGCTCGACCGGTGGCGGCTACAACCCGCGACGCAAGTACATGATGGCCGTCAACTCGGTGCACTTCCTGCGTCGCTGGGGCGGTCGCCGCGAGTGGCTGCGATTTCTCGCGTTCGACGTCGCGACGTTGCCGCTCGCCCTCGTCGACGGTTTTTTTCGCGGTCGCGCCAAGGCGGTGCTCGCCAAGGCGCTCGGTCTGTGGCACGGGCTGCGCGGCCGTCGTGTGAGCGCGGAGACGGTCAAGAGCGGCGCGACGGCGCTGTGGTGAGCGCGCGCCGCGCGTGGCTCACGCGAGCGGATACTTGGATTCGTTGCGCAGACGCGGGACTTCCTTCTTGACGCGCTTGAGCAGCTTGGCGACGAGCTCGTCGCGGCGAGTGAAGAGCTGGTAGCCCCCGCGCTCGCGCAGGTAGCCGCGCGCGGCGGGATGCTTCGCGAAGAGCTCCTCGCGGCCCATGCGCTCGGCCCAGCGCTCGAAGCGCGCGCGCTTGTCGAGCAGGGCCTTGGTGAGGAACGGCATCACGATCGAGTAGTCGCATTGCATCGACTCGGTGGTCTTCTTGTAGACCGTCTTGTCGACCTTGCCCCACGTGACGGCCTCGGCCGGCGGGCAGGACGAGAGCGAGCCGTCGGTGACCGGCGCGGTGGTGATCTGGATGTCGTACTGGTAGCCCTCGACCTCCTCGAGGCCGAGCACCTGGCTCAGCGCCGGTTCGGGCTGCAAGTTGAAGTTCTTCGGCACTCCGCCGCCGAGGATCAGCGTGCCGAGCTGGCGCGTCTGCGATTCGGTGATGCCCCAGTAGTGGTAGGCGCAGCTCTCGAACACTTCCGCGTGCAGGTCGAGATCGAAGCGATGCGCGTCGCGCTTGGCGCCGCTGGCCTGCTCGATCGCCCACAGCGCCATCGAGTTCAGGAACACGCTGCCGTCGCCGGGCGCGCCGACGAAGATCGGAATGCCCAGTCGCGTGCACTGCGCGAGCAGACCCTCGCTCACGCCGTTCTTGCGTTCCTGCGCCGCGTAGAACCGGCCGAGCAGGTGGCGGAACTCGGTGCCCGTCATCCTGCGCTGGAACTCGGGGCGCTTGAGCAGCGCGCGCAGGAAGCGGTCCTGATCGAGCAGCACGTCCTCGTCGAAGCCGACGTCGGTGACGCGGATGATCGCTTCGTCGCGCAGGGCGCCGTCGTCGCCGAAGATCGGCACCTCGTGGAAGGGGTGCTCGCGCGCGCTGTCGAGGGCGCGGTGTCCGTCGTGGTAGCAGACCGCATCGGTGGTCGAGACCAGACAGAACCAGCCGGTCTCGAGCAGCGGCGAGAGCCACGTGTAGTGCTGGCCCGAGACGGTGACGGGGCCGGAGATCGCGACCGTCATCGGCAGGCCCTTGCCGATGGCCTCATCGAGCAGCGTCCACACGCGGCGCAGGTAGGCCGCGCCGAAGGCGGGCAGGGCCGACTCGAACAGCTCGTCGAGGTTCGCCGTCTCATGGACGGGCTTGGTCACCAGCTCGCGCTGGGTCGGCGAGGCGGGGCAGGAAGAACGTTCGTCGCGGCGGGTGGGGGACATGGGCGCGCGGAGTGTACGCAGGGGCGTGCGGGCGGGGAAAGCGCGGCGAAGACGCGAGTCGCCTTCAGGTGGGGCGGGAGTTCCGGACGATGCTCTGGCCCTCCCCATGTCTCGCCGCATCGTCGTCACGGGCTGCCCACGCTCGGGCACCGGCCACGTCGCCGCGCTCCTGCGTCGGTTGGGGATTTCGTGTGGCCACGCGGAGCACTTCAATCCCCAGCGACTCGAGCTCGGAGTGCCGCCTTGGCCGCCGGAGCTCGCGGGCGAGGCCTCGTGGTACGCAGCGCCCTATGGCGAGTGCCTGCCGGTGGGCACGGTGGTCGTGCACGTCGTGCGCTCACCCTCGGCAGCGCTCGCGTCGCTGTGGCGCTCGCGCTTGTTCTGCACGCGCAGCATCGACCGCTCGTTTCTCGAGCGCCACGCGCCCGTGCTGATGCGCGGCACGCCCTTGCAGCAGACGGCGCGCGTCTGGAGTCAGTGGAACCAGATCGTGGAGACCGCGCGCGAGACGACCGGCATGCGCTACCTGCGCGTGCGCCTCGAAGTGCTCGACGAATTCAGCCTGAGATGGATCGCCGCACTCGCCGAGCGCGAGCTCGATTTGGAGCGTGCGCGTTCGGTCGTGGCGGAGCTCTCGCGCTCGACCGCGCGGCCCGCATGCGAGGCGGTCGACTCGCTCGCGGAGTGGAGCGACCTGCGCGGCACGGACTTGCTCGGGGAGATCGACGAGCTCGCCGCCCGCTACGGCTACGGCCCCGCCGCCCTGAGCGGTCGACTCGCGCGGAGCGCCTAGACGCTATCCTGCTCGCACGAGGACCCACGGCATGACCCAGTTCAACGAGCGCGCGCAGCAACGCTTCTCCGTGCAGGACTACGCGGCCAAGCCGCGCATCGAAGGCGTGCAGCAGGTCGAGCTCAAGCGCTTCAACGACGACGGCGGCGCGTTGACGGAGCTCGGTCGACTCGAGGGTGGACTGCACCGCGACTTGCCCGGCTTCGTCGTGCGGCAGGTGAACTTCAGCACGCTCGATCCGCTCGCGATCAAGGCCTTCCACCTGCACCAGCGCCAGACGGACGTGTGGTACGTCCCGCCGTCGGACAAGCTGTTGCTCGTGCTCGCGGACCTGCGTCAGGGCTCGCCGACCGAGGGCGTGCGCATGCGTCTGGTGCTCGGCGACGGCAACTCACGCCTCGTGCGCATTCCTCCGGGCGTCGCGCACGGCTGCCGCAACCTGCGCCCGGCGAGCGTCGCGCAGATCGTGTACTTCGTCGACGTGCAGTTTTCGGTCGATGCCCAATGCGACGAGGGCCGTCTGCCGTGGGATTTCCTCGGCGCGGACGTGTGGGACGTCTCGCGCGAGTGAGCTAGTCCGCGCGCGCCGAACGCAGCGCGCCGAGTTCCGCAGCGACCGTGGGAAGCGCCGCGAGGGAGGTCGAGGGCGCGCCGAGCCAGTGGCTGTCGAGCACCACCACGACGCTCTCCTCCGGGCCGATTCCGCCGCGCCGCGCGAGCTCGCGCGCACCGGCGAGCGGGGCGGCGCTCGCGAGGTCGCAACCGAGGCCCGCGCGGTCGATGGCGAGTTTCGCGAGCGCGGCTTGCTCGGGCGTGATCGCGAGCACTTCTCCGCGCGTTTCCGCGATGGCGGACAGGGCGCGCCGCGCGCCGTGCGACTGTGGATCGCGCAGGGAGCCAGCGGCGAGCAGCCGCGGCAGACGGTCGATGAGTCCGAGGTAGCGCGCCTCGCGCAGGGCCTTGGCGAAGGCGCAGCAGTGGGCGAAGTTCTCGAGCGCGAGTGCGATCCAGTCCGGGGCGCGCCAAGCGAGCTGGACGAGCAGCTCGAACAGGGTCGACTTGTGGCCCTCGATGCCGAACGGGTTGCACGCGTCGAGCAGGTCGAGCTGCTCGGTCTGCGCGAGCTCGCGTGCGAGCGCGCGCACGCGCTCGGAGTCCGCTCGCACGAGCACGACGTGCGCGCCGAACGCGCGCGCTTGGGCGAGCTTGGCGGGAGCGTGCGCAGCGGCGGGCGCGAGCACCGTGCAAGGGAGCGCGGCGCGCGCGGCGTAGGCGCCGAGGCTCGCCGCCGCGGCTCCGTCGGATGCGCACACGAGGTGACGTGCGCCGTTGGCTCGCGCGCGGCTGACCGCCACCGTCATGCCGCGGTCCGCGAACGAGCCCGTCGGATTGAGCCCCTCGTGCTTGAGCTTGACCTGCTCGATCCCGACGAATTCGCACAGCACTGGGCTCGCGAGCAGCGGCGTGTTGCCCTCGCGCAGCGAGATCACGGCCTCGGATGGAAAGCGCGGGTAGACCAGCTCCAGAAAACGCCACACGCCGCTGTCGTGCGGAGCGGGCGAGCGCAGGTCGCGCGCGTCGAACGTCTCGCGGCCGACGAGTCGGAAGGCGTGCTCGACGTCGTAGGGAGCTCCGCAGGCGCACTCGAAATCGCGGCTGGAGGCGGGGGCTTCCGCGGCGCAGCCGGTGCAGCGCAGCAGCGCCACGTCAGCGAGCCCCGACTGCGAGGCGGCCAGCGCGGCGGCGCGGGCCGCGCTCATCGTGCGCGAGCGATCCCGCGCCCGTGGGGCACGCCTGCGCGCGTCGATCGCCGAGCGCGCCGGCCCGCGCGCCGGCTCCCTCGTGCGCCTCGAGGGGCGCGAGCGCGACAATCTTGCGTCCCGGGGAGTCCATGGATGACCCTCGAAACGCTAGCCTACCCTGCGGCGCGGTCCGAGGGTGGACCGGCCCGTGACCCCGATGCGCCGACCGACGCTCCTTTCTGTGCTGCTCGCGTTGCTCCTTGGCGCCTGCGCCAGCGCGCCCACGCTCTACGAGGGTCGGCTGTTCGACCTGACGCACACCGTGGCCGACGGCACGTCCGAGTGGCCGGGGGAGCCCGCCTTCCGCTACGAGCGCCGCGCCGGCATCGGCGCGGATGGTCGCTGGAACGCGAGCGGGTCGATCGCGGGCTCGGAGCTCTCCGGCACGCACCTCGAAGCACCGATGCACTACGCCGAGGGTCGGCGCGGAGCGAGCGAAGTGCCGCTGTCGCAGCTCGTCGGACCGATCCGCGTGCTCGATGTCTCCAGTGCGTGCGAGGACGATCCGCGCTATGTCGTGCAACTTGCGGACCTGCAGCGCCATGAGCGCGACCACGGACGCATTCCGCAGCACGCGGCCGTGCTCGTGCGCACGGGTTGGGATCGCCACTGGGGCACGACGGACCGCTACTACGGCACGCGCGACTCCGCGCGCCATCCGGGCTTGTCGCTCGAGCTCGCGCGCGAGCTCGTCGATCGCAAGGTGGATCTGGTCGGCATCGATGGTCCCAGCCTCGATTCCGCCTTCGAACGCGACACGCCCGTCCAGCGCCTGTTCGCCGAGCACAACCAACCCGCGCTCGAGAATCTGACGGGGCTCGAGGTCCTGCCGGCCCTCGGCGCGACGCTGATCGCGCTGCCTTTGAAGCTCGACCGCGCCGGCGGGGCTCCCGCGCGCGTGGTCGCCATCGTTCCCTAGGGGGCCGCGCGCCCCAGTCCCCAGCAACCCAGCCAACGCCATGTTCCACACTCCGCTCCTTCGCCTGCTCCTCGCCTCGCTCACCCTCGCGCCGCTCGCGCACGCCTCGCGCGCCGACGAAGGCATGTGGCTGTTCAACCGTCCGCCGGCCGCCGCCATGAAGGCGCGCTATGGCTTCGAGGCCAGCCCTGAGTGGATGGAGCACGTGCAGCGTTCCTGCGTGCGCGTCTCGACGGGTGGATCGGGCTCGATCATCTCCGCGGACGGACTCGTGATGACCAACCACCACGTGGCCTCGGACATCCTCGAGAAGCTCTCGTCGAAGGAGCGCAACCTGATCGAGAAGGGGTTCTGGGCGCCGAACCTCGCCGACGAGCTCACCTGCCCCGACTTGCACCTCGACGTGCTGTGGACCATCACGGACGTCACCGAGCGCATCGACGCCGCCGCCAAGGGTCTGGGCACGGCCGAGGCCGGGGCCGCCAAACGCAAGGAGCAGACGCGGATCGAGGACGAGGCCAAGCGAGCGCGCGGCCTGCACTGTGAGGTCGTGACGCTCTATCAAGGCGGCCGCTACCACCTCTACGAGTACAAGCGCTTCGAAGACGTCCGGCTGGTGTTCGCACCCGAGACGCAGTCGGCGTTCTACGGCGGCGACAACGACAACTTCGAGTACCCGCGCTACTGCCTCGACGCGACCTTCTTCCGCATCTACGAGAATGGCTCACCGCTCAAGGCCCAAAACTTCCTGCGTTGGAGCGCCAACGGCGCGGCCGATGGCGAGCTGTGCTTCGTCGCGGGCCATCCCGGCAGCACGCAGCGACTGAACACCGTGGCGCACCTCGAGTACCTGCGCGACGTCTCGGTCCCGCGTGCGACGACGCGCCTGATGCGCGCGGAAGTGTGGCTGCAGACCTTCTCCGGCCGCAGCGCGGAGAACGCTCGCATCGCCCGCGGCGATCTCTTCAGCGTGCAGAACAGCCGCAAGGTCTACGTCGGACGCCTCGCCGGCCTGTTCGATCCGCAGGTGCTCGCGCACAAGCGCGCGGCCGAGGAAGCGCTGCGCGAAGCGGTGGACGCCAACTCCGAGTGGAAGGCCGCGTGGAGCGACGCGTGGGAGAAGATCGCGCAGGCGCAAGCCACGGCCGCGATCCTCGCGCCGCGCTACGGGGCGGTGGGGCAGGGCGGGCTGTCGCTGGGCACCGAGACGTTTGCCTTCGCCAAGGACATCCTGCGCCTCGCCGACGAGCTCGGGAAGCCGAGCGGCGAGCGCCTGCGCGAGTACGCCGACGCCGGTCTCGACGCGCTCAAGCACGCGATCTTCTCGCCCGCGCCGCTGTATCCCGAGTTCGAGATGATGCGGCTCGAGATGGCGCTCTCGAACATGGCCGAGACGCTCGGCGGCAACGACCCGATCGTGCTCGCGGCGCTGGCCGGTCGCTCGCCGCGCGCGCGCGCCGAGGAGTGCGTCAAGGGCACCACGCTGTTCGATCTCGCCGAGCGCGTGCGCCTCGTCGAAGGTGGCAAGGCGGCGGTCGACGCGAGCAAGGATCCGATGATCGAGCTCGCGCGCGCGCTCGACCCCTTTTCGCGCCAGATGCGCAAGCAGTGGGAGGACGAAGTCACCTCCGTCGAGCGCGAGAACTACGCCAAGGTCGCGGCGGCGCGCTTCGCCGTCGACGGCGAGAACGTCTATCCCGACGCGACCTTCACGCTGCGGCTGTCCTACGGCACCGTGAAGGGCTACGAGCAAAATGGCGCGGCGATCCAACCCTTCACGACCTTGGGCGGCGCCTACGCCAAGGCCGAGGAGCGCGCGAGCGAGGCCGCCTACGCGCTGCCCAAGTCGTGGCTCGACGCCAAGGGCGCGCTCTCGCTCGACACGCCGTTCAACTTCGTCTCCACGCACGACATCATCGGCGGCAACTCCGGCTCGCCGGTCTTCAACCGCGCGGGCGAGGTCGTCGGGCTGATCTTCGACGGCAACATCCAGAGCTTGGTCGGCAACTACGGTTACTCCGACGTGCAGTCGCGCTCGGTGTCCGTCGACAGCCGCGGCATCCTCGAGTCGCTGCGCAGCGTGTACGGCGCCGAGCGGCTCGTGAAGGAACTCGAAGGCGCGCGCGCCAAGCGCTAGGGCTCGTCGCATGCCGTGCCGTGGGCCGTGCGAGCGATCTCGCGCGGCCCGCGCCGCATTCAGGGGGACTTTTCGCGCCGTCGCGCGGGGAGCGAGCGCGCCCGCAACTGGCCGCAGGCGCCTTCGACGTCCTGACCGCCGCTGCGTCGGATCGTGGCGAACACGCCGCCGGCCTTGAGGGCGCGCACCATGTCGCGCGCGCGCAGCGGATCGGGTCGGCGGAAGTCGAAGCCTTCGACCGCGTTCCACGGGATCAGGTTCAGCATCGCGCGCCGACCGCGCAGGAGCGCGACGAGGCGCTCGACCTCGCGCTCGGAGTCGTTGATCCCCTCGAGCAGGGTCCACTGCACCTGCAACGGCCACGTGACCGCATCGGCGTAGTCGCAGGCGGCCGCGAGCAACTCGGCGGGGTCGATGCGCGGCGCGCGCGGCAGGAGTTCGGCGCGCAAGCCCGCGTCGGTCGTATGCAGCGAGAGCGCGAGCGCAGGCCGCACGGAGTGCGCGCGCAGGCGCTCGAACAGCGCGGGTTCGCCGACGGTGGAAAACACGATGCTCTTGTGCGCGAGGCGTCCGGGGCCGCCGAGCCACACCAGCGCCTCGAGCACGTGGTCGAGATTGTGCATCGGCTCGCCCATGCCCATCAGCACGACGCGCTTCACACTCCCGCGTTCGCGCGCGAGTGCGACTTGCGCGAGCAATTCCTCGGGCGCGAGTTGGCGCAGCAGTCCGCCTTCGCCGGTCTTGCAAAAGCGACAGCCCACGGCGCAGCCGACCTGCGTCGAGATGCACAGGGCCGCGCGCGCGAGGCGCACGCTCTCGACCGTGGCCCCGTCGGCGAGCTCGACCAGCATGCGCGTCGAGCCGTCGGCGGAGGGGTGCTCGGACCGCACGCGCGCGATGGCGCGCAGGCGCGCGGCGAGCTCGGGGAGCAGTTCGGCGAGCGCGCGCGGCGGAGTCACGCGCCGGGAGTTGAGCTCGAGCGGCTCTCCCGCGAGCCACTGCGTCCACAGGGGCCGCAGGTGCACCTGCGAGGCCGTGGCGGTGTGGGCGAGGGCGAGGAGCGCGCGCATGGGCGCGCAGAGGGTAACCGCGCGAGGGGAGCATCGCAGCCCGTGCGCATCGCTGCCGTGCTCCACGGCGCGGAAAAGAAAGGCGGCCGACGTGGCTGCGGATCCACGTCGGCCGCGCGCATCGAGGCGCCTGCGCGATCCGTCCGCCGCACCTCTGGAATGCAGCGGAGCGGCACGTCCGCCTTCGCGGCCGGTTCGACGCGGCCGGTTCGACGCGGCTCCCGACGACTCCGCAGCGGCTCGTCGATGCGGGGCTGGAAAAAAACAAATTTCCTTCAACCGTCCAGACGGCGCCTCGACCGATGGGGGACTGGGCCTAGACTTCCGTTCTCGAGCGCGACCCCATGCTGCTGCGTCTGTTCGCCTGCCTGCTCCTTCCGGCCTCCGCGCTGGCCCAGACCGCGCCAGCGGCGACCGCGACGCCAGAGCGCCGCTCGATCGTGCTCGTCACGATCGAGGCCCTGCGGCCGGACTGGACTGGGTTGGGCGGCTGGACGCGGCCGACCACCCCGCGGCTCGACGCGCTCGCGCGCGCGGGAGTGACCTTCGCGCGGACCGTTACGCCCATGCCCGCGCCAGCGGCCGCGCACCTGTCGCTGTTCACGGCGCTCGATCCGCGCGCGCATGGAGCGAACGAGCTCGGCTCGCCCAAGGCGTGGACCTCGCGCGACGGAGCGCGCACGGCCGCGGAGTTGCTCGGTGCCGAGCTGTACCGCACGGGCGCGATCCTGTCGCACCGCGGGCTCGGCAAGGCGAGCGGGATCTCGAGCGGCTTCGCCTACGTCGATGAGCCGGAGAGCGGAACACGCGACGCGGCGACGGTCGGCGCGCGCGCGCTGAAGTGGATCGAAGTCAACGCCGGGGAGCGCGCGTTCCTGTGGGTGCACTTGAAGGGCGGCCTCGAGCCGAACGTGCCGACCCCCGAGCAGCTCGAGCGCTTTCCGCGCGGGAGCGAGCTCGAGGCGCGGCTCGAGGGGCTCGGCGTGCCGCCGGAGCGCTTCAACGACGGCGGTTTTCAGAAGACGACGCTGGTGCGCATGCTGTTCCCCGAGCTCGACGCGCCGCAGATTCACAAGCAATTCCAAGTGCCGCACATCGATGGCGGGCGCTTCCTCGAGTTGTTCCGGCGCTACGAAGCGGACCTCGCCGCCGCGGACGAGGCGCTCGGACGCATCGTCGATGCACTCGCGGCCAAGCAGGGGTGTGAGCGCGCGGTGCTCGTCGTCGTCGGCGCGTACGGGCAGGCGCTGGGCGAGAAGGCGGAACTCGGACACGGCGAGATGACGCGCGAGAATCTGCTCGTGAACGCGCTCATCCACGCGCGCGGGCTCGAAGCGCGCACGGTGCCCGCCACAGTGTCGCTGCGCGACGTACTCGCGAGTGCGGTCAAGCTCGCCGGCGCGAAGGCGTGGTCGGGGCTCGCGGCGCAGGGCGCGCAGGACCTGCTCGCCGATCCGATCGACGGCGCCCTCGCGTCGCGCCCCGAGCGCGAGCACGAAAAGAACCCGCCCGGCCCGGTGCACGTGCTCTACACGTCGCGGTGGCGCTACGTGCACCGGCCGACGCGCACGGACCTGCTGTTCGACCTCGCGGCGGATCCGGCGGAAACGAACAACGTGCTCGCCGCGCACCCCGACGTCGCGGCCGCGCTGCTCGCCGAGGTGCGCGCGCGCCTGGGCCTCTAGACGCTCGTCGTGCCCGTCTCGGTGACGTCGATCATGCGCTGCAGCGAGAGGCGCGCGTTGTGCACGAGCTCGCGGCGTTCCTCGGCCTTGAGTCGGTCGAGCGCGCCGCTCTCCTCGTCGACCACGTCGCCCGCGTAGACCCGGTTGATCGCGGGCGGCGTGCCCTTGCGCAACAGATCGAGCATGCCGGCCAAGTGCGGCGGGTCGTTGCGACTCATGGTCGCGCAGCCGCAACCCATCGAGCCGTAGGCGGGATCGGGGATGTCGGCGAGGTGCACGACCTCCACACCGCGCAGACGGCCTTGCTCGCGCGCGTTGCGCACGAAGTGGCCTTCGGTGCCGATGGCGAGCTTGGAGCCCGAGGGCGCCTTCATCAGCGCCTCCCAGAGGAAGTTGGTCGAGCCGCTGCCGTCGGAGGCCTGCACGACTTCGAGCTTCGACTCGGGGTGCACGAGCACCGTGTAGCCGCGCTGCCTCCAGTACTCGACCTGAGCGGGAGTGAACACCGTGTGCACGCCGCAGAAGCTGCCCCACAGGATCATCTCGGCGCGGTCGAGCGCCGCGAGCCCGCCTGCGACCGTGCGCTCGTCGACCTTGAAGCCGCCGCGGCCGAGCTGCGGATCAGGGAGCGCCACGACCTTCGAGAGGTCCATGCCGAGCTTGGCGGCCGTGTTGCGGCCGAGGTGTTGGTCGGGGACGAACAGGATCTTCTTCCCCTTGCCTCGCGCCCACTCGACGATCCTCGGGGCATTCGAACTCGTGCACACTGCACCGCCCGTGCGACCGGCGAGCGCCTTGATGCGTCCGCCCGTGTTCATGTACGCGACGACGAGCAGGTCGTCCCCGTAGCGCTCGACGAGTTGCTCCGCGACGGGCTCGACCATGTAGTCCTTGGCGAGCATCTCCATCGTGCAGCCCGCCTTGGGATTGGTGATCCAGACGGACTGGTCCTCGTGCGCGAGGATCGCGATCGACTCGGCCATGAAGTGCACGGCCGACTCGACGATCACCTTCTTGTGCGGGTTGCGCGCGGCCTGCAGCGCGAGTTGGTAGCTGTCGGAGACGGCGCCGCCGTAGCGTTCGACGAGCTTGACGATCTCGCCGCCCATGTAGAAGTGGGCCACGAGCAAGAGCGCGTCGCCGAAGTGGTCGAGCGCCGGCTGCGCATAGCGATCGAGCCATGGCAACACCGTGCCGGGGCGGCGGTCGGGGAGCGCCTGATACTCCTCGGCGTAGGGCTTGAACTCCTGCTGATACCAATCGAGCGGGAGGTCGGTCTGGCAGATGTTCATGTCGGGATCCAACTGGATCCCGGAACGCTGGGGAAGCGGGGTGTTCACGCGTGGTGGTCTTTCCCTCGTGGTCGGGGGGAGGATAGCACGAGGCCGCCTCGGGTCGTGAGTTGGCCGGCGGGACTCGGACGCCGTTCGTCTCGCACAACGTGCGTCTCGAGCGAGGACTGTGCGACCTCACAGTTCTGTCACCTACCCGCCTTCGCCACGATCGAGACGCTTGCATCGATGGTCGCGGTCGCTAGGTTCTCCGACATGGGCAGCACCGCTTCCGGCTCGAGCGACCGGCTCCCGGCCTGTCCGGACGTTCGGGTCAGCGAGATCTTTTCCGCCGCTACGCGCATTTGGGAGACTCGCGACGACTTGCGTTCCGGCTATGGATCGATCACGAATCCGGAGTATTGGATCTGGCTCGCGTGGCATGGCCTCGACGAGTACGAGAGCCTGCGCGCGTCCTGGTTCGAGGTACCGCCGCCGCATTTGCTCGAGCGCTGTTCGTTCTCCGATCCCTCGCCGCGCGCGTTCCTGCGCAGCGGTGCCGTCGACTGGCGCCGTTGCATCGAGGGCCTCCAACGCTGCGGCGTGGCCGCCGAGTCCGCCAAGCTGATCGAGCTCGGGACCTCCTGCGGGCGCGTGCTGCGCTACTTCGGGCGCTACGCCGCGACGGGCACGTTCACGGGGCTCGCGCTCGATCCCGACGGGGCGGCGTGGTGCCGCGAGCACTTGACGTTCGCGCACTTCCTCAACGTCGCGCCCTTCCTTCCCTGCGGCCTGCGCGCGGGCGCGTTCGATGCCGTGATCGTGCCGGAGCTTTTCCACTCGCTCGTGCCCGCGGCGCAGCGTGCGTGGATCGACGAGGCGGCGCGCCTGCTGCGCCCCGGCGGCGCGCTGGTTGCCACGTACCTCGGAGCGCGCGTCGTCGAGCGCTGGATCGCGGGCGAAGCGCCGCGCGGCTCGCCGCGGCCAACGGACTTGGCGGAGGAGCTGCCGCGCCTGCGCGAAGAGGGCTCGGCGTACTTCATCGTCGAGCCCTTCGAGTCCGCCCACCCCGAGAATGCGCAGTGGGCTCGCCACGAGGACGCGAGCGCGATCGGCACGACGTTCTTGACCCGAGAGTACGTCGAGCGCGAATGGACTAGCTCGTTCGAGCTCGTCGAGCTGCTCGAGGCCCCCGACGGCTGGCAAGACTTCGCGTATCTGCGTCGACGCTAGACTCAGGCGCGCTCGCGCAGGGACTTCCAGGGCTCGTCCTCGGAGACGTCGATCACGGCCGGACCGTCGAAGCGGTTCTCGGAGAGTACTGCGAGGAACACCGCGGGTTCGTCGAAGATGTTGTACGAGCCGTGGACTTCGTCCTTGGGGACATGCGCGACTTCGCCCGGACCGAGAACGCGCCGCTCGCGGCCGACCCACTGTTCGATGCGACCGGAGAGCACGTAGAGCAGCTCCTCGAAGCACGGATGGCGGTGAAAGCGGTGGGCGCAACCCGGCGGCATGGTCACGCGCACGAGCTGCAGGCGCTCGGCGTCGACGAGGCCCGGTCGCGCGAGCCATTCGTGGGGACCCCAAGGCAGCACTTCGACCTGCGCGTCGGCGGACGTCACGAAACGCAGGCAGTGCTCGCAGGTCATCGGGAGTCTCTCAGGGCGTGAAGGAGCCAAGGCCCATCAACGCGAGCAGCTCGCGCGCGCAGCGCTCGGCGAAGGTCGCGTCGTTGATGTGCAGGTCGAGCTCGATGATCGAGATCGCGGGCGTGACGGAGCGCAGGCCCGCGAGGAGCGCGGCGCGCGCCGAGGGATCGTCGAAGGCCTTGCCCGCGGCGTCGAGGCCACTCACTCCGCGCAGCGGGAAGAAGAGTCGCGCCGGGCCGCGGCTCGCGGCGAGCTTGCGCGCGATTTCGAGCCCGAGAGCGTGGTTCTCTTCGGGCGTGGTCCGCATCAGGGTCACGTGGTCGTTGTGGGGGTGCAGCTTGCGCGCGCGGAATCGAGCGGGAACCGTGTCGAGCGCGAGGAAATTGACCATGTCCGTCGCTCCGACGCTGGCGACGGTCGGAACGCCAGCGCGCGCCGCGGCCGACATGCGCTCGGGGCCCGCGGACAGCACGCCGCCGACGAGCTCGTCGGCGAGCTCGGTCGTCGTCAGGTCGAGCACGCCCTGCACGAGTCCGTCGCGCACGAGCGACTCCATCGCCATCCCGCCCGTGCCCGTGGCGTGGAACACGAGCACTTCGCAGCCCGCCGCTTCGAGCACTTGCTTGGCGCGCTGCACGCACGGCGTCGTCACGCCGAACATCGTCGCGGCGACGATCGGCTTGTCGTGCGTGGTGCTCGCCGAGCGCGCGAAGCGCACCATGCCAGCCATCGCGTGCGCGGCCTGCGACAGCACGCGACGACTGACGCGGTTGATGCCGAGCACGTCGACGACGCTGTTCAACATGACGATGTCCTTGTCGCCGACGTAGGACCGCACGTTGCCCGATGCGAGCGTGGAGACCATCAGCTTGGGCACGCCGATGGGCAGCGCGCGCATCGCCTCGGTGCCGATGGTCGTGCCCGCGGAGCCGCCGAGACCGAGCACGCCGCCGAGCTCTCCGCGCGCGTGCAGCTCGAGCGCGAGCGCGCGGGCGCCGCGCGCCGCTGCTTGGACGGCGTGCGCGCGATCGTCCTTCGCGCGCAGTGCCTCCAACGTCGTTCCGGCGGCGCCGAGCAGCGCCTCGGCGCTCACATCGGGCGCGACGGTGGGAGGTTGCAGCGTCCCACAGTCGACCAGTCGCGTCTCGACGCCGAGCTCGCGCAGGCGATCTCGAACGAAGGCCGCTTCGACACCCTTGGTGTCCAGCGTCGCGAACAGCAGCACCACCATGGGTGGGAGTGTGGAATGCCGACAAAAAGAGGGCAAGCCGCGAGTCCCACATCGCGGCTTGCCTGGGCCCCCGTCCCTTGCGGTACGGGCCCCGGAGTCGGTGGCCAGCGTGGACTGAGGTCCGGCTGGCTGTCAGGCTCTCGCGAGTCGGGCACCGCCGAGCGCTCGCATCGCGAGCGCTCGACGATCCCCTTGCGAGGTTCGAGTCTCCCCCGCGCACGGGGGTGCGGTCCGCAGGGACCCTCGACTCGAAGTAGCCCCCGCCGCGGCGCAACAGTCAAATCGCGGGGGCCTTTTGTCGGCCCGCGCGGCGCGGGAGTGGGAAGAAAATGCCGCGAGCCCGCGCTCGCGCGGGGCGGAGCGGGGGCTCGCGGCGCGCTTGCGCGCGGCGTTCAGCTCTCGGCGAGGAACGGGTAGCGCCAGTCCGTGGGGGGCACGAAGGTTTCCTTGATCGTGCGCGGCGTGACCCAGCGCAGGAGGTTCAGGATCGAACCGGCCTTGTCGTTGGTGCCCGAGGCGCGCGAGCCGCCGAAGGGCTGCTGGCCGACGATCGCGCCGGTGGGCTTGTCGTTGATGTAGAAGTTGCCGGCGGAGAAGCGCAGTGCGTCGACCGCAGCGCGCACCGCCGCGCGGTCGTTGGCGAGGATCGCGCCGGTGAGCGCGTACTCGCTGGTCGTGTTGCAGAGCTCGAGCGTGTCCGCGAACTTCGCGTCGTCGTAGACGTGGATCGTCAGCACGGGCCCGAAGAGCTCGGTGCACATGGTGTCGTAGCGCGCGTCGACGGCCTCGATCACCGTGGGCTCGATGAACCAGCCCTTGGAGTCGTCGCACGTGCCGCCGAAGACGATCTTGGCGCCGCTCGACGCGCGCGCCGCGTCGATGGCGCTCTTGAGCTTGGCGTAGGAGCGCTGGTCGATCACGGCGCCCATGAAGTTCGTGAAGTCGCACACGTCGCCCGTCTTCACGGCGGCGAGCAGCTCGCCCATGCGCTCCTTCAGCTTCGGCCACAGCGAGCGCGGCACGTAGGCGCGGCTCGCGGCCGAGCACTTCTGGCCTTGGTATTCGAAGGCGCCGCGCACGAGCGCCACCGCCGCGACGTCGACCTCGGCCGAGGCGTGGACGAACACGAAGTCCTTGCCGCCCGTCTCGCCCACCAAGCGCGGATACTGGCCGTAGCGCGCGATGTTGTTGCCGACGGTGCTCCAGATGCCGTTGAACACGCCCGTCGAGCCCGTGAAGTGCACGCCCGCGAGGCGCCTGTCGGCGATGCCGGCCGCGCCGACCGTCGCGCCCTGTCCGGGGACGAAGTTGATCACGCCCGGCGGCAGGCCCGCGGCCTCGTAGAGCTTCATCATCCACCAGTTGGAGAGGATCGACGTGCTCGCGGGCTTCCACACGACGGTGTTGCCGAGCATCGCCGGCGCGCTGGCGAGGTTCGCGGCAATTGAAGTGAAGTTGAACGGGCTGATCGCGAACACGTAGCCGTCGAGCGGGCGGTGCTCGAGGCGATTCCAAACGCCCGGCGCCGACGCCGGCTGCTCGGAGTACAGACGCTCCATGAAGTGCACGTTGAAGCGCATGAAGTCGATCGTCTCGCAGGCGGAGTCGATCTCGGCTTGGTGCACGGTCTTCGATTGGCCGAGCATGGTCGACGCGTTGATGCGATCGCGCCACGGGCCAGCGAGCAGCTCGCCGACGCGTAGGAAGATCGCGGCCCGCTCCTCCCACGGCATGCGCTCCCACTCGCGCTTGGCGGCCGAGGCCGCGTCGATCGCTTGCTGCACGTGAGCCGAGCTGGCGCGGTGCGCGCGAGCGAGCACGCGGCGATGGTCGTGCGGCATCGAGATCGTCTCGAAGTCGCCGGTGCGGATTTCTCGGCCGCCGATGACCAGCGGGATCTCGATCTCGCCGCTCGCCATGCGAGCGAGCTCGGCCTTGAGGCTCGCGCGCTCGGCGCTCTTGGGCGCGTAGGCGCGCACGGGCTCGTTGATCGGCGGGGGAGTGCGGAAGATGCCGTGGGTCATGGGTGCAGGGTTCCTCGAGAGCGCGAGGCGGAGAGCCTATCGGAGCGTCGCGGTGCTTGTCGAAGGCACGTCCGGGCTCGGGGAGCGCGCCGACTCCTCGCGGCTGCGTACGCTTACCCCTTTCGGTGGGAGGGCGCGAGCGACATCATGTCGGCCCGCAGCGGTAGGTCAGGCCGCGCGCACCGTCCCCCGAGGAGGCCTTCGTCGATGTCCGCATCAGTTCTCGCGCGTCTCGCGGCGCTGCTCGCGATCCCCGTCCTGCTCCCGGCTTGCATCCTCGCCTTCGAGGAGTGCGGCACGACGTTGCCCGCGACGTCGCCCGCGACGTGCGAGTCCGCTCCGGTCGCTGGCGAGTGGCGCGCGAGCGCGCCGGCCGCCGACAGCCAGCCCGCGGCGAAGCCGCCGCAGGAGACGAGCGGCGCCCCGGCGTCCGCGGAGGCCAAGGCGCGCGCCAAGGCTCGCAAGGCGGAGAAGCGCGCCCACGAGCTCGAACTCGCGCGCATGGAGCTCGATCTCGCCAAGCTGGAGTCGGAGCGCGAGTTGCAGGAGTGCAAGCGCAAGCTCGACGAGGCGCGCCGCGAGCTCGACGAGTCGCGCCGTGCTCTGGAGCACTTCCGCACCAAGCTGCCGCGCGAGCTCGCCGACAAGCAGCTCGACCTCGACCGCAGCACGCAGGGCAAGCTCGAGGCCGAGCAGGAGCTGCGCGAGATGGAGGCGACCTACGCCAAGGATCAGTTCGCGACGGACACGAAGGAACTCGTGCTGATGCGCCACCGGCGTCGCGTGGAGTTCGCGGCTCGTGGACTCGAGCTCGCGCAGGCCGCGTTCGACGACCTCAAGGCGGTCGAACTGCCGCGCCGCGAGCGCGAGCACGAGAAGAAACTGCGCGACTCCGAGGCTGAGGTGCGCGAGGCGGAGTTCGCGCTCGTGCGCAAGGAGCTCGGCCAGCGACTGGAGCTCGCGCGCAAGCGCTGGGCCGTCTCGGAGCTCGAGCGCCCCGACGACGACCTCGAAGCGAAGGGCGACTAGGCCGTGAAGTGCCTCCTCGCGCTGGCGATCCTCGCGCAGGATCCGCGGCCCAAGTCCGAGCTCGAGTTGCGAGCGGCGAAGGACGTCCCGGAGACGATGACGCAGGAGCAGGCGCTCGCGTCGCTCGAGCGTTCGCTCGCGTTCATCACGAACTCGCAGAATTCCGACGGCTCGTGGTGCGGCAGCGCGCCGGACAGCGTGATGGAACTCGGCTTCAACCCCGAGACGTACTACACGTGGCAGCTCGGCGCGGTCGAGTTGACGCTGATGTCGCTGTTGCAGTGCGATGAGACGCCCGAGCGGCGGCGCGCGCTCGAACGCGGCCTGGAGTGGTTCTGCACGACGCGCCTGCCCGCGCGCGGCAGCGACTGGGACGTCGACTACATGTGGCCGTCGTTGTACGGCGTCGTGTGCGCGCTCGACGCGCTCGACGACCCGCGCTTCGCCGCGCAAGAGTGGCAGCACAAGCTCGATGCGCGAGGCCGCGCGTTCATGGAGATCCTCGTGCGCAGCCAGGTCCCCGACGGCGGTTGGGGCTACTACGACGATCCGCCGTTCACCAACCGGCCCAAATGGGCGACGAGCTTCGCGACCGCGACGGTCGTGCCCGCGCTCGCCGACGCGCACCGGCGCGGCTGGTTCGCGGACCCCAAGGTGCGCGAGCGCGCCGTCGCGTACGTCGCGGGTTGTGCGCTGCCCAACGGTGCCTACGAGTACGACCTGAATCCGATTCCGCGCGCGGGCGTCGGGGAGAGCATCAACGCCGTCAAGGGTTCGCTCGGACGCATCCAGATCTGCAACTGGGCGCTGCGGCGCTGCGGCATCGAGTTCGTCACCGACGAGAAGCTGCGCGAGGGACTGGGGTTCTTCATGGACCACCATCGCTTCCTCGACGTCGCTCGCATGCGGCCGGTGCCGCACGAGGCGTACTACGCGAACGCGGGCTATTTCTACTTCTTCGGGCACTACTACGCGGCGCTCGCGATCAACGAGCTGCCCGCGTCCGAGCGCGAGGCATGGCACGCCAAGCTGCGCCCGCACCTCGTGAAGTGCCAGTACGCCGACGGCTCCACGAGCGACTTCCTGCATTCGCGCTACGACGTCCTCGCCTCGACGGCCTATGCGGCCATGGCGCTCGACTTGGGACTGCTCGACTCTCGCACCGACGCACGCACCGACGCACGATGAACACGCTGCCCACGCTCCTGCGGATGCTCGCGCGCCGCCTCACGCCACAGGGCGCGCGCTGGTTCGATGCCGCCCGTGGCGAGATCGCTCGCGGCGTGAACAACGAGCGCTTCTGCGCTCTGTTCTCGCTGGGCAGCCGCTTCGCGCCGCGCGGGCTGCTCCAGCCCAGCCCCGACGAATTGCAGGCGGCGCTCGCCGTGGCGCCCGGCTGGAACCCCCAACGCTGGACGTCGTTGGAGGCGTTGCGCGTGGCGTTGGTCCTCTCGCGAGCGGACCTCGCGCAGCCTGAGGCCGTCGCGGCGATCGAGGAGCTCTTCCGCTACGCGGACATGGGCGAGCTGTGCGCCGGTTACAAGCTGCTCGCGCACCTGCCCGGGCCGGAGCGCTTCGTGTGGCGCGCGGGCGAGGGCGCGCGTTCGAGCATGAAGGCCGTGTACGAGTCGGCCTGCTGCGACACGAGCTTTCCCGAGCAGCACTTCGACGCGATCGCGTGGCGGCAGGCCGTGATCAAGGCGCTGTTCATCGAGGCTCCGCTGTGGCGCGTCGGCGGCGTCGATCGTCGGCTCGATGCGGAGCTCGCGCGCATCGCGCTCGACCTCGCCGACGAGCGCCGCAGCGCGGGTCGAGACGTGAACCCCGAGCTGTGGATGTGTCTCGGCACGTTCGGCGGCGAACGCGCTCTGGCCTCGCTGGAACTCGAGCTGCGCGGCGGTCCCCCGCGCGGACGCGCGGGTGCCGTGCTCGGACTCGCGCGCGCGGGTGCTCGCGCGCGCCTGGAGTCGCTGTCCGCGCTCGAGCGAGATCCGCTCGTCCACGCCGTCCTCGTCGCGGCGCTGCGTGGCGCCCACGACTCGCGCGCCTTCGCCGCCCTCGATCCGAACCTGCACGGAGTCCGCTAGAGATGCGCTTCTTCGATCCCCACATCCACATGATCAGCCGCACCACGGACGACTACGAGGCCATGTCGAAGGCCGGCGTCCGCGCGGTGATCGAGCCTGCCTTTTGGATCGGCCAGCCGCGCACCACGCTCGGCGCGTTCGTCGACTACTTCTCCCAGATCCTCGGCTGGGAGCGCTTCCGCGCCAGCCAGTTCGGCATCGCGCACTATTGCTGCATCGGTCTCAACTCGAAGGAAGCCAACAACGAGGCGCTCGCCAAGGACGTGCTGGCGGTGCTCGAGCGCTTCGTGCTCAAGGAAGGTGTCGTCGCGGTGGGGGAGATCGGCTACGACGAGATCTCCGCCGCCGAGGAGTTCGCCTACGTCGCCCAGCTCGCGCTCGCCGTGAAGCACGACATGGTGGTGATGGTGCACTCGCCACACCGCGACAAGAAGCGCGGCATCCAGCGCTCGCTGGCCGTGGCGAAGGAGTGCGGACAGCCGATGTCCAAGCTCGTCATCGACCACAACAACGAAGAGACGGTGCAGGACGTGCTCGACGCCGGCGCGTGGGCCGCGTTCACGATCTACCCGCACACGAAGATGGGTTCCGAGCGCATGGTCGAAATCGTGCGCAAGTACGGGCAGGAGCGGATCATCGTCGACAGCTCCGCCGACTGGGGCATTTCCGATCCCCTCTCCGTGCCCAAGACCGCCGCGCTCATGTTGCAGCGCGGAATCGATCCCGCATGGGTCGAGCAGGTCACGTGGCAAAACGCCCTCGACGCCTACGCCCAGTCGGGACACATCGACGTGCCCGCGCTGCTCGCCACGCCGGTGATCGACCAGCGCGCGCTCTTCAGCGACAACTCCATCCTGCGCGGACAGGCTCCGCGCGTGGACGAGAGTTCAGTCCCCAACTGAAGTTTTCGGTCCGCTCACGGACGCCCGAGCAAGCGCAGCGCGTTGGCGCCGAAGATCGGGCGCAGCGCGGCGGGGGAGAGTGACTCGACGATGGCGCGTTGCTCGTCGTAGCGCTCGCGCCGCCAGCCGGCGGGGAAGGTGTTGGAGTCGGTGCCGAACAGCACGCGTTCGGGGCCGAACACTTCGAGTGTGCGCGCGAAGACGTCGCGCAGCGTGAGCTGGTCGGGGTGCCTCGCGAGCCAGCCGTTCGACGAGGACGTGTCGACGAAGACGTTGGCGCACTGCGCTCCGGCGGTGAGCGTCTCGTTAAAGCGGCCCGCGCCGAAGTGGGGGATCACGAAGCGCGCGTTGGGAAAGTCGCGCGCGGCTGCGAGCACGTACAGGGGCGAGGCGAAGCGCTCGTCCATCGTGCGCACGATGCCGAGCAGGTCGCGCAGCTTGACGATGAGCGTGCCGCAGTGAACGTAGGCGATCGCGCGCTCGGCGTCGAGCACGCCGAGGAACTCGCGACACTCGGGCGCGGTGAGCTCGTAGTGGTGTAGAGCCGGAAACAGCAGCACGCCGCGGAAGCCCTGCGATTGGAGCAGCGTGCGCGTGCGCTCGGCCGCGCCTTGGGCCGT
>VGZD01000065.1 GCA_016872715.1 Planctomycetota bacterium
AAGTTCATCTCGACGATCTCCAGCTCGACGATCTTGAGCTCGACGATCTCCAGCGGGACGGACTCACGGGCCATCGTCTCCACCTCCGCGTCCACCTCCGCGTCCACCTCCGCGTCCACCTCCGCGCTGGCTTCGAAACCAGCGGCCGGTGCAGGTGCCTGAGTGGAAGGGGTGAACAGGCTGGCAAGCGATAGGATCCAGTACGGGGCGTTCATGGGGGTCTCCTCGGTCGGAGCGACGCTAGGCAAGGTCTGGTCCAAGCGAGCCGATTCGCGCCGACTTCGCACGGTGATCGCGCCCTAACCCCATTCACCAGCGAGGTTTATGACCACGCACTGGATCCCCGACGCGGCGCGCTCCCGCGCCCTCAACGCCCCGCTCCGACCCTGTCCAATTCGCCATTATTCGCCAAAGACGTGCCGTTGTGGCCCAGAATGGCTCGGAAGGGCCCTCGAAGTCCTGCGGAAGCGGGCGCCCCGCCGACTGCCCTCCTGACTGAGGTACCCCTGCTCGACCAGCCACTGCAGATCCCGCAGCGCCGTGCGCGCGGAGATGCCTTCGACCTCGGCGAACTCCGCCGAGCTGGTCCGGTCGCCGGGGCCGAGCCGCTCGAGCAGCCGCGCGGCGCGCTCCGACAGGCTCCCGCCCACCAGGTCCTCGTAGGAGACCGGTCCGCTCGGCTCGACCGCGACCAAGGCCAGGTGCTCCGGCCCCAGTTCGCCCCCTTGAGCCAACAGGCAGGAGCGGGCGAGCACGTTCTCCAGCTCGCGCAGGTTGCCAGGCCAGCTGTGGTCGTGGAGCGCGTCGAAGACCTTGGGGTCGATTCCGGTCACCGGCCGGTTGGCGCGCTCGTTGAAGCGGCGCACGTAGGCCTCCACCAGCTCGGGGATCGCGGCGCGCCGTTGCCTGAGCGGCGGCACGGTCACGTGCGCCACATTGAGCCGGTAGTAGAGATCCTGACGGAAGCGCCCGGCCTCGACCTCGCGCGCGAGGTCGACCGAGGTGGTCGCCACGATGCGCACGTCGATCGCGATCGCCGAGCTCGATCCCAGCGGCTGGACGGACTTGGATTCCAAGAGGCGCAACAGCGCGACCTGACCCGCCGCGGGCAGGCCGCCGACCTCGTCGAGCACGACCGTGCCGCCGACCGCGTACTCGAAGGGCCCCACGCGCCGCGAATGGGCCCCCGTGAAGGCGCCCTTCACGTGCCCGAACAACTCGTCCTCGATCAGGCTGGCGGAGAGCGAGGGGCAGTGCACGTGGACCAGCGGGCCGTTCGAGCGCGTGCTCCAGCGGTGGACGAGCTCGGCGACGCGGTCCTTGCCGACCCCGGTCTCGCCGCCGATGAGCACCGAGAAGTCCTGCCCCGCGATCAGCCGCAGGGTGTCGAGCAACTGGAGCATGACCGGGCTCGCGGCCACGAAGTCCACCGGCACGAGGCCCGCGAGCTGAGCGAGGCTGACCGTCGGCAGTCCCGACTGGACCTCGGCCATGCGCTCCTCGAGCACCGCGAGCACGAAGCGCGCGCTCGGGCCGTCGACCGGCCACGTGGCGTGGGCGCTGTAGATTCCGGTCACCGCCTCGCCGTCGGGCCACGCCCCCGTGGTGAGGCGATCGACCACCTTCGCGGCGAGGGCTCGCGCATCCGGTGGCGAGCCGCGCCATGGCAGGGCCAGCTTGAAGTCCGCCGCGCCCGAGCGACCGAACACGGCCACCGCGCGAATCGAGGTCGAGAGACGGCTGGCCGCCTCGCGCAGCCGTTCGCCGGCGCGCTCGTCATCGCGCGGCAGGCCCGCGAGGTGAATCTGGAGCAGCGTCACGCCCGCGCCCGCGCCTGCGCGGCGGATCTCGTCGGCCACGCGTTGACGGAAGCCCGGATCCGAGAGGAAGCCGGTGACCGCATCGCGCACGGCCTGTCGATAGAGGCGCGCGTTCTCGAGCACGATCGCCGACTGCGACGCAGCGGCGAGCAGGAACGCCTGATCCTTGCCCGGAAGGTCCGAGTCGAAGCCGACCACCACCGCGCCGCGCGTCTCACCCGATGCGACCAGCGGCAGACACAGCACGCGTCGAGCCGCTCCGAGCACCGTGCGCTCGAACTCGGTCAAGACCGCGCTCTGCCCGCGATCGACGATCGTCAGGAGCTCGCCCGCCACCAGCGCGGACTGCAGCGTGAGCGCCCCGTCCCTCAGCGGCAGCTCGCACCCCCCCTCGGCGTAAATCCGCGGCTCCTCCCCCGCTTCGCCGCGCCACAGGATCGCCAGCCCGGTGGCCCGCGTGTGGCGCGCGAAGAAGGCCAAAATGGCCTCGCGAGCCTGATCGGGATCGAGTCGCCGCGACAGCTCGCCCTGCGCGCTCTGCAAGCGCTCCATCTCGCGCACGCGCTCGGCGATCTGCTCGGAATAGTCGCGCACGGCCACCGCGAGGTTGCCGACCTCGTCCGTGATTTCCGGTTCGACCTCGCCCGGCCGCCCCGCGCGCAGCGCGCGGTCGAGACGCTCGATCGGTCCGACGAGGTGTCCGGTGAGGATGCCCGCGAAGAGCAACACCGTGAACACCGCCGTGATGCCGGCGGCGAGCAGGAGCTCCGTCAGCGAGTAGCGGCCGAGCACCGCCTCCGCGCGCTCGCGCTGCGGCACGACGAGCACGCCGACGAGATCCGCGCCGCGCGCATCCCACACGCCGCGCCGCAAGTCGAGCGCGAGCGACTCGAGATCCGCCGCCACCGGCGCTGGATCGGAGCCCGCGCCCACGAGGCGCACATCGGAGCGCGAGGTCGCGGAGGAACCCGGAAGTAGAGGAGCGCGCGCCACGGCGACCGAGAGCGGCTGCTCGGCGCCCGGCGCCGTCTGCGCCACGCCGAACAGCCACAGCTGGCCGAACGGCCGCGCGGGGCCGGACTCGAACGCAAACGAGCGCGGCAGCGCACGCCAGCTCGCACCTTGGCCGACGCGCACGCGCCGCCCGTCGGGCTTCGTGCGCTCGAGCCAACGCATGTCCCCCTGCGGCTCACCCCACGCCTGCGCGAGCTCTTCGCTGGTCTCGGGAAAGCTGCCGTCGACGCGCTTCTGGAGCTCGACGATGCGCAACAGGCGCTCCGCCTCGCGCTCGAGCTCGCGCGACTCGCGTTCGAGTTGCGCCTCGGCCCGCGCAATCGCCTCGGACGCGCGCTCGGACTCGCGCGAGCGGTGCTCGGCGCTCAGCGACGCGTCGAGCAGCAGCGTCAGCGCGAGCAACGGCACCGCGCTCGTGACCGCGAAGCCCACCGCGAGTTTTCCGCGCAATCGCCGCCGCGTCCCGAGCCACTCGGCGAACAGCGCGACGAGGAACGGCGCCACGGAGGCGAGCGTCACCAGTGGCGCCGTCTCCCAGACCGACTGCGCGCTCGGCGCGACGTCGCGCAAGTAGAGCGTTCCGAGTTGCTCCGTTCCCAGCCGCAGCGGTCGGGCGAGCTGTCCGCTCGCGACCGTGCGTGGCGTGCGACCGGGCGCGACGACCTCCGCCTCGACCGTCGGATCCGCGAGCGCCCAGCGCCACTGACCTTCGGCGGTGGTGCGCAGGCTCCCGAGGTCGATTGGGCCGGCGCGCGGCACGCGCGCGTTCACGGCCACGATCTGCACGGAGTAGCTCGTCGGTGGTCCGACATGGCGCACGAGCACCTCGTCGGCCTCGAACGCCGCGGGGAGCGCGAGCGTGAGCGCATCCGCGTGCAACTCGCCGCGCGGCCCGCCGGGAATCAGCAGGGCCGGCTCGAGGCCCGAGCGTTCGACGTGGGCATCCGCGTCGAAGTGCAGGTCGAGCGCATCGCGCACCTCGAAGGGCGGCGCGACGGCGCGCCCGCCGCGGCGCACCTCGATCGAGAGGATCGGGATCTCGCGCGGACTGCTGCGCGCGTAGCGCGGATCGCTGACGCGCGTGATCAACCCCAGCCCGTCGACCTGCGAGGGACTCGCGAGCGGCAGCGCGAGCGACTGTGCGGGCGAGAGCGTGACGCCGGAGAACGGCGCGCGGCCAGCGAGCGCCAGCGGCTGGAACGCGGTGTCGCTGCGCGGCGTGCGCAGCGCGGGCTCGAGCCTCGCGCCAGCGGGCACGAGCGCCACGTGCTCGCGCACCGGCTCGGGAGAAATCGCTCCACCCGACAGCAGCGTCGCCGCCTCGCGCAACAGCTCCTGCGGTTCGCGCTGAGCGAGCAGGCCCGAGCGCAGCAGCGCGTCGAAGGCCTCGCCGTACGCGACGATCTGCTCGCGCCGCTCCTGCGCCGCGCTGACGCGCGCGATGCGCACGCCGATCGCAACGGCAAGCGCCAATGCGCATGCGCCGATGCCGATGCGCAGACCGATGTGGCGCGCCCGCGACTGGCGCCACACCTTGCGCGAGAGGAGCGCGAGCCCGTACAGCGCGGCGAGCGCCGCGAGCAGCCACGAGCGCGCGCCTTCGTCGCCCCCGGTGCTCGAAGCCAGCGCCTCTTCCTCCGTCGGCGCGAGCAGGCGCAACCGGCCGCGTCGCTCGGCGCGGGTCGAGATCTGCGCCTCGCCGGTCCATGTGGCATAGCTCTCCAGGAAGCCGCGTTGGTCGCGGTCGCAGTGCGCGAAATTGAGCCCGAGCTCCGCGTCCGCGCTGGGCGCGAAGCGACCGAAGCACAGCCAAGGGAACCGCGCTTCGAAGCGATATCCGCCCGCCATCGGCTGCGACGTGACTTCGACGCCTCCAAAGCCGCCGTCGGCGCGCCCGGGCTGGCCCGCCCGGGGGTACACGCCCCACGGACGCTCGCTCCACGAGGGCGCGAGCATCACCCGCCAATCGTCGGGCCCCCACTGCGCCACGACGTCGACGGTCGACAGGTACAGCTCGATGCAATCGCCTTCGTACCAGCGCTGCGCGTCGTGCTGTTCCAGATCATCGCTCACCTCGCCACACAGCAGGAGGTCGCTCGCGTTCCAGCCCAACCACGCGCGCACGCTGGCATCCGCGGGGCCGCGCCACAGCGCTCCCGGCGCGCGATTTTCGAGCGCCACCAACTGCTCGGGCCGCTCGATCACGATGTCGGGAGGGCGCTCGCCGCGCCACTCGGCCCCGTCGCCATCGAGGACCAGCGCCGTCGAGGGAACGAACGGCGCTTGGACGATGGCGGACGTCGGAGCGCGTCCCTGTCCGCTCGACAACGGCGCGAGCGCCGCGAGCGAGAGCAGGGAGCGTGCGAACATCACCACGAACGCATCCTATCCGGCCTGCGAGCGAGCGACGCCCTCGCCGAAGCGGCGAAGGCCGGAGGACGCAGCGCGTCCACCGGCCTTCGCTCGCACGCGCGACCTCGCGGTCTGCGTTCTAGTCGCGACCGCGACCGCGGCCACCGCCGCCGCGACCGCCACGGCCGCCGCGACCGCCACGGTAACCGCCGCGATCGCCGCCGCCGCGCTCCGAGCGCTCGCCGCCCTCGTAGGCCGGCTCGCCTCCGTCGGGGTTGCCCTCGAAGCCACCGTCGCCGCCCTCGCCGCCTTCGGCGGGGATTTCGCCGCCGGGGAGCAGCGCCTTGCGCGAGAGCTTGATCTTCCCGCGGTCGTCGACGTGGATCACGATCACCTCGACCGCGTCACCGACGTTGACGATGTCCGTCACGCGGTTGACGTAGCCGTGGTCGAGCTCGCTGACGTGCAGCAGGCCCTCGACGCCGGGCAGGATCTCGACGAACGCGCCGAAGTCCTTGATGCCCTTGACGGTGCCCGAGTACTTCGTGCCGATCTGCGGCGTCTCGCACATGCCGCGGATCGTGTCGAGGCACGCGTCCACCTTGGCGCGATCGACGCCGGCGACTTGCACGTTGCCCTTGTCGTCGAGGATCGAGATCTTGACCTTGTACTGCTCTTGCAGCGCCTTGATCTGGCGACCGCCGGGCCCGATCAGGTAGCCGATCTTGTCGGCCGGGATCTGGATCAGCTCCATGCGCGGGGCGAACGGGCTGATCTGCGCCGCCGGACGCGGCACCGCGGCGAGCATCTTCTTCAGGATCTCGCGCCGACCGAGGCGTGCCTGCTCGAGCGCCTTCTCGAGGATCTCGCGCGACACGCTCTTGACCTTGATGTCCATCTGCAGCGCCGTGATGCCGAGGCCCGAGCCGGCGACCTTGAAGTCCATGTCGCCGTTGTGGTCCTCCGAGCCCATGATGTCCGAGAGCACCGCGTGGCGGCCGCCTTCGGTGATCAGGCCCATGGCGATGCCGGCCACCGGCTGCGACAGCGGCACGCCCGCGAGCATCATCGCGAGGCAGCCACCGCACACGCTCGCCATCGACGAGGAGCCGTTGGACTCCATGATGTCGCTGACGATGCGGATGGTGTACGGGAAGCGCTCCTTGGGCGGCAGCACCGCCGCGAGGGCGCGCTCCGCCAGCATGCCGTGACCGATCTCGCGGCGACCGGGGCCCGAGATGCGGCGCGTCTCGCCGACCGAGTACGGCGGGAAGTTGTAGTGCAGGTAGAAGTTCTTGCGGTACTCGTCCTCGAGCCCGTCGATGATCTGCTCATCGTCGGCCGTGCCGAGCGTGACGCTGACGAGCGCCTGCGTCTCGCCGCGGGTGAAGAGCACCGAGCCGTGCACGCGCGGGATGAAGTCCGGCGAGATCGCGATCTCGCGGATCTGGTCCATGGCGCGACCGTCGGCGCGGCGACCGTCGAGGATCGCGTCGCGCTCGACTTGGGCGACCAAGTTCTCGAGCAGCGCCTTGACTTCCTTCGTGCGCGCCTTGAGCGCCTTCTCGTCGGTGATGCCCGCGACGAGCGCGGCCTTGGCTCCGTCGACCACCTTGGCGAGCGCGTCGTGGCGATCGTGCTTGCCCGGCGTGAAGATCACCTCGCGGATCGCGGGGCGGTAGCTGTCGACCTTGGCCTGCAGGTCCGCGTCGGTCTTCGGCGCGACCCACTCCATCTTGGGCTTGCCGGCCTTGGCGCGCAGCTCCTCGATCAGCCCGGCGATCTCGCGGATCACCTTGTGGGCGAGCTCGAGCGCGTCGATGACATCCTTCTCGGGCAGCTCCCTGGCGTTGGCCTCGACCATGCACAGGCCTTCCATGTGGCCGGCGACGACGAGGTCGAGGCGCGACTCCTGGCGGCGGCGAGCGTCGGGCGGGAAGACGCACAGGGCGTCGTCCAAGTGGCCGATGCGCACGGCGCCCATGGAGCCGTGGAACGGAATGTGGCTGATGTGCACCGCGGCGAACGAGGCGATCATCGCCACCACGTCGGAGTTGAGGCCGCCGTCGTAGCTGAGCGCGTGGCTCATGACCTGGACTTCGTTCTTGAAGCCCTCGGGGAACAGCGGGCGGATGGCGCGGTCCGTCAGACGCATGGAGAGGATCTCCTTGGTCGTCGGGCGGCCTTCGCGCTTGAAGAAGCCGCCCGGGATCTTGCCGGCGGCTTCGGTCTTCTCGCGGTAGTCGACGGTCAGCGGGAAGAAGTCCTGCTCGTCCTTCGCCGGGCCGCACGCGACGGCGGCAAAGCACTTGGTGCTGCCCAAGGTGGCGATCACGGCGCCGTGGGCTTGACGGGCCATCTGGCCGGTCTCGAGGGTGAGCGTTTGCCCACCGGTGAGTTCGCGGGAGACGCGAACGGGTTCAAGAATCATCGTTGGTTTCCTTCTGTCAGCTTCGTTGCTTCGAAAAAAGTCGTTCAGGGGCGCGGGCGGAGCGCGTGCGGCGGGGGGTGGCGCGGCGCACTCGGCCCACAAGCGAGCGAGCGCCCCGGCGGGCCGCGGGTGCGGCTCGTCGCAAGCGCGCTCGAGGGAGAGATGGATCGGCCAAGCTCGTGTAGGTTCGCTGGTGACGTTCGTCGGCGGGCGTGGGCGTCTTTGGTTCGCGCGAGCGCGCGTGGCTCTACTTGCGCAGGCCGAGCTTCTCGACGAGCGCCGTGTAGCGAGCAGGCTCGCGGCGGCGCAGGTACTTGAGCAGCTTGCTGCGGACGCCGACCATCACGAGCAGGCCGCGGCGCGAGTTGTAGTCCTTGCGGTGCAGCTTGAGGTGCTCGGTCAGGTTGTTGACATGCTCGCTCAGCAGCGCGACCTGCACTTCGGGAGAACCCGAGTCACCCGTGTGGGTGGCGAACTGCTGGATGATCTCGGCCTTGCGGGCGGCGGTGATGGCCATGTCGTGAATGCGCTTTCGTCGGGCTTGACCACTTGCCCCGAAGGCCCGGGCAGCCCTCGCGCGAGGGGCCCCAGCCTTGGGGTGCGCCGGCGACCTCGCGCGCAGCGAAGTCTGGAACCGGCCCGTCGGGGTCGAACCTACCGGTCCGACTCCGGGGAGCGCCGCAAGCCGATCGGCGCGCCTCTTGGAGGCCGAGAAGCATAGCGAGCCCTCCCCGCTGGCTCAAGCGCCAGCCCGCCCCGCTGGCTCAAGCGCCAGCCCGCCCCGCTGGCTCAAGCGCCAGCCCGCCCCGCTGGCTCAAGCGCCAGCCCGCCCCGCTGGCTCAAGCGCCAGCCCTCCCCGCTGGCTCGAGCGCCAGCCCGCCCAGCTCGCGGCCCCCTCCGCGGGGCCGCGCCGCTAGCGCGTCGTCGGGCCGTGCTCGGCGTCGCGCGCCGGCAGGGACGCCAGCGTTTCCTCGACGGCCAGCTCGACGGCGCGCTGCAACATCGCGCCTTCGCTGATGAAGCTCGCGCGCTGCGTCGAAAGGTCGATCGTGCGCGTGGCGTGGCCGCCCCAGAGTGCTCTGGAGGTCTGCGGCTCGATCGCATCGAGCAGGTACACGTCGAGGTCGACCACGAGGTTGGCGTGGGAGTTCCAACGCGAGGTGTCCCAACCCGTGACGACGACCTTGAGCGAAGCCTGCTCGCCGAGCGTACCGGGCGTGTAGGACGCTTCGGTGACCTGCACATTGCGATCGACGAACTCGAGCGCGAGCGGCGAGTAGCGCAGGCGCACGAGTCCCTTCTGGAATTCCGCGCGCAGCGACTCGAGCGGCACGTTGCGCTGGCCCGAAGCGTTCTCGATCTTCGGCACGGCGACTTCGAGCGGGTTGACCGACTTCAGGCGGCCGACGACGAGGCCGTCGTTGCCCAGCCCGCGCGGCTTGAGCGGCGTGGCGCACGAAGCGGCAAAGAGGGTCGCGAGAGCGGCGAGGGCCAGAACGGGACGGCGAGAGAGGAACGACATGGTGTGACCCCGAGGATGCGTCGAGAGGCGCGGCGCGAGAGGTCGCGCGCGCGGCCCAAGTCTAGAGTGCGCGCACCGCGCGTTCCACGGCACGCTGCGCCGAAAAACGTGGATTTCGCGCGCCAACCCGGTGCTCTCTCCGAGCCGCAGGCACTTCACTCGGTCCGAGTCGGACACCTCCTCCGCGCGGCGCTCGAACACCCCTCCCAGCCCGTCGGACGCACCGAAGGTCGGCCACTCCCCACCGCTGACGCTCCCCCAGTACCCTCGCATCTCACGGTGCGGCGGATGCGAGAGGCCAGCCTGTCGGCTCGCGTCCAACCACGCCGCGTGCTCGGCCCGCGCGTGCACGATGGGTCGATCCACCCGACGATGCCGAACATGCCGTGGAGCACGGACGGGGTCGGCGTCCGGACCGAGCGCGACGGGCTCGTCACCGTCTTCGCCGCCATCGACCACGCGACGGCGGAGTGCGTGGGCATCCACGCGGCGAGGCACGCCAATCGCTTCGAGGCCCTCGAGCCGATCCGGCAAGGCGTCCGCGCCGCCTACGGCAGCTACGCCGCGCACATCGCGAGCGGGCTCCTCGTGCGCCACGACAACGGCAGCCAGTACGTGAACCGCCACTTCCAGTCCGAGCTGGCCTTCCTGGGCATCGAGTCGAGCCCGTCCTTCGTGCGCTCGCCGGAAGGCAACGGCTGCATCGAGCGCTTCTTCCGGACCCTGAAGGAGCAGCTCCTGTGAGTCCGCAACGTCGTCGACGCCGAAGACGTCCGCCGCGCCGTGACCGAGTGGATCCGGCTCTGCGACGAACACTGGCTGATCGAACACCACGGCCACCGTCCCCCCGCGGAGCTCCGCAGGGAGTTCATTGCAAGAAGAGGTCTCGGCCTGATTGCGCTCAACCGATGGTCCAGAAAATCTGGAACGGCACGCGCGGTGCCGACGTGCGTCGCACGGATTGCGAGCCCAGTTTCATTACGACGCCGAGCGGAAATCAGCCTCGTACGAGCTTGCCGTTGCAAGCGAGTTCCGAATCGGTGCAGGAGGCGAGATTGAAGCAGCAGGGACGGCGCTTGCCGCTGCTCAGCTTCGAGATGCTCACGGCGATCCGCTTCTTGCGCGTCTGGGAACTCTTGGTCTCGTTGACCCAGCGCACCCATTCCCAGCGCGCCATGGGCGTGATCGCCTGCCAGAGTTCCCAAACCTCTGGCGGCGCTGCCATCAGCGACGCCCGCAGGTCGGCTAGCACGCGGGGCTCCGGCCATTCGGTGGCGGGACGGACATCGACGATGGCCGGTGCTCCCGGATCGAGGCGCGCTGCGATCCGCAGTCTTGCATCGACGCGCATCCAGTGACCCATTTCGCCGTCGGGCTCGATGACGGTGTCGAACGCCACACCGTTGATCGTGCCGCGGACGGCCACCTGCCCGCGCGAGGACAGTTGCCTGCTCGCGCGCTCCGGCAAGACGAGGAGCTCGCGGCCACAGCGGGTCTGCACCGTCGCTTCGAAGCCAATCGAACGCGCCTCGCTCTGCTTCACGACGCCACCGGCGCCCTGCGGTCGAGGTGCTTGCCGTCGGCGAGCCATACCCAGAACATACCGAGCGCGCCCGCACTTCGCCCGCCCGTCAGGGCGGGTAGGAATTGCTCCGGCGCACGCGGCAGAGGCGCACCTCATCGACCCCCACGAAAGGGGACGCTGCACGAGCGACAATCAGGCCCTCGACGCGTACTTGGGTCCACTTGACCTTGGGTCCACTTAACCTTGGGTCCACTTGACGGCGACCCGCCGCGCGGCGACTCTCCAACCCGCGGCCAAGGTCGAGCACCTCGAGCGGAGGTGATCCGCATGCCGCTCTCTCCGGTCCCAACCTGCGCACCATGGCGAGCATCGATCCCCAGCCTGCCGCGATGCAACACCTCCAGCACCGTCGACGAACGGTGGCACGGCGCTGGACGCCGCGCGTTCTGGCGCTCGTTTTCACTGCGTTTTTGAGCCTTTTCGCTCTCGATGCCTGCGAGGGTGTCGAGGGCGTGGGCCAGCGCGCGCTCGCGCTGGCGATGCACCTTTTGCCCAGCGGAATCTGTCTGGCGGTCGTGGGCCTCGCCTGGCGGCGACCGTGGGTCGGTGCCGCGTGCTTCGGCCTGCTCGCGGGCGCCTACGCCGCCCGCGCGTGGTCGCACCCAAGCTGGGTGCTCGTGATCTCCCTTCCCCTCGCGCTCGTCGCGCTCGCCTACTTCGTCGACTCGCGCGTCGGGCTCCGCGACAGCGGCGCGTGATCGATCGCGAAGCGGACGCGCAGGCGTGATGAGCGGGCTGCTCGTCCCCATCGATCCGCGCCCGCCGTACCGTGCGTCGCTTCGCCCGCAGCGCCGTACGGTCGGGTCGGTGTACAATGCACGACCCCCCCATGAGCACCGCCGCCAGTGTTTGCATCGGCCTGATGCTGCTCTTTTCCGCGCGCAGGCTGCTGTGGGTGCTCGCCTCGTGGGTGCGCGCGCGGGAGAGCACGGGCGCCCTCCCGCGGACCCGCTTCGACCATGTGCTCATTGCGGTGTCCTTCCGGAACGAGCAGGAGTCACTGCCCTCCCTCCTCGCGAGCCTCGATGAGCTGGAGGTGGATTCCGAGCAGCTCTCGATCTGCCTGATCGACGATGCCTCGACGGATTCGAGCGCCGCGGTGGCCGCTGCGTGGATAAAGGAACGACCGAAAGCCCGCCTCATCTCACTGCGCGAGAACGTGGGCAAGGCGGAGGCGCTCAACCGGGCGCTCGCTTCCACGAGCGAAAGGCTCGACGTGATCGTCGTGTACGATGCCGATCAACGCCCCCATCCCGACTCGCTTCGGCGGCTGATCGCGCCGTTTGCCGATGCGAACACGGCCGCCGTCTGTGGATATCGCCAGCCGACGTTTCACAAGCTGAATCCAGTCGCAGCCTACGCCTGCCTCGAAGCGTGGACACACCAGCTCGTGAACCTCGCCGCGAAGGACACGCTGGGCCTCAACCCTCCCACCATGGGAGGCAACTGCGCCTACCGACGCTCGGCGCTCGAGCGCGTCGGGGGCTTCCCCTCTGGCGCCTTCAGCGAGGATGTCGAGGTGTCGCTCGCAGTGGCGAACAACGGCGGCAGAATTCGCTTCGTCGAACAGTCGGTGACCGATCACTTGGTGGCCGACTCGCTGCGCCACTTCATCAACCAGCGCGTCCGCTGGAACCACGGCCTCGCGGCGGCACGGCGGCACGTGCGCGGCTTGGAGTCGGCGTTCGTCGCCGCAGGCTACATGGACCGCATTCTGCTCGTGCTGGTTGCGAGCTGCGTCGTGGCCGATTTGGCCAGCCCGCTCTGGCTGCTCGTCTTCGCTGTCCCGGCATTGGCCGCGCTGTTCACCGCGCTTGCCAAGGCGCGGCCGCGCCCCCTGTTGCTGTGCATGGTGGCGGCGACCCTTGTGCCAATGTTCTTCCTCGACATCGGAGTGACCCTCCTGTCCATGCTTCGTGGAGTTTCCCAACGCCGCGTTGTGTGGATCGACCGGCGCACCGCGGGAAGCACCACCCAGGGTTGAACAACCGACCAACCAACCCGCCCATGACTGCTGACCGACCCACCCACGTCGACACGCCCAACCTCTCCGTCATCCTCGTGGCGGATTACGCCGGTGGTGAAGCGAAGTCGTGGGAAGATCTGCGTCGCGCGCTGAGGGCGTGGGCGGCGCAGAACGGGCCGCCGCCCGCTGAGTTCATTCTGGTGGAGTCGGAGCACAACCGAGGCCGCATCCCCGACGACGTTCTGGCGATCGTCCCGAACATGCAGGTGACGTATGGCAATTCCGACTCGTCCTATTTTCTGAAGAATCAGGCCGCCGCCGCATCGAAGGGCGACTGGATCGCTCTGATCGATGCCGACTGCGTTCCTGACCTGAACTGGCTGGAGGTGGTGCGGGCGGCGATCACCGACTTCCCCGACCTGGCTGCGCTGAGCGCCAAGACCGTGTACCCCGGCAGGTCGCGTACCGAGCGCGTGTTGAGCCTCTTGTCGCGCTGCTATCTCGACCCCGGCCGCCGTGGATCCACCCACTTCATCTCGGGCAACGCCGCGGTGTTCCGGCGCGACGTCTATCTACGCAATCCCCTTCCTGTGGGTGTGGGTGCCTTCTCGTCGCTGATTCAGTCGGAGGCCTTTCACCGGGAGGGCGCGCGGCTGTACTTCGATCCCGCGCTCGTCGTCGTGCACGATTTCGAAGGCTGGCCCATGGAGCGCGATCTGCGGCGCAATCACGGGCACTGCACCGTGGCGACGCGCCTGCACGATCCCAGAATTCCACACGCCGGACTGGTGCGCGCGGGGCGCATCGCTATTCCGCTGATCGTGGCCGGGAAGATCTGGAACAACATGCGCGATTCCCTGCGCTGCTACCGCCAATACGACGTCAAGACGTATGAGCTGCCGCTCGCGCTGTGGTACAATTTTGTCGTCCATCTGTTCGAAATCCCGGGCATGCTCGCCGCGTACCGCGGCGAAAGCGTAGGGCCCTCGGCATTTCGCTGATGCGTGCCGTTCGGGAGTTTTTCCCGCACGGCATGGAGTTGGCTCTCGCGCCGCTGCCACCGGCGCCGAGAGCAGCGCGGATCAGTTGGCCGCGCGGTCGCCCACGCGGCGGATCTGGCGAGTTTCCACCGCCGCATCGAGCAGCGTGACGTTCTCCAAGGGTCCGGCGCGGCGGCCCAGAACGCGGCCCGCTCGCCGCAGGAGCCCGCGGACAGGGGCGAGCTCGAGCCCGACGCGCCACCTTGGATGGAGCACGGCGGCCACGAAAATGGGCTCGGGTACGTAACCCGCATGCCGCTTGAAGGAGTCAAGGGATGGGCGGGCGGGGATCAACTGACGTCCCACGGTCACGCCTCGGACGCCCGGCCGGCGGATCATCTCGGCGGCAAAACGGTGGTAGAGCCAGTGGGCGGGCCGGGCGGCTTCGAACCGCGGCGCGCAGTAGGCCACGAGGCCGAGGCACTGTCCGTCCGTCGTGAGCGAGACGATGTAGGCGGCGAGGATTCCGTCGACGAAGCAGCCGACTGCGTCGAAGCGCTCGTCGTCCGCCAGCACGTCGCAGAACCGGTTCCAGCCATCGGGACGTGTCGTCGGTGGAGCGGGACCCTGCCGCGCGGCGATCGTCTCGCAGTGAACGGCAAGGCCCAAACGTCGGAGCTCGTCGCCTTCGAGGCGTCGGACGGTCACGTGGTCCTGACCGCGGCGGAGGTTCTGGCGAAACTGACGCTGCACGGACTCCAGACCGTAGTTCGCGTCGCGCACCCACCACGCCGCGGCGGGCACGCCTTGGCCCGCGGCCGAAACGTAGGTCGCCGCGAGGCGTCCGGTCGCGCGGAGTACGTCGTCGACCGCAGCGGGTGACACGTCGATCGGCTGCGTCGCGGGCACGGCGATGACGGACAGCTTGCCGATCTCGACCCAGCAGACGCCGTCGCGCTCGTGAACGGCATGGCCGGCGGCACGGAAGTACCTGCCGATGGGTGACGGAGAGAGTTGCACGGAAATCGTCGTCGCGAGGCCGGTCGGTTGCACGAGAGCGCGCGACCGAGCACAGACCGACCATGCTATCCCGACGCACTGGCGGACTGCCAGCGTGCCCTCGGCTCGCGGCATCGGCTCGCTGGGCATCTTCCCTTGTGCGAGGAGCTCTCGCACCCCCCTCGCGCTTCGCCGCGCTACGGCGCTCACGGAGGTCTTCCTCCGCGCGGTGCACGCGCCAGCGCCAGTCAAAGCTCGCAATCCCCTCGGGCGATTCGAGCGAGAGCGACGACGTGTAGCGAGCGCTCGGGAGAGCCAGCCGACGCCGATGGCCATCGGAATTCACCGCCCACTGGGACTCGCGCACACGCTGGAACCGATTTCGACGTTAGGCTCCGAGAGACCACCATCGACAGCGCCTGCGGCGCTGCGTGTCCCATGAACCACCTCCACCATCGAATTCTCGCTCCAAGCGTGCTCGCGCTGGTCGCTTCCTGCACGTCGAACACCGTTCCCAGCGAGTTCCGTGCGCACCTCGCGGCGCTGCGCGAGTGCGAGTCCATGGAGATCTTCGCGATCGATCCCCACTCCGCCTTCGACGGGCCGATCGAGGGCGCCGATCGCCTGCGCGGCTGTCGGGTGCTCGCCCGCGCCAAGGTAGAGCTCGGCGCAGACCGAGCGGCACTCGCGTGCCTCGTCGCCGAGGGGCTCTCCGCGAGCGATGGAACGGTCGCGGCGTGCTTCTTGCCGCGGCACGGCGTGCGCGTGGAAACCGCCGGCAAAGCGCACGAGATCGTCGTGTGCTACGAATGCCTCACCTTGCGCGCGTGGGCGCCGGACGCGACCGAGTGCTTGACGATCCCGACCTCGAATCACGTCGCGGCAGCGCTCACGGCGCTGTTCGAGCGCCACGGCCTCGAAATCGCGGGCAGCGAGTGACGCACTCGCCCGCGGAGCCGGTTCCCCCACCGCCCGCTCGCTCCGCGTTGGATGGTGCGCGCCGAACGCGGTCGAGCCCACGCCACGGCCCCCGCGCGCACCCCCGCTGTCGCGCACTCTCCCCATCGTGGCCGGGTTGGGCTCGGAAGGCCCCTTGACGGTTCGGAGCCCGACGGCGGACCTTCACCTTGCGGTCGATCCTGACCGCCTCCGATGGGACTGCTCCTCGCCGTTCACCCGACCTGCTGGCGCTTCTACGGAACTCGGAAACCATGAGACTCTCGGCGCTCGGCTTCGGTGGCCTGCTGGCGACGCTCGCCTCGGCGCAGACCCAATACGTCGTGGACGACAGCGGTCCCGCGCATTTCAACGACCTGCCGGCCGCCGTCGCGGCGGTCTCTCCGGGTGACGTCTTGATCGTGCGCGCCGGCAGCTACTCGCCCACGGTGCTCTCGATGGGCATCTCGATCCTCTGCGACGACGGCGCTCGCGTGCCGTTGCTCGACATCACCGGCATCCCGGCCGGGCAGGTGGCCGTGGTGTCGGCGCTCCAAGCGCAGAGACTCGCCGTGACGTCCTGCGCCGGCACCGTGATCCTGCAGCACATGCAGGTGGCCGTGCCGTCGTCCAATTCCGCGGCCGGGAGCTCCCCAGCCCTCGACGTCGTGCAGTCGGTCGACCTGCGCGTGTACCGCTCGAGTTTTCTCGCGCCGCGCGATAGCAACGGCTCCACTTCGATCCCCGGCGCCAACGCTGTTGCGGTCCATGCGTCGCGCGCCGAGTTCGTACGCTGCACGCTGGTTGGCGGCGGCATGGGCGAAGTGGGCTCGTGCGCGGCCAACCTTGCTCCGGGTGGCATCGGCCTGCTCGTGCGCGGCCAGAGCTCGGTCCACGTCGCGGGCACGGCCATCGAAGGTGGCGACGGCAGCGACGCGCGCTGGAGCTGCGACACCACGTGGGCCGGCGCGGGCGGCGCCGCGATTGCCGTGCGTGAGAACTCATCGGTCGTCATTGCTGGCTCACGCGGCGACATCATCCGCGGCGGACGGCCGGGCCAGCCGAGCTACTACGGCGAGCAGGGCCCCAATGGCAGCGCGCTCGTCGTCGACGCCGGAAGCACGGCGCGATATTCAGGCGCGTCGCTCGCGGTCTACAACAGCCAGTGGCCCCGCCCCGTGATCTTCGCTCCAGCGGGCGCGGCCACGCAGGCGATTCCGGCGGACCCGACGCTCGAGCGCATCGGCGGCGGAACGCCGGGCACGCAGGTGGTCTTGCGCGTGCGCGGACCGATCGGGCTGCTCGCCACGCTCGAACGAGGTCGCCAGCCGTTGATCGCCCCAAGCCTCGGTCCGATTCCGTTGCTCATCGACGCCCTCGCGCAGTTCGCCCTCGGCGCCATCCCGGCCACGGGTTTCGTCGACAAGGTCGTCACGATTTCACCCTCCGATCCGCTCGGCACGCGCTACCTGTGGCAGGGCTCCGTGAGCCTCGCTCCGCTCGGCGGCACGCTCGTTCGCACCAATTCAGTGCCCGTGATCGTTCGCTGACGCAGTTCGATCCCAGCGCCCTCGCCGTCGCGCACAGCGCCTAGCCGAAGCCGTGGGCTACACTCGGCGCTGCGATGGAGCTGCCAATCGAGTCGGTCCTTCCCGTGGAGCGCTGAGCGATGCTCGCGCTCCTCTTCGTGCTATTGCAAACCTCCGAGCAGGCGAGGCGACCGCCGCGGCCTCCGAACATCGTGCATGTGATCGCCGATGACGTCGCGTGGGACGACTTCTCCTGCTACGGATCACGCGACCTCGACACGCCGAACGTCGATCGGATCGCGCGCGAGGGAATGCGCTTCACGGATTTCTACGCGCCGAGTTCGACGTGCACGCCGTCGCGTGCGGCGATCCTCACGGGCTGCTACGCGCAGCGCGTCGGACTGCCGCAGGTGCTGTTCCCCAATTCGGAAGTTGGGCTCGCCGACGACGAAGTGACGATCGCCGAGTTGCTCAAGGGCCGTGGCTACGCGACGGCGCTCGTCGGCAAGTGGCACCTCGGACACCTGCCGCAGTTCCTGCCGACCCGACACGGCTTCGACCTGTTCTTCGGGCTCCCCTACCCCAACGACCACGGACCCGAGCGGCTGACCGCCAAGGAACCGCGGGTTTCACGCGGCTTTCCTGTCATTCCGCTGCTGCGCGGAGAGAGCGTGGTCGAGCAACCGGCGCAGCTCGCGAGCCTGCCCGAGCGCTTCGTGGCCGAAGCGCGCGCGTTCATCGCCGAGCACAAGGACGGTCCGTTCTACCTGCAATTCTCCAACATCGAGACGCACACGCCGTGGTTCGTGCCGCAGCGCTTTCAATATCAGTCCCGCTGTGGCGTGTACGGCGACGCGGTGGCGTGCCTCGACTGGGCCATTGGCGAGCTGCTCGACGAGCTCGCGCGTCAGGGACTCGACGGCGACACGCTCGTGGTGTTCAGCGCCGACAACGGACCGCTCGTGCACCGCTATCCAGAGCTCGAAGGCATCTATGGGCATGCGGCGACGGTGGATCCCCAGCGTCCGCATCGGCTGCGCGAGGGCAAGTACCAAGGGCGCTACGAGGGCGGCACGCGCGTCGCATGCGTCGCGCGTTGGCCCGGCCACGTCGCTCCCGGCGGCGTGAGCAGCGAGCTCGTCGCCGGCTTCGACCTGTTCACGACGTTCGCGCGACTGGCCGGCGCCGAGGTGCCGACCGATCGGATCGTGGACGGCCACGACCTGTCGCCGCTGCTGCTCGGACGCGGCGCGGAGTTCCAGCGCCGCGACACGCTCTTTCACTACGAGAGTTTCGAGCTCGTCGCCCTACGTCACGGCAACTGGAAGCTGGTGCTGCCGCGAAAGCCGGGCGAGCAGCCGGAGCTCTACGACCTCGCGGCCGACGCGTCGGAGACCACGGATCGAGCGCAGGAGCAAGCGGACGTGGTCGAACGCCTCCTCGGGCTGTGCGAACGCGCGCGCGCGGACCTCGGCGATTCGAAGCAGCGCGTGGAGGGCCTCAACCGTCGGCCCGCGGGAAAGCTGGCGCGCTGAGGCGTTGGCGGCGGCGGCCTCGATCGACCGCGGCGGGGCGACGCACACGACCGCGCGAAATCACGGCGAGCTGCGCCCAACGGCGCGAAATTCGCGCAGCGACGTGCTCCCTCAGGGCTGCGTGAACGTCACCGTCGCGGAGTCGAGCACCACTTCGGTGCGACGCTCGAGCTCCGAGAACGCGAAGGCGGACAGATCGAGGTTCGGCCACGCGAAGGCGCTGACGCTCGCGAACACGGGCCCGGCGACGAGTGGCACGCCGCCCTGCGCGGCGAGGTCGGGCAACGAAATCGTGAAGGTCGGAGTCGCATTCGTGTCGGGCGCCCACAGCACCCAGCGGCGGCGATTCGCGTCCGTGAGCGTCACACGATAGATGCCCGTCGCGCTCGGCAGCGTGTCGAGGAAGGTCACGTCGTAGGCGGAACCGGCCGTGGTGGCGCTCGGCAGTGGGGCGACCACGTGCGGCACCGACGGCGGCTGCAGCACGAGCGGCGGCTGAGGCTGGGTCGTGGCGAGCGGAGTGCGCAGGCCGATCCGCGAACCGGCGAGGTCGCGCACCTCCGTGCGCAGGAAGAGCTTGGGCAGCAGGACGCCGTCGCGAATCAGGCTCCCCTTCAGGTCGCCGGGGTACTTGCCGTTGGTCGGGTCCGCCGCGCCCGGCAGGGCCGAACGCACGGACCACGCGGTCGGCGGGATGCCCTGGGAATCGAGCGCGATGCCCGACCCCACGGTCAGCGGAGCGCGGATGCCCGGCGAGAGGCCCTCGATCGAGACGCGCGGGCTGCCGCTCTGGTTGGCCGTCGCGAAGCCGATCGAGGCGCTGATGTCGAGCACGGCCGACGGACCAGCGACGGCGCGATCCTCGAGCGAGGTCGAGGCGTCGCTCAGCACCACCGTGGTCGTGAGGCTTGCGACGTTCGAGGACTGCGGCGCGAGCGCGGGCAAGGGCAAGTCGAGGGCGAAGCCGCGCAGGTAGCTCGCGGGGCTGAAGAGCACGGAGCTGATCGGGTTCTCGACCGCGAAGAAGGCCAGCGCTCCGAGCGGACCCGGCACGAGGGGAAGCGGTCCGTACTGGCACACCGAAGCGGGGCCGACGCTGGTGCAGCCCGCGACGGAAGTGAAGGGCGCCGACGACTCGTTGCGGCGTGCGTCGGACACCGAGCGCTGGAAGCTCGCCAAGGCGCTCGAGCTGGTCACCGTACCGCTGAGCGCAGCGGGATTCTCGGCGCTGCGCGCGAGCGGCACGCGCAGCAGGCCCACGGGCAGGCCCATGTAGCTCCACAGGTCGTACCCGTCGGCATCGACGGTGATCACCGTCTCGCCCGTGGGCGCCGCGCCGAGCGTGACCGTGCCCAGTGCGTTGGTGAGGGCGGTGTCGACGAACGTGTCGCTGCCCGGCCCGAGGTTCTCGTGCACGAACACGCGCGCGTTCGGCACGGGCGCGAAGGTGCGCGCGTCGTGCACCTGCACGCTGACCAGCGCGCCCGCCGAAGGCAGGCCCGGGCCCGGCCCGACCGCTCCGACCTGCACATAGTCCGCGAAGGTGGTCGACACGGCCGGATTGAAGGCGCGGTCGTAGATCGTCACGCGGAACGGAGTCGTCCCGGCGAGCGGATTGGTGAGCCCGCCGGGAAAAGGCAGCGGCGCCGCGACGAACAGTCCGTCGGAGCGCACGGAGACGCACGCCGCCTCGGTTCCATTGGTCGCCGAGCCCACGACGACCTCGGCCGCGCGCAGCTCCTCGTTGGCGCGCCCGACGACCACGAGATCGACGCTGTCGCTCGAGAACGTCGTGGTGTTGGCGCCGCTCGATCCGAAACCGACGAACTGCGGCGCCGTGATGTCGACCGCGACCTGCTGGATGCCGAGCGTGGCGCGGTCGACGTCGAGCAGCTTGATGGGTGTCGTGACGTTGCCGCGGCGCAGCGAGATGGCGATCGAGAGCTCGCCCTCCGCGAAGCGCAGCGCGAGCGGAGCGAGCGACCTGCCAAGATCGAGTTCCGCGGGTCCGAGCACCACGAGCTCGCCGCTCTCATGCTGCAGCGGAAAAATGTCGTAGCTGGCGAGCGAACCGAGCTGAATCTCGCGGTACAGGGCCAACAACTCGGGCTGGGCGCTCGTGTCATTGCCGACGAGGTAGACGCGCACGTAGTCGTCGGGATCACTGCCGAACAACCACACTTCGAGGGCGAGCGCGGCGAGCGGATCGAGTCCGTCCAACGCGGCGGCACCGATGTAGTCGAGCGGATTGTCGTACGTGCCGACGTCGACCGAGAGCGGAGCGCCGAACGGGGCCACGGTGTAGTCCAGATCCGTCTGCACCAGCGCCGCAGTGCCGGTGACGGCCGTGATCGGGGCCGCGGCAGGCGAGAGGCGCAGAGCCACGATCGAACTGAGCGGAAAAGGCGCGACGTGGCCGCTCGCGTCGGCGCTGCGCCAGCGCCACACGCGCTTCTCGTCGAGCGAGCCCTGCCCGAGGTTGATCGCGAGCGAGGTCGGCGCGGGATTGGGGCTCGGGGGCTGGCCCGCGACCGTCACGAGCCAGCCTCCGGTCGGCACGTTGACCGGCCGATCGAACAGCACCACGCTCTCGCCGGTGCGACTTTGGTTGATCGTGTTGTCCTCGGGGAAGCTCATCACGACGCGCGGCGTCGCCGGATCCGTTGCAGCGGTCTTGAAGCTGCCGAATTCGCCATCCGAGGGAGGGACGAGTCGACTGCCCTGCAAGTCGAAGATGTTGCGTTCCGCGCGCAGCCGCACGGAGTACTCCGTATCCGCCAGCAGGGCTGCGGGAGGCAGCAGCACGACCACCCGCCCATCGCCCACGAGCACACCGGTCAAGGGAATCGACTGCGCTCCGGCCTCGACCAGCGCGAGCTCGAAGGCCTGACCGACAGAAGCGGGCGAGAGCGACTCGCTGAACACGATCGCGATCGGCGTGGTCGACGCGATCTGCGTCAGG
This sequence comes from Planctomycetota bacterium, assembly GCA_016872715.1. Lineage (GTDB taxonomy): Bacteria > Planctomycetota > UBA1135 > UBA1135 > F1-120-MAGs118. The sequence goes on from VGZD01000065.1 coordinate 21,632, forward strand.
GCCGGATAGAAGGACTGAACGGTCGGAGCGGCTGGCGAGAGCCAGTTCGAGTCCGCGGGCACGCTCGCGGCGCTTTCCCCCAGTCCGCCGCCGCCACCGCCGCCACTGCCGCAGTTGCCGCTGAACACGCAGGCGGGGCTATCGCAGGAAGGCAGCGCGAGGACTGCCACGAGGGCCGCGCCGACGAGGCGCCGCGGGGAGAAGGGGATCGGCATCGTGGATGCGAGCATCGGAAACGGGCGCCGCCGGGACCAGAGGCGGCGCGCGGAAAGGACGACCGAACGGGCGCGTTCTTCCGCGCGGTGGACGCCCGCCGAGCGAGTCCGTGCGCGCGGTCCGTACGCGCGGTGCGTGCATGCGGCCCCGATGGTGCCTCGGCCCGCGCCGATCTACACTCTTTCTCCCGCCAGCGCGGCCCGCTGCTCCGCCCGCAGAGCGTCCTTCGCCCGACCACTCGATGCGCTCCCTCACCTGCCCCCTCTTGGCCGCCGTGGCCATGGCCTGCGCAGGACCGGCGCACACCCCCCAGCCGACCGCGGCCGGTCCCGCGCCGAGCGCCGCGGCGCCGCAGGTGCAGGAG
>VGZD01000066.1 GCA_016872715.1 Planctomycetota bacterium
TGGCCCAGCCCGCGAGCACCGCGCGCAGCCCCGCGCCTTCCTCGCTCGCCGCGAGCTCGCCCACCAGCGGCCAGCGCGCATCTCGCTCGGAGAGCGTGGAGGGGTCGAACTCCGCCACCCACGCCGCGCGCGCAGGCGCGTCCGCGAGACCCGCGTGCAACGCGAGCACATCGAGTCGCTTCAGCGCCGCCGGCCCAAGGCCCGTGCGCGTGAGCTCGAACAACGCTCGCAGTCGAGCTCGGTCACCGAGCAGGGCGCGCACGCGCAGGCGCTCGCCGAGCACGCGCTCGTCGCGCTCCGCCGCGAGCCAGTCGCGCGTGAGCGTGGCGGCCGCCTCGAGCGTGCGCGCGTCGAGCGCGAGCCACTCGACGAGCAGCGCCAGCTCGGCGTCGGACAGCGCCGGCACCAAGGCGGCCGCATCGATCGCGGGCACGGCGCGCGCGCCGAGCGACCACGCGAGCAGCTCGTGGTCGGCGCGCTCGCGCAGCGCGAGCGACAGCAGCGGCTTGCAGAGCGAGAGCGCGACGGGTGGCTCGTCTCCGCGCGCGACGCGCGCGAGCAGTCGCAGCGCGACGAGGCGCTCGAGCGCGGCGCTCGGGTCGTCCTCGGGCAGGGCCTCGGCCAGCGACGAGCGCAGCTGCGCGACGAGCGGCGCGGAGGCGTGGCCCATGCTCGCGAGCATCGCCCTTCGCGCCAGCTCGCCCTCGCGCCCCCCGAGCGCGCTCGCCTCGACGAGCGCCGCCAAGTCCTCGCCGCGCAGGCCAAAGCGCGGCAAGCGCGAGACGGCGACGAGGACCTGCCGCGAGCGTGCGTCGAAGCTCCCGTCGCGCTCGCGCTGGGCGCGCGCGGACTCGAGCAAGGCCGTCACCGCGCCGGTCGTCGCGAGCCTCGACACGACGCGGCCGCGCGCCGCCGCGACGAGCAGCCCATCGAGTGCATTCGCATCCCGCGTGCGTTCCCAGCGCCGCTCGAGCCACTCGAGCGCCGCCGGCCAGCCACAACCGGCGAGGGCGCGCGCCGCGCCGGAACCGCGCGGCCGCTCCGGGTAGCGCTCGACGTCGCGGCACCAGTCGATCACGAGCTGGTGCGTCTCCTTGCCGCCCAGATCGGGCTGCCAGCCGATGCGCACGAACGGGTGCTGGCCATCGAAGCCGTGGCCCTCGAACGACAGGCGCAGGTCGCCGAGCGCGTGCGCGAGCACGAGCTCGCAGGGACCGCTGCGCACCGCGCCACGTTCGGCGCGGCAAGGCACCTTCCCCGCGAGCATCTCCGCGTACAGCGTGGGCTCGACCGCGATGCCGAGCTCGACGTCGCGCGCGCGATCGGTGTGAAAGGTCGGCGCGTGCCGCGCGAGTCGCTCGATCAGCGCCTCCGCCGTCGTCGAGCCGGGCGCGACCGAGACGATCCCGCGCGAGCGGCCCGCGATCTCGCGCATCACGCGCTCGTCCTTCCACGGCGCGAGCTCGTCGCCGAACCAGCGCAGCGAGAGCGCCGTGAAGGCCTCTGTTCCCAGCCGCGCCAGCTCCGGATCCGCATCCGCGGCGAACAAGAGCGCGAGCTCGAAGTGGCGCTCGTCGGAACCGAGCGCGCGCGCGAGCCGCGTGCGCTCCTCCGCCCCGCCGCCGCGGACGGCCTCGGCCGCCAGCGCGAAGTCCTCGGGCCGCAGGTGCGCCGCGAGCCAGCGCTCGGCCGCGAGGCGCTCGTGCGCGGCGCTCGAGGAGAGCCGCGCCAACGCGTCGGAGGGATCCTCGGACGTGCCGACGCACGCCAGCGCGGTGAATAGGAACTGGGGCAACATCCCTGCGCGTACCTTAGCGCATGGAGTGCCGCGCCCTCGTCGGCCGCGGCGCCCGCCGCGCGCGGATTCCAGTCCGCCGCCCGGCGCTGTCGAACTCGACCCTGCCCCGCGACCCACAGCGCAATCCGCGCGAGACGCTGCTAACCTCCCCCCGCCATGTTCCGACGCCTCCTGATCGCCAACCGCGGCGAAGTGGCCGTGCGCGTCGCACGCGCGTGCCGCGACCTCGGCATCTCGCCCGTCGGCGTCGCCTCCGAGTCCGACTTCGGCGCGCGCTGGCTCGCGTGCATGGACGACGTCGTGTGCCTCGGCCCCTCGGCGGCGCGCGACAGCTATCTCCGAATGGAGCGCGTCGTGCAGGCGGCGCTGCAGCAGGGCTGCGCGGCGCTGCACCCGGGTTGGGGCTTCCTGAGCGAGAACCCGCGCTTCGCGGCGCTGTGCGAGCACTACGGCGTCACGTTCGTTGGACCGCCGAGCTCCGCCATGGAGGTCATGGGGCGCAAGGCGCCCGCCAAGGCCGCGATGCGCGCCGCCGGCGTGCCGGTGATTCCGGGCTCGGTCGGGCTGCTCACTTCGGTCGACGAGGCCGCGGCCTGCGCGCGCGAAACCGGCTATCCCGTGATCCTCAAGGCGGACGCCGGTGGCGGCGGTCGCGGCATGCGCAAGTGCTTCGACGAGGCGCAACTGCGCGCGGCGTTCGTGCAGGCCTCGGCCGAGGCCGAGAGCGCCTTTGGCAGCGGCGCGCTGTACCTCGAAAAGTACCTCGAAGGTGGACGCCACATCGAAGTGCAGGTGATGGCCGATCGCTTCGGCGCCTGCGTGCACGTCGGAGAGCGCGAGTGCTCGGTGCAGCGCAACCACCAGAAGCTCGTCGAGGAGAGCCCGAGCCCCGTGCTCGACGCGCCGACGCGCGCGCGCATCGGCGGGATCGCCGTGCGCGCCGCGCAGTCGATCGGCTACGTCGGCGCCGGGACGATCGAGTTCCTGCGCGCGGACGACGGCGCGATCTACTTCATGGAGATGAATACGCGCCTGCAAGTCGAGCACGGCGTGAGCGAGCTCGTCGGCGGGCTCGATCTGGTGCACCTGCAACTGCACGTCGCCGCCAATGGTCGGCTCGCGCTCGCGCAAGACGACGTGCGGCTCTCCGGCAGCGCGATCGAAGTGCGCATCAATGCCGAGGATCCTTCCCACGACTTCCGTCCGTCGCCCGGCACGCTCGCGGCCTTCGACTTCCCGCTCGATCGCGGCCCCGGCACGATTCGCGTCGACACGCACATGCAGAAGGGCGACGCGGTCTCGCCGCACTACGACTCCCTGATCGCGAAGGTGATCGCGCACGCCCCGACCCGCGCGGGCGCCATCGAGACGCTGCTCGCCTGCCTGCGTCAGGCGCGCGTCGAAGGCGTCGCCACGACCTTGCCGCTGCATCTCGCCGTGCTCGATTCGCGCGAGTTCCGCGCGGGCACCTACGACACGCGCTCGATTCCCGGCTGGCCCGCTTCCGCACGCTAGGAGCCCCGCACCCATGGCCAAGGTTCCGCTCTTTCCCATCGGTCGCGCGCGCGACGCCTTCCTCGACGGCGCCTCGTTCGAGCGCAACCGCGCGGCGCTCGGCGCGCTCGACGCGACGCTCGCCGCTCGGCGCGCGCAGATCGCCGCGGGCTGGGGCGCGGAGTACGCCGAGCGCGTCCACAAGAAGGGCAAGCTCACGGCGCGCGAGCGCATCGAGCTCCTGAAAGACGCCGATTCGCGCGTCTTTGAAGTGCTCGCGTTCGTCAACCACGGTCGCAAGTTCGGCAAGCTCGAGTCCCCCGCCGCGGGCGTCGTCACGGCCTACGTGCGCGTCGGCGGCCGCTGGACGATGGTGATCGCCAACGACAACACGGTCGCCTCGGGCTCGTGGTGGCCGCTCTCGCCCGAGAAAATCGAGCGCGCGCAGCAGATGGCGCTGCGTTTGCGGCTGCCGGTCATCTATCTCGTCGACTGCAGCGGCCTGTACCTGCCCGAGCAATCCGCGACCTTCCCCGCTCGCACGGGCGCGGGCCACATCTTCAAGATGAACAGCCTGCTGTCGGCGGCGGGCGTGCCGCAGATCGCCGGCGTGTTCGGCGATTGCATCGCGGGCGGCGGCTACATGCCGATCATCTCCGATCGCGTGTACATGACCGAGCAGGCGTACATGGTCATCGCGGGCGCCGCGCTCATCAAGGGCGCGAAGAGCCTGCACCTCTCCAGCCTCGACATCGGCGGACCGGAGGTGCATGTGCACCAGTCGGCGTGCGCCGATGTGCGCGTGCCGGACGACGAGACGGCGATCGCGATGATCCGCGCGGAGATCGAGCGGCTGCCGTCGAGCGGCGCGGCGTACTACCGCCACGGCGCACAGCCCGCGGCGCCGCAGCAGCAAAGCCACGAGCTCGCGGGCCTGTTCCCCACCGACCACCGCATGACCTACGACGCCGACGAGGTGCTCGCGCGGCTCGTCGATCGCTCGCTGTTCTGGGAGTTCTGTCCGCAGCGCGGCCGCGAGATGGTGGTCGGCGTCGGGCGCGTCAACGGCCTCTACATGGGGTTGGTCGCCAACCGCCAAGGCGTGATCGACGATCCCGAGCACAAGGGCAAGAAGAAGCCCTGCGGAATTCTCTACAAGGAAGGCATCGCCAAGCTCGCGGCCTTCTCGCGCGCCTGCAACGACGATGGGATCCCGCTCGTGTGGCTGCAGGACATCTCGGGCTTCGACATCGGCGTCGAGGCCGAGCGCCTCGGCCTGCTCGGCTACGGCTCGAGCCTGATCTACTCCAACAGCACCAACAGCGTGCCGATGTTCACGGTGCTGCTGCGCAAGGCTTCCGGCGCCGGCTACTACGCGCTCGCTGGCCTGCCCTACGAGCCCGTCGTGCAGCTCTCGACCGTGCTCGCGCGCCAGAGCGTGATGGAAGGTCGCACGCTGGCGATCGCGGCCTACAACACCAAGCTCGACGACGACTTCGAGATCCTCACGCAGGACCCCAAGGAGCGCGCGGAGATCGAGGCGGGCATGCGCGAAACCGAGGCGCGCATCGAAGGCGACATGTCGCCCTACAAGTCGGCGGCGCAGATGGACACCGACGAGCTCGTCAGCCCCCTCGAGCTGCGCGCGTGGCTCGAGCTGTTCGCCGAGGCGAGCTACCAGTCGATCGGCTACCGGCGCATCAAGAACCCCCGCATCTGGTCGCTGCACGACGTGGCCGCGCTGTGGGAGGCACGCGGGTGAGCGCTGAGATCCTCTATCTGCGGGTGCGCACGGAAGGCGAGCACGTGCTGCTCGAGAGCCCGAGCGTGGGACTGTTCACCCACGCCGCGCGCAACGGCACGGCGCTCGTCGCCTCCGCGCGCGCGGGCACGCTGCTCACGCTCGGCCGCGCCTGGGAGCTGCGCGTGCCCGACGGCGTCGCGGGGCTCGTCGACGGCGAATTGCACGAGCGCGTGCAGGCGCCCGTGGGCTACGGCACGGTGCTCTATCGCCTGCGGCCGCTCGCGGGCGCGACGACCGCCGCGAGCAGCGATGCCGCGGGCGTCGGCTCGAGCGCCGCGCTGCTCTTCCGCTCGCCTTCGGCCGGACGCTTCTGGCACCGCGCGGCTCCCGGAGAGCCTGCGCTCGCGAGCAGCGGTGACGTGATCGAAGCGGGCCGCGCGATCGGACTCGTCGAAGTCATGAAGACCTTCACGCTCGTGCACTACCAGCCGACGGGCGGACTTCCCGCGCGCGCGCGCGTGGTGCGCGTGCTCGTCGCCGATGGCGCGGAAGTGGCGGAGCAGGCGGCGCTGCTCGAGCTCGCGCCCGAGTAGAGCAGTGGTTGCGCCGAGCGCGCCGTCGAGCTCCTCGCACGCTTGGGCCGCGGCGCTCGCGCGCGGCTCGCGAGAGGTTGAATGCGGCCGGTGAACGCACGATCCTGCGCCCCATGAAGCAACGGATTCTGATCGTCGGCGGCACGGGCTTCGTCGGCACTCGGCTGCGCCAGATGATCGTCGATCGCGGCGGCACGGTCGTGGTCGCGACTCGCAGTCCTTCGAACCAGCCGGTCATGGCGGGCGTCGAGTACGCCGCGCTGCCCGGGGACCTGTCGGGCTTCGATGCGATCGTGAATCTGGCCGGCGAGCCGTTGTTCGGCCAGCGCTGGAACGAGGCGGTGAAGGCCCGTCTGCGCGGCAGTCGCATCGACGGAACGCGCAAGCTCGTCGACGCCATCGGGGCCAGCGCGACGAAGCCCTCCGTGCTCGTCAACGCCTCCGCGATCGGCGTGTACGGCGATCAGGGCGAGCGCCTCCTGCCCGAGAGCGCCAAGACGGGCATCGACTTCCTCGCGGAGCTCTGCACGGCGTGGGAGCGCGAGGCGGAGCGCGCCAGCGAGTTCGGCGTGCGCGTCGTGAAGTTGCGCATCGGCATCGTGCTCGGCCCAGGCGGCGCGCTCAAGCAGATGTTGCCGCCGTTCAAGCTCGGGCTGGGCGGTCCGATCGGCTCCGGCGCCCACTGGATGAGCTGGATCCACATCGACGACCTGTGCGGCCTGATCCTGCATGCGCTGCGCGATGAGACCGTCAGAGGTCAGGTGAACGGCGTCGCTCCGCTCGCGTGCACGAATCGGGACTTCAGCAAGGCGCTCGGCGCCGCGCTGTCGCGGCCCGCGATCTTCCCCGTGCCTGCGTTCATGTTGAAGCTCATGTTCGGCTCGGGCGCCGCGTCCGTTCTGATCGCAAGCCAGCGCTGCGTGCCCGAGCGCGCGCTCGAGTCAGGCTACGCGTTCAAGTACCCCGACCTCGAGGGCGCGCTGCGCGCGATCCTCTGCTGAACGATCAGGGGCGCGGCACGCGATAGAGATCGACGCGCGTGCCGTCGACGACGCGCGGCAGTTGCAGCGGTGTTTCCTGCGGGGAAACCACGAGCTCGAAGTCGTACTTCTCCGCGAGCTCGCGCCAGCGTGACTCGGTCCGCTGCGTCCACACGTGCGGCCAGTGTGGATGCGTGAGCGCGAAGCGCTCGCCACGCGAGAGCGCGCGCACGGCCTCGCGATCGGTGTAGTCGACCTCGAAGAAATCCTTCACCATCGGACCGACCGTCGAGCCGAGCTCGGGCATGTAAGTCAGCATCCACAGCGTCTCGGTTTCGATCAACACCGGATGCGCGGTCTTCTGCTGCATCTCGAGCCGCACCCAGGCGGCCGTCACGAGCGGCTCCTCGGGTCCGACGTTCTCCGCCATCCAGTCGATCATGCGCTGGTCGTCGCGCGAGACGACGTCGCAGCGAAACAGCTTGCCGAAGTCCACGAAGCGCTTGGGGACGTTGGCCGCGACCGCGAGCAGCCCGCCGCACAGTGCGAGTCCCGGCGCCGCGCGCTCGGCGATCGACGCGAAGGGCCCCCGCACGACGCGCGCGATGAGCACAAAGGCCGCCGCCAACAGGAATCCAGCGGCCAAGGACACCTGACGCGGTGGGTTGGGGTACTCGAGCGAGAACAGCACGCAGGCGCCGACGAAGGCGAGCGTGCAACCGATCGCGGCGCGCCGCGCGACGGGCCACGCGAACGCGCCGGCACCGAGCACGCAGCCCCACGCCAGAGTGAACACGTGCTCGCGCAAGGCCCACGGACCTCGGTACCACAACCACACCGACAGCGCCGACGCGGCCATGCCGCACCCCGTCCACAGCGCCGCGCGCGTGCGCGCAGGGTGCCGATCGAGCACGCGCTGCCAGGCGACCGCCGTCAGCGGAGCGAGCAGGATCGTCGAGAGGTTCGTGACGCGCGCTGGCATCGCCATCAGCACGACGCGCGGCAGCAGCTCCAGAGACTGCAACAGGGCCGCGACGAGCGCGTAGCACCAGACGCTCCACGCGAGCACGAGTCCCCAGCGCGCCGCGGCGTCCGCGCCATTGGAACGCGCCCAGAGCTCGCGACCACCGCGCAGCACGGCGAGCGAGAGAGCCACGAGCGCCAGCGCGTGGGCGAAGTACCCAAAGCGCATGAAGTCCGGCACCTGTCGATGGAAATCCGTGAGCGCGACGAAGCCCAAGCCAGCGGCCGAATCCACGCCGGGAGCCGCGTACGGGCCAGCGCCTGTCGCGGACTCGACGCCGCTGCGTGTGAGCGCGAAGAACGCCGCGCACGCGGCCACTCCGGCGCCCACGGCCACCAGCGCGCGCCGCAGCTTCGCACCTCGCGGCCGTCCGCGAGCGAGGGCGAGGTAGAGCAGAGTGAACACCGCGAGCGGCGGGAATACGCCGGCGTGCAGCATCGGCATCGCGCCCGTCAGGAAGCCGGCCGTGCGCGCCGCACCGCCCGCCCAAGCGACGGCGACGAGCACCGCGAGCGACTGACCGATCTGCCCGTGGCTGTAGATGTCGGGGAAGATGAGCACGGGATAGAGCCCGTCGTAGGCGCAGGGCGCTTCGAGTGCGGCGAGCACCGCCGCGAAGATCGCGAGCGAGACTCGGCGCGTGAAGCACAGCGCGGCGGCGAAGGGCGTGAACAACGCCAGGAACAGCGCGAGGCCGTTGCGCGTGAGCGAGATCGCGTCGCGGTGGACGCCGAGCTCCAGCGCGCGCGCGGTGGCGTGGTTTCCGAGGCTGAAGGCGCGCTCGTAGAAGTGAATGTGCGGATGGCCGTCGGGGTAGGGCGGCAGCTTGGCCAGCACGGCGCCCGATCCGAGCGTCTCGTCGTTCACGATCGGATTGACGATCGCCGACGACGCGACGAAAACGAGCATCGCCAGCGCGCCGCACAGCAGCGCCGGACGCAGCGAGTGCAGTCCCTCGGGTTCGTTCTCGCTCGTCACGGACTCGAGCTCACTCGCGATATCCGAGCGACACCAACAGGCACGGGCCTCCGGCGATCACGCTCGCGCCGGCCGCGCGTGCCGCGCTGATCGCCGCCGCGCTCTCGGCACCCGGCTGCATCCAAAATCGTCGAATGCCCTTCGCGAGCGCGGCCGCCACCGCGCGCTCGGTGATCGCAGGCGGCGTGATGAGCGAGAGCCCGTGCACGCCCTCGGGGAGTTCCGCGATGCTCGCGACGCAGCTCACGCCCTCAATCGCGCGCTCGCTCGGGTGCACGACGTGCACGCTGCGCGCATGCTGCAAGTAGCAGCGCAGCACCTTGTTGCCGTACTTCGAGCGATCGAGCGACGCGCCGACCACCGCGTGCGGGGCGCCGGACAGGAAGTCCTCGACTTGCTGGCGAATCTCCATGGGCCCGTCGCACGCGCGACGAGAGCCCCACGCTACCATCCCCAGCGCCATGAAGCGCGTGGACAAAGCTCGGCGGATTCTGGGAATCCTCGACGAACTCTACCCCCACCCGTCCGTACCCCTCGCCCACACCGACCCCTACACGCTCCTCGTCGCCGTGCTGCTCTCGGCCCAGTGCACGGACGCGCGCGTCAATCAGGTCACGCCCGCGCTCTTCGCGCGCGCGCGCACGCCGCACGACATGGTGAAGCTCTCAACCGCCGACATTCGATCGATCATCCGCCCCTGCGGCCTGTCCCCGCAGAAGGCCAAGGCGATCAGCGCGCTCTCGCGCCTGCTGCTCGAACGCCACGGCGGCGTCGTGCCCCGCGATCTCGAGACGCTCGAGACGCTCCCCGGCGTCGGCCACAAGACGGCGAGCGTCGTGGCGAGCCACGCGTTCGGCGTGCCCGCGTTTCCCGTCGACACGCACATCCACCGGCTGGCGGCGCGCTGGGGCCTGTCCAACGGCTCGAGCGTCGAGCGCACCGAGCGCGACTTGAAGGCGCTGTTCGCGCCGGACACGTGGGAGCGCGTGCACCTGCAGATCATCTACTTCGGTCGCGAGCACTGCCCCGCGCTCCGGCACGACCTCGCGCGCTGCCCGATCTGCTGCTTTGCCGCTTCAAAGGCCCGTGCCGTGCTCGAGCGCGCGACGCGCAGCGGCAAGGACGCCTCGAAGCGCGCGCGCTGAGCGAGCGGCGCTATTCTCTGCGACATGGAGAAGTCGAACTACACGCAGCGGGTGGATGCCTGCCTCGCGCGCGTCGCCACCTGGCTGGAGGCGTTCGATCCCGACGAGCTCGACTACGGCACGACGGACGGAGTCGTGAGCCTGCAATTCCCCGACGGTGCGCGCTTCGTGCTGAATCGCCAGTCCGCCGCATCGCAGGTGTGGTTCGCGGCCGGAGCGCGCGCGTGGCACTACAACTGGGATGACGCCCAGAGCACTTGGGTCGACGATCGCGACGGCCACGCGCTGTTCGCCAACATCGCCCGCGTCGTCTCCCAAAAGCTGCAGCGCACGGTGAGCACGCCGTGATCGGCCTCCATCGGCTCGAGGGCTTCTACTGGGTCGCGCGCACCGGAGGCTACGCGCGCGCCGCCCGCGCCTTCCCCTACCCGATCACGCAACCGGCCGTGCACCAGCAGGTGAAGAAGCTCGAGGGCGAGCTCGGCCTCGCGCTGTTCGAGCGCGTCGGCAAGGACCAGATGCAACTCACGGCCGCGGGCGCGCGCCTGTTCCGCTTCGTGGCGCCGTTCTTCGAGGGCCTGCCGTCGGTCGTGCGCGCCGTGCAGTCGGGCGACAGCAGCGGCACGCTGATCGTGAACGCCGCGCCGATGTTCGTGCGCCACCTGCTCCCGCGCTGGCTCCAGCGCCTGCGGCGCAGCCATCCCGAGGGGCGCGTCGAATTGGTCGAGCTGCCGCATGCGGACGTCGCGCGACTGCGCGACGGCTCCGCGGACTTGCTGGTCGACTTCCTCCCGGAGTGGCCCGCCGACGTGGCGACGCAGTGCGTCGGCACGCTGCGCGGCTTCGTCGTCCTGCCCGCGCGGCACGCGCTCGCCAAGCGCTCTCGGCTCTCGCTCGCCCAGCTCGCGGACGAGACGTTCATCAGCTACCCCTCGGGCGGCATCGCCCATGACCTGCAGATGCGCACGCTCTCCGAGCACGGCATCCGGCCGCGCAACATGCTCTCGGCGAGCACGGCCGAGTCGATCCTCGGGTTCGTCGAGGCGGAGCTGGGCTTCTCGCTCGTCGCGTGGATCGGCGACGACGGCCCGCGCTGGCCTGGCATCGCGGTCCTGCCGCTGCACTCTCCCAAGGTCGAGTTCCCGGTCATGGCAGCATGGCGCAAGGACATGCCGGAGCACGCGCTGCTCGACGCCGCTCTCGCGAGCGCTCCCAAGCCCTGAAATTCAGCGGATCTCGAGCACGCGCGGCCGTGCCGCGAGGCGTCCCGTTCGCGCGGCGGACCGCCACGCCGTGAGCGCCGCGCCCCGAGGCACGCGCGGACAGTCCCAGCCGATCACGAGCTCGGCGGGCGTCACGTCGGTGACGCGCGCGACGACGATGCGCTCGTCGTCCACGAGCGCGAACGGCACACCGACGAGTCGGCGTGCATAGCTGCGGAGCGCCTCGCGTCGCGACGCTTCCAGACGCAACACGACCTCGCCGCTCGACGGCGAAGCGACGAGCTCCAGATCGAGTTCGGTGAAAGAGAGTTGCGGGTCGAAGAGCGCGTCGCGCGCATGGCAACCGACCCACGGCCGCCGCGCATCGCAGTCCTCGTACCAGCGCAGCACCTCCGCCGGTCCGCCCTGCTCGCCTTGCGTGAGGTGATAGCGCTCCGGGTCACCCTCGGGATAGCTTCCACGCCACTGCAACATCCCCTCGCGTTCGTCCGCCGCGCCGGCCATCGCCGCGTCGGGCTCGACGATCGGAACCAGCCGCAACGCGCCGGTGCGCTCCACGAGCGAGCGCAGCTCGTTGGCACGCGCAGCGGCGGGTGCGTCGAGCGTGAAGGCGATCCGAGAGCTGCGCGCGTCGACTCGCGCGCCCTGCACCGCGAACGCGCCCTCCCCGAGGCGTCGCGTCAGCTGTGCATCGATGCGCTGCAGCTCCGAGAGCGCCAGCGTGCTGGGCAATTCCACGACGAGCAGGCCGCGCTCGCGCGCGCTCGGACACGCCGTGGCACCGAGCCACAGCAGCAGCCATCCCGCGCGCTTCACTCGCCGTCCTTCTTGTCCTTCTTCTTGCCGAACAAGTCCTGCAGCCCATCGATGAGCTCGCCGCCGAGCGCATCGCGCAGGAGCTTCTCGACAAAGCCCTTCCCGAGCCGCAGCGAGGGATCGTTCCACCGACCGCTGATCTCGATCGGCACCAGAATGTTGGGGTCGATGAAGTCCTTGACCTTCTCGAGCTCGCGCGTGACCGACTTGCCGAGCAGCGAAAGCGGCAGTTGCGCCGCGAACTTCATCTCGCCCTTCGCGATGTCGTAGGTGCCGACGAACGGATACTCCTTGCCCTTGATCGAGATCGGAATGGCCTCGTAGCCCGCGACGCCGTTCTTGATCGGAATCGAGAGCGACTTCAGGTTCGTGGTCTTGCGGACGAGATCCCCCTGCCCCAAGACATCGAACAGCCGCGTCAAGCCCGGCAAGATCTCGTAGGTCACCTCGCCGAGCTCGAGCGCGACTTCGCCGTTGAGCTTGCGCAGGTCGCCGTCGAGCGGGAGCTGGAACTTCGACACCTTCAGCGACAGCGGCTTGGAGCCCTGTGGCTTGCTGGCGTTCACCATCAGCGGCATGAGGCCGCCGACGATGCGCTGCGAGAAGAGCGGAGTGAGCGGGAGGCTGGCCTCGATGCCCTCGTCCCCCACGGCGATCACCGTCTGCTCCTCGAGTCGCGCGACGATCTTGAGCGACGCATTCGCGCTCTTCAGGTCCGCGCGCAGCGGATCGGTCGTGCTCGGATACGTGCCCGCGACCTTGGCGTCGACGAGGGGACCGAGCACGTCGACGAGCAGACCGTCCCGACCCGCGAGCGCATCGACGAGCGCGGTCGGAAAGCCCTCGAGCGCGCCGCCGATCGTCAGCGGCGGCAAGGGCGCGCCCTCGGCGCGCTCGAGAAACGCGCCGACATCCGCGACCGTGGCCTCTAGCGAAAGCTTGCCCGCCTGAGCTCCGCCGAGCTTGCCGAGCACCGCGACGCCGAGCGGCTCGAGCGGGAGCATGTCCACGTCGAGCGCGAGCTCGCGCACTTCGATCGCCGCGCCCGCGAGACCCTCCGCCGCCGGCGGATGCGTGTAGCGCAGCGCGGGAAGTTCCACCGCCGACTTCAGCGCCGTACGCCGCAGCACGCTGGCGAGCGACGCGGGCTCGGCGCCCGAGGGCGGCATCCACGCATCGAGCGGCATCGCGAGCGACCCGACTTTGAGTGTGACGATCGGCTCCGCGAGCGTGAAGGCGAGCGACGATCCCGCTGGCATCGACGCGGCCACATGGCGCTGCAAGAGCGCGTTCGACGGTCGCACGGTGAGCGCGATGGGCTGCTCGCCGATCTCGAGCTTCCCTTCCCGCAGGCTCGCCGCACCCGACAGCGCGATGCCCTTCGTCGTGAGCGACAGTTCGAGCTTGCCCTCGCCGGGCTTGCGATCGACGGAATCGAGCTCGAGCTCCGCGCGCAGGGCGTCTCCGGCGAGCTCGTACAACGACGCCGTGAACTGCGGCGGAACGAAGGCCTCGAAGGCCTTCAGTCCCTCGACCTTCACGCTCACGCGGGTCGCGGGCGGAACGAAGCTCGCGGCATCGATCGGCGCGAGGAACGGCGCGAGCTCCGCAACTTCCGCGGTGAACTCCACCTTGGCGGGCTGCGCACCGGCGAGCGCGAGCTTCAGCGCGACGCTCGCTGGCTTGCGTGGAGCGAGCGCGGCTTCGACGAAGGCCGACTCCAGCTCGAAGTCCCGCGCGGCCCCATCGACGACCTGTGCATAGCGGATCCGCGGCAAGTCCACGCGAGCGCGCACGGCGAGCTCCCCGAGCAGCTTCGCCAGATCGACGCCGTCGCTCGGCAGCTTCGCATCGAGCTCCTGCACGAGCACGGCCAACTGCTCCGAATCGCCGCGCAGCGCCACGGCCGTGCCCGCAGGCAGGCTCGCGCCCGCGTGACGATCGAGCATGGCCTGAGTCGGTCGAACGTTGAGCGTGAGCGGCGCGTCGGCGAGTTTCACGTGCCCGTCCGCGAGCTCGAGCGCGGCCGACAGTTGCACGCGCTCCGCCGCGAGCACCGCGCGCAGGCGCATGTCCTTGGCCGACTTCGCTCCCGCGAGCGGCTGGACGTCGAGCTCCGCCGTGAGCGCATCCCCCGCGAGCTCGGCCACGCTCGCGCCGACATCCTTCGGCAGGAAACCCTCGAGCGACTTCAGTCCGCGCGCCGAGAGCTTGGCCGCGAGCGGCGGCGGCACACCTGCCGCGCGCTTGGTCTTGCGCGCGAACAAGTCCGCGATCGTCGCGTCGATCACGGCCCCGACCGCCGCGCGCTCGAACTTGGCCTCGAGGTCGACCTTGGCGGTGAGCTTCTCGGAGGCATCCTGCGTCACGCGTGTCACGAGCTTCAGGTCCGCGAGCGCGCCCAGCTTGGCGGCCAGCGCCTCGCTCCCCACGCCACCATCCGCCCACGCGAGCGGCAGCGCGTTCCCGACGAGCTCGACATCGAACTCCGGCAGCGCCATCGGATCGACGAGCGTGTCGAGCGCCCCCGCCTTGTTGCACGCAGCGCGCAGCGACAGCGAGCCAGCACTCTTCGCGCCCAGTCGCGTCGAAAAGGTGGCGGAGAGCGGCTGGGCATCCGCGCCGTGGCCGAGATGGAAGCCGAGCTCGATGTCGCGCAGCTCCACGGCGCGCGTCGCGTCGGCAAAGTCGAGGCCATCGACCTTCACGCTCGCGTCGACGCTCGCGAGCTGGAGCACCGCGGCGAGGGGATCCTTCGCCTTGGCGAGTGCATCGATTGGAACCCGCAGGCCGGGACCGACGCGCACTTGAACGCTGCGCCCC
The DNA here is from genome assembly GCA_016872715.1 of Planctomycetota bacterium. Classification (GTDB taxonomy): domain Bacteria; phylum Planctomycetota; class UBA1135; order UBA1135; genus F1-120-MAGs118. The sequence goes on from VGZD01000066.1 coordinate 14,619, forward strand.
GGCGTGAGCTTCATGCCTTCCGGCACATACGGCGCCGCGACGCGCGCCAGCGCACCCTGCGGCAGATTCAGCGCGATCGTCCAAGGCTCGTCCGAAGGCTGAATCGCGTACCCGGCGTCCATCCACGCCGTCATGTCGACGGCCAGCGTCGGCGACTTCGCGCGCACGATCGCTTCGCGGCGCCCCTTGCCGTTCGTGACGTCGACGCGCACGTCGAGCTCGGTTCCGAGCACCGCCGCCACATCGAGCTCCTTGGGAGCGAAGGCTGCGATCGTGTTGCTGCGCAGTCCCTGCAACGTGAATGTGACGTCGAAGCGCGGCTCGTCACCCCGCGCCGACTGAATCAACTTCGCCGGATCACCCGCAAGGAAGCGCGCGACGTCTTCGATGCGCACTTGCGCGTTGGCAAAGCCACTCGCGCCCGCGCCGAGCTGCGCCTCGAATTGAAGCGTGAACGTGCGCGTCTCTCCCTGCGGCGCGAGCGCAACGTCGAGCCGAAGACCATCGACGCTCGCGCCGTTCGCGAGGGGGATCAGCTCGCCGCTCGCCTTCCAGCCCTGCGTCATCGCCTTCAGCGCGAACTCGCTTTCCTTGAGAGCCGCGCCGACGACGTCTCCACCGGCCTGCTGCGTCTCGACGATTTTCTGCACGGGCACTCGCAGGCCCGTCAGCGCGAGCTCGATCGAGGGCTCGCCCAGCACGCCGAGCGCGAGCCCCTGCGGTGCGTACGCGGCCAGCAAGCGCTCGAGCCCCGCGCGCTCGGGCCGCAGCGAGACCTGCAGGGACGCCGGCTCGTCCTTGCCGAGCACGCCGCTCGCCAACGCACCCTCGAACGTGACCGCGCCGCGCTCGCCCTCGACGCGCAGGTGAACCTCGCCGCTCTCGAGCGTGCCCGAGCCCTTCGCCGCGACTTCGAACTGCGGACCGAACAGCGTCGCGAGCGTCCCCGGCTGTTGCGCGAGCGCGTCGAGGAACGCGCTCGGAAGCGCGTCGAGCTGCGCCTCGAGCTCGAAGCGTGCCGCGGGATTCAACCCCGCGCCCGCGAGCAGATCGTGCAGCGCGAGCGCGACTTGCACGCGACCTGGTTGCGCTCCCGACAACGTGCCATCGACGTCGACGCGCACGGGCTCGCTCGGACGCACGAGCACGCGCGTCGAGAAGTTCTCCACGGCGAACGGCGCTCCCGCCGCGCGCGTGAGCGCATCGGACCACTGCGCCTTCGTGACGAGCACCTCGACTTCGAGCTCGAGCTCGCGCAGCAGCTTGCCGAGATCCAACGGCTCGCCGGGCTCCTCGGGGGCCGTCGGCGGCTTCTCCTTGCCCGCCCGCACCGCGAGCGCGCGGTCGAGGTTCGTCACGCCGCCGTCATCGGCGACCAGCGAGGCCTCGGCGCGCACGGTGACCTTGCCGACCTTGCGCCCCGCACTCGTCGCGAGGTCGAACAGACTCGGCAGCTCGACCGACACGCGCGCCACCTCGCTGCCATCCGGTGCGAGCAGGCGCGCTTCGTCGAGTCGCTGCCGTCCCGTCCAGCCGAGTCCCAGCCGCGCGATTTCCAGTCGGCCCTCGCGCTCGCCGTTGAACACCTCCGTCACCTTGCCCGCGATGAATCCGCTGAGCAGCGACGGAGCGAGCGCGACGAGCGCGGCGAGCGACGCGAGCGCACCGCCGAGGAACAGCGGCCAGCGCCGCCGGCGAACCGTGGGAGTCGATGGGTGGGTCATGGGATTCGATGGCGCGCGAGCGGGAAGCGCTCGCAGTTTGGGGGTCACGAGGCGCGGGCCTCAATTCCAGTCGGGATCGGGAGGCTCGAAGGCGAGCGAGCGGAACTGCGGACCTAGATCGAGCACGACGTCGCGCCACAGGCGCTGAGTGTCGTGTTGGAACACGCGCGCCGTGCTGCCGAGCGCGGGCAGCCAAGCGCCCTCCTGCAACTCGCCTTCGAGCTGCACTGGCCCCCACCCCGCATAGCCGAGCAACAGCTTGACGTCACGCTCCGCGCGCTGTGGATCGCGCTCGACGAGCGCTCCGACCTCGTCGAGCTCGCCGCCGACCCACAGATCGTCCGCGATCTGCACGCCGCCGGTGATCACATCGGGCGCGCGGTGCACGATCTGCAGAGTGTCGAGGCTCACCGGACCGCCGATGAACATCCGCAGCTCACTCGACTTCAGGACCGGATGGCTGCCGAGCACGTCGCGCGCGCGAAATTCGCTCGGCCGATTGAGCACGAGACCGTAGGCCCCCTCGTCCGTGTGACTGCACATCAACACGACGGTGTGCAGGAAGTTCGGATCGACCAAGTCCGGCCCAGCCGCGAGAAACGCGCCTTGGGCGACGATGAGCTCGCGTCCCATGACTTCAAGCAATCTAGCGTTCGAAGCCGGAACAGGCCATGCGGGGCTGCACCGGATAGCGCGGGAAACACTCGTCTTGCTTGGACAGTTCACACAGCCAAAACACCGATCCCACGGCGGACTCGATCTTGCGCACGTGGACACAATCGGGGCACAGGCCGCGCGAGTTCCAGACGGGCGTGCGCGCGCTCTCGTGCGGAGGCTGAACGTCGCTCACGGCGCGCGCTCCAGCGTGAGCACGCACTCGACGTGCGGCGTCTGCGGAAAGAGATCGACCGGTCGTGCGCGCGTCACGCGCCAGCCCGCCCGCGCGAGCGCCGCGCAGTCGCGCGCGGCCGAGGCGATGTGGCACGACACGTAGACCATGCGTCGCGCCGCCGCGCGCGCGAGCAGCTCGACCACCTTGGGATGCAGGCCGGCGCGCGGTGGATCGACCACCACGACATCGCACTCGCTCACGCCGGCGTTGCCGAACCACGCGAGCACGTCGCCCGCGCTGAACGTCACGTTGTCGATGCCATTGTCCTGCGCGTTGCGCCGCGCGTCCGCCACGGCGGCCTCGACGAGCTCGACGCCGTGCACGTGCGCGGCCCTTCGCGCGAGCGGCAGCGTCAGCGTGCCCGCGCCACAGTACAGATCGAGCACGCGCTCGCTCCCGGCCAGACGCGCTTCCTCGAGCGTCACCTCGATGAGTCGCTCCGCCTGAGCGGTGTTGGTCTGAAAAAAGCTCGCCGCCGACACGCGGTACCACAGACCCGCGAGCCGCTCGCGCATCGAGCCGCTGCCGTGCAGCACGAGCTCGCGCTCCCCCGTCGCGACCGTCGCACCGCGCGAGTTGATCGCCTGCACGAGCGTCGTGATCTGGGGATGCGCGGCGAGCAGCGCGGCCACGTACGGTCCGACCTGCTCGTGCGACTCGCTCGACGTCGTGAGCTGCACGAGAATCTCGCCCGTCGCGACGCTGCGCCGCGGCACGAGGTGCCGCAAGAGTCCTTCGTGGCGCACGAGGTCCCACGCCGTGAGCCCCTGCTCGAGCGCGAGTCGGCGCGCGCTCGCCACGAGCGCGTCGAACGGCTCCGGTTGGATCTCGCAGCGCTCGACGTCGAGCACCTTGCGGAACTGCTCGCGCGGATGCAGCCCGAGCGCGAAGTCGCGCTGCACGCCCGCCGCCTCGCCGGGCTCGACCCAGCGCCGCGTGCCGAAGGTGAAGTCCATCTTGTTGCGATAGCGCAGCTCGTTGGCGCTGCCGATCACCGGCTCGACCGCGACTTCGATCGACTCCCGCCGCAACGCGCGCTCCACGATCTCCCGCTTCGCCGCGAGCTGCGCCGCATAGCGCAGGTCCTGCAACGCACAGCCGCCGCACGCTCCATAGTGCCGACACGGCGGCCCGACGCGCTCGCCGCTCGCCCGCAGCACCTCCACCAGCCGTCCTTCGACCCTCTCCCCGCGCCGCCGCAACACCTGCGCCACGACGCGCTCCCCCGCCAGCGCCCGCCTCAACGCCACACGAAACTCCCCCGCCTCGTGCCGCGCCCGCCCGACCCCGAGCCCGCGCTCGTCGACGCGCTCGACCTCGACCTCCAACCGGTCGTCCCGCTTCGGCTTGCGCTGCGCCATCGCGTCACTCGCTCCGGCGCGCGCGGCTGAGGGGCCAGATGTCTTCGTTGGCGAGCGGGTGGGCTTCGTAGGTGCCGTCGTTGTCCGGCAGCGGGACGCCCGCGCGCACCATCGCGGTGTAGACGCCGAGGCAGGCGACGTTGGCGAGGTTGAGGCTGCGCACGCCACGGGCGACGGGCACGTAAATGCGCTGCGCGGGGTGAGCGTCGACGATCTGTGGCGGCAGTCCCTTGCTCTCGCAGCCGAAGACGAGGATGTCGTCGGGCTCGAAGCGAGCGTCGAACAGGCTCGTGCCGCCGCGCGCGGTGAAGAGCTTGAGGCGCTCGGAGGCGGGACGCCGCGCGCCGTTCGAAAGTTGCGCGAGGAAGGCGCTCCAGTCGCGGTGGATCACGAGCTCGACCTGCGGCCAGTAGTCGAGGCCCGCGCGCTTGAGGTAGCGGTCCTCGAGGCTGAAGCCGAGCGGCTCGACCAAGTGCAGCACATTGTGCGTCGAAGCGCACAGGCGCGCGGCGCAGCCGGTGTTGTGCGGAATCTCAGGACTGACGAGGCAGACATCCACGGGGCGCGAGATTCTACTCGACGCGGAGCGTCATCCCGCGTCGGACTGAGGCGCCGCGAAGCGACGCCTGCGCGCCGAACCACGCTGGCTGCTGCGTGGCGCAGCGCGCCCGAACTCGATGCGCGCTCGAACTCGATGCGCGCCCGAACTCGATGCGCGCCCGGCGCTCGAACACCCGCTCGCGAGTTACTCGCGTCCCTCGACCGGACGCCCGAGCAAGCGCGACGCGACGACGAGGGCCATGAACCACGCGAGCGCGGCCCACAGGATGCGCTCGCCGCCGCGCTCGCGCAGTCGGGCGAGCAACGCCGAGCGCGTCGAGCTCGACCACGCGCGGAACACGAGGTCGCGCTGGGGCAGCGCCGCGCCCGCGCACGTCGCGCCGAGCACGTCGCCGCTCACCTGCGAGCCGCCGTGGTAGGCGACGATCGAAGGGCCCTCGGCGTTGCCGATCAGGCTCGCCCCCGTCGGCAGCTCGACCTTGAAGCGCAGCGCGCGCCAGCGCGTGTCGGCGAGCGTCTCGAAGTGGAAGAACGTCCAGCCCGTGTCGCACGGAATGCCCGGCCCCACGCTCGACGTGCGCAGCACCTCGCCCGTCAACGCATCCGACAGCGTGAGCTTCATCGCCCCAGCCTGCGGATGCACGTAGTTGGTCGCGAAGGCGAGCGTGTGCAGGTCGCCGTGGTGCAGGTCCGTTTGCGCGCGCGGCGGCGCGGGCAGGAGCTCGCCTTCCACCACCGAGCCCTCGAGCGCGCGATCGCCCCACGATCGCACGGCATAGGGCACGCCGCGGTAGCGCACCCACGGCGAGTGCGCGTTGCGATCCTCGCACGCGAGCGCGAAGTGGAAGTCCTGCCCCGCGGAATCCGCGAGCGGCTCGAACTCAAAGCGCGCCCAGCCGTCGCTCGCGGGCAGCGCCGCCGCTTCGATCCGCGCGCGCCGCACGAGCTCGCCCCCCGGACCGCCGCGGCGCAGCTCGAAGTCGATCGCGCGCGCCTCGCCGCCGATCGGAGCGAGCGCCACGTCGAGCGCTCGCAGCCCGCCGTGCTCGCAGCGGAAACTCTGCCCGAGCGGATGGCCGCCGAAGATGCGTCCGGCCTGCGTCGTGCGCTGTTGCAGACGGATCTCGACGTCCGGCAGCTCCTCGCGCCATGAAAAGAGCGCGAGCAGGCCGACGACGCCGATCACGATCGCGCGCAGCATCTCAGGATCCCCACAGCAGGCACTCGTTCGGCACGAGCCCGCCCCACAGGAACAACGCGTCGTAGATGAAGAGCAGCATCGCGAAGAGCTTGAGCCCCGCGGGCCGCCGGAAGTTCGAGAGCGGCGCGAGCAGTCCGGTGGCGAACACGATCGCGAGCGCGGCCATGGCCGGCATCAGGTAGCGCCCTTGTCCCTCGCCGCGCAAGACCACGAGCAGCACCTGCAACGCAATGAGCGCGAAGCACAGCGCGAGCACGGGTCGCGACACGCCGCGGCGCGTGTGGAAGAGCGCCGAGAAGGCCGAGAGCGTCGCCACGCCCGCGAGCGCGAGCGCGACCGCGTAGGTCGTCGGCGAAAACTCGCGCGAGTACCAGTTGAAGCCGCCGACGAAGGTGCGCCACAGCTCGCCGAAGGTCTCGAGCGACGCGCCGCGCTGCACGCGCGCGAGGAAGGCATCGACGTTGCGCGGCAGGACGGGGCTGTGCTGCACGTGCCACAGCCACAGCACCGCGCCGACGATCACCGCGCCGCCAGCGACGCCGAACAGCACATTGCGCCAGCGCGCCGAGCGCTCGCCGCCGAACAACCACGCGAGCGCGACCACGCCCGCGAGGCTCATCACCGTCGACTTCACGAGCAGCCCGAGCGCGACGAGCGCCGCCGCGAGCACCAGCGTGCCGCGCGCAGTATCGCCCGCGATCCGCCGCGCGCACAGCATCAGCACCGCCGCGCCCAGCGTGCGCGCCAGCGCGTCGTTGTTCACCACCGCGCCGAGCCGCGCGTTCATCGGGAACCACGCGAAGGCCAGCGCCGCCGCGATCGCGAGCGAGCGGTCGCTGAAGGCGCAGCACGCGAGCTCGAGCACGATCCACACGCTCGCGAGGTACAAAAGCAGCGACAGCCCGCGCGCCCACAGAAGCTGCGTCTCGATCGCCGCGTGCCGCACCGGCAGGAGCCACAGCCCAAGCAGCGTGTAGTAGCCCGGCGGCTGCGAGGTCGCCGTGAAGAACGGCTCGACCTGATCGAAGTCCGTGCGGTCGCTCACCGCCCCGGCCCAGTCGACGCGCCGGAAGTAGGCGTGTTCGCCCATCGAGGCCAAGATCTCCCGCTGGCGCTGCGCGATCTCCTCCTCGCTCACCCCCGCCATGCGCCGCCGCACCTGCAGCTGAGATGTGGGCCACTCGCGCCGCTCATCGACGCCGCCCTCCCCGAGCTTCGCCGCCTCCCCACCCCAAGGCCGGTGCAGCGCCGCCACATGCGTCGCGTACTCCAGATGCCAAGGCTCGTCCTCCCCCATCCACGGCGCCACCGCCAGCAAGTACGCCAGCCCGTGCAGCAGCGCCGCCACCAGCACCAGCCGCCTCACCCTGCGCCGATCCGCCCCCTCCAAAGCCGCCATGCGCCCGCCAGCCTACACCCCCGCCCCCGCCCATTCACGGCGCGCAAAGCCCCGCCTAGCGCACCGGCTCGCTCGATCCCTCGCAGTCTCTGCACCGCTCCGCTGCGCGCGGCCACCGGCGTCGGCATCTACGGCGTCGCTCCGCTCCCGCCTCCGTGCCCCCGCCTCAGGCCGCGCTCCGCTCGCTCACGGGACGAGAACTGGGGCGAGCACGACCCGGAACCCGAAGTCGTAGTACGCGTCGCCGGGAACGATGAA
>VGZD01000067.1 GCA_016872715.1 Planctomycetota bacterium
TCGCGGATGCGGCTCTCGGCGGCCGAGAGGTTCTCGCGCGTGTTGAGGATCGAGGAGATCGCGCTCGTCAGGCGGTTCTGCGCGGCGCCGAGAGCGCCGCGAGTCGTCGTGACGTTGTCGATCGCCGAATCGATCGCGGTCAGCGCGGTGGCGGCGCCTGCGGCCGTCGCCACGTCCTCGCCGGCGATGCTGAGCGCCGTGGCGGTCATGTCGGCCAGACTGACCGTGATCGTCTCGCCGGAGTTGTTGCCGACCTGCACGCTGAGCGTGGTCGTCGTGCCGTCGAGCAAGTTCACGCCGTTGAAGGTGGTCTGGCTCGAGACGCGGTCGATCTCGGTGATCAGCGCCTGGAACTCGGTGTCGATCGTGGCGCGGTCCTGCGTGGTGAGGGTGCCGTTGGAGGCCTGAATCGCCAGCTCACGCATGCGCGTCAGGTTGTTGTTGACTTCCTGCAGCGCGCCTTCGGCGGTCTGCGCGAGCGAGACGCCGTCCTGCGCGTTGCGGCTGGCGACATTGAGCGAGCGCACCTGAGCGCGCATGCGCTCGGAGATGCCCAGGCCAGCGGCATCGTCGGCGGCCGTCGCGATGCGCATGCCGCTCGAGAGCCGACCGAAGTTGCCGGAGAGACGCTGGCTGACGCCAGCTAGGTTGCGTTGAGCCGTCAGGGCGGCGATGTTGGTATTGACACGAAGTCCCATTGCAGTTTCCTTTTGTAGCTGGGGTTACGGAACCACCTCCGCGGCTGGACACACCGCGGAGGAGTGCGGGAGAGGACCGATCGCGCGAGCTTTGGGTGAGCGCGCGGCGCGAGCTGCGCTCGCGTGCAAAGGCACGCTCGTCGCGCGAGGCAGAGCGGAGGGGAAGCGTCTTTGCGCGCGGCGCGCGATGGGGCGCGCTCGCGGAGCTGCTCGTTCGGTCAGAACTACTGAAAAGAGCTTTGGGGGGGACGGGGAGGGCCAACGAGGCCCTCCCCCACAGCGACCGGCACAGGGGCCGGATCGTCTTGAATCAACGGCCTTGGAGGAGGCTGAGCGCGAGCTGCGGCTGCACATTCGCCTGCGCGAGCATGGCGACCGCGGCTTGCTGCATGATCGTGTTGCGGGTGAGGTCCGCGGTTTCGGTCGCGATATCGACATCGCGGATGCGCGACTCGGCGGCGGCGAGGTTTTCCGAGGCGTTCGCAATCGACGAGATCGCGGACTGCAGGCGGTTCTGGGCCGAGCCGAGCGCGCCGCGAGCGGTCGTGACCAGGTCGACGGCAGCATCGATCACCGCGAGCGCGGCCGAGGCACCCGAGGGCGTGCCGACCGTCAGACCCGAGAGGCCGAGCGCGGTGGCGGTCGCGTCCTGCAGCGAAACCGTGATCACCTCGCTCGAGTTGATGCCGGCCTGCAGGTCGAGCGAAGTCGTCGTGCCGTCGATCAACTGCACGCCGTTGAACGTCGAGGTGGTCGAGATGCGGTCGATCTCGTTGATCAGCTCCTGATACTCGGTGTCGAGCGTCGCGCGGTCGGCGTTCGAGAGCGTGCCGTTCGCGGCCTGGATCGACAGCTCGCGCATGCGGTTGAGGATGCTGTTGACCTCGTTGAGCGCGCCTTCCGCCGTCTGGACGAGCGAGATGCCGTCTTGAGCGTTGCGCTGCGCCGCGCCGTAGCTGCGGATCTGGGAGCGCATGCGCTCGCTGATGCCGAGGCCGGCGGCGTCGTCGGATGCGGTCGAGATGCGCAGGCCGCTCGAGAGGCGCTTGAAGTTGCCCATCAGGCGCGTGCTGACGGAACCGAGGTTCCGCTGTGCGTTCATCGAGGCGATGTTCGTGTTGACTCGGAGGCCCATGTTTCCTGTTTCCTGTGCTGGGGGTTGTGGGGGTCGCTGTGTGTTCCGTGCCCGTGCGGTCCGATCCCGCTGGCGAGCACGGAGCGGTTCTCGGAGCGGCTGGCGATCCCTGAAGCGCAGGGAGAGAAAATCCTCTGACTGGGTGCGCGCACTCGCGCGCGGAGGCCTGTTCAATAGGAGTCACCCCATGGCGAGCGAGAGCGGCAGCACCTGGAAGGAATTGCGCGTCCACGCCGCGCGCGCCGCGGCCTCCTCGAGCTCGTCCGTGCTCATCGTGGCTCCGCCGGGCACGCCCTCGCTCGAGCTCGCCCGTGAGATCCACGCGCTCTCGCCGCGCGCGGCCGCGCCGTTCGTACACGTCGATGCAAGGCGCGAACGGGGCGCGAGTCCGAGCGCGGCGCTCGTCGAGGCGCGCGAGGGGACGCTCCTGATCGAGCGCGTCGAGTGCTGTGACGACGCCGCTCAGACCGCGCTTGCGCACGCGCTGCTCGCGCGTCGGGCCGCGCGCGTGATCGCCACGCTGCCCGCGCCGCCGGAGCGACTGCGCAAGGCGCTGCGCGAGGAGCTGCTCTACCGGCTCAACGGACTCGCGCTCTCGATTCCGCCCTTGCGCGAGCGGCCGCAGGAGGCGCTCGAGCTCGCGCTCGAGGTGCTGGCGAAGGAACTTCCACACGCGCGTCTGGGCGCCTGTGCGCGACGGCACATCCTCGCGCACGAGTGGCCCGGCAACGAACGCGAGCTCGAGTGGCTCGTGGCGCGCGCGGCGCTGGTGTGCGACTCGGACACGCTGGTGGCGGCCGATCTGCTCTCGCGAGCGGAGCGCGACCTGCCCGCGGGGCCCGCGCTCACCCTCGAGAGTCGCTCACTGCGCGAAGTCGAGGAGCTGTTGATCCGTCGGGTGCTCGAAGAGCAGGGCGGCAACCGCAGCCAAGCCGCGCGCGTGCTCGGGCTGCACCGCGCCACCTTGCACCTCAAGCTGCGGGCCTACGGGATCGTCTCGCGCCCAGATTGAACGGGGCCGAGCGGGGCTGAACGAGACGGGGACAGGGCAGGGCAGGACGGGACAGGGCAGGGCGGGGGCGGGGGCGGCTTCCCCGAATCAGGAAGAACCTGCCGGGGTGGGCATTCCTTGCTTCAAGGAAGAATCGTCCACGGTCGAACTCTGCGGACGACATGGCTTCCGACCCGCTCGTCCCCACGACCGGCAAGCTGCACGCTCAGCTCGCCACCGGCACGCCTCCGCCGGAGACGGACGACGATCTGTTCAACTTCGTCGAGATCCGTCAGACCACCGCGCCCAAGCCCGCCCTGCCCAAGAGCGACCCCGCCGCCGTGGCGCCGAGCACGCTCGCCCACGTCGATGCGCCCGCCGCAGTGGCTCCGAGCGCGGCGCCCCTCGCCCCGCAGGCCGCTCCCACGGCGCGAGCCGAGCGCGAGCGCTTCTCGATGTCTCCGCTCGCCACGGCGCTGTTCGCCGCCGTGCTCGTCGCCAACGTGGCCCTGATGGCCTTCGCGTGGAACTCGGTCAACGCGACTCGCGACCTCGTCCTCGACGTCGCTCACGACGTGCGAGAAGCCAGCGCGGACCTGCGCAACGAGTCCAATCAACGCAGCGCCGCCGCCGCGCGCGCCTCCGAACCGGCCTTCGGCGCCCTGCCCGAGGGCTACCGCACGCTCGAACTCGCGCGGGAACGCGTCGCGCAGGGCGAGCACGTCCGCGCCCGTCGCATGCTCCACGGCTTGCTCGCGGTGATCGACCGCGTCGAGCTCCCGGCGCGCGAGGAAATCGAGGCTCGCGCAGGCTTCCTGATCGCCGACAGCTACCGGCTCGAAGCCGACGCCCTCGCGCGCAACACGGAGCGAAGCCGATGAAGCTCGCCCTCGCCGCACTGCTGCTCGTCGCGCCCCAGACGCGCGAGCTGCGCCACGAGCTCTCGGTCGAGCTGCGCGACGGCGAACGCACGTGCACGATCCACGCGGACAACGCGCTGCTCCACGAGCTCATGGGCGATCTCGCTCGCGAAGCCGAGCTCGAGCTGCAAGGGCTCGACGCGAGCACGAGCCGCACGCTCGTCAGCGTCGATCTGCGCGATCGCCCGCTGCGCCAAGCCGTGCGCTTCATCGCCGGATCCGTCGGCCTCGCGGCCGAAGTGCGCGGCGGCGTGCTCCTGCTGCGGCCGAGCTTCGACGACTCGGCGGACGCCAACGCGCTCTACGAAGCGTCCATCGCGGTCTCCGCCGCGACGCTGCGCGACTTCTCCGACCACGAGCTCGCTCCCCAAGCGCTGCGCGATCAGGCCATCATCGAGGAGCGACGCGGCAACGATGCCGCCGCACGCGCGCGCTACGACGAGCTCGTCGGGCGCTACGCCGACTCCCCGCTCGCCAACGATGCGCTGTTCGCCGCCGGCAACCTGCTCATGCGCGAGGAGGCTTGGCAGGATGCCGCGGATCGCTTCTCCGAGCTGTTGCGCAGCGAGCGCGAGCACGGACTCGAGATTCCCGCGCGCCTCGAACTCGCCTGGTGCGTCGTGCGCATCGGCCAGCATGAACGCGCGCTGTACATGATCGACGCCATCGATGCGCTCGACAGCGCGGCGTCGCGGCACGAGGAACTGCGGCGCAAGCAGGTGCGCGCGCGCGCACTCGCCGGCGTCGGCCAAGGCGAGAAGGCGCTCGCGCTGCTCGACGAGATCGACACTCGTCTCGCAGGTCCCGCGGATCGTCGCGAGTCGCTCGAACTGCGCGCGCTCGCCTGCGCGGCCGCCGGACAACACGGCAACGCCGCGCGCGCCTGGCTCGCCTTCTCGCAGCTGTGCGAAGGACCGCGCAGGGAAGCGGCCTTGCTCGCCGCGGCCACCGCCGCGCTCGAAACGCACGACGAAGTCGGCGCCCTGTTCGCGGCCGAGATCGCGCGCAAGGACGGCGTCCTTCTCGACGGCGTCGTGCGCGAGGCGCGCGCGGCGCTCGGGCTGGACTCCTCCGCCGCACCCGCCGAGTCGAAGGCGCTCGAGCGTGCCGAGCGACTGTGCGACGGTGGCTCGTTCGCGGAATCGCTCAAGTTGCTGCGCGGAATCGCCGCGCAACTGGGCACGTTGGAGGAGGCGGCGCGCGCACGCTTCGCGCGTTGCCACGCCCGCGCCCTCTCGCACGAAGTCGGCGTCGACGCCGCACTCGCGCATCTGCGCGAGCACACAGACTCGATCTCGTCGCCCGAGCTGCGCCGCGAGCTCTACTTGCTCGCCGGCGAGTTGCTCGAAGGCGCGGGTCGCATCGACGAGGCCATCGAGGCCTATCGGGGGCGAATCTGATGTTGAAGTTCAACTACGCACTCAACCTCGGCCTGGCCACGCTGCTCGTGGTCCCGGCCGTGACACTCGGCTCCGGCGGCGAGGACTCGCTCGAGGCCACGCTGCAGCGCACGCTCAAGGCGCTCGATCAGCTCGCGGCGGTCGAGCAGCGCCTGCAGGCGGGCGATGCCAGCGCGATCGCGACCGTGATCGCCGCCACGGAGCCTGCGTTGCCCACGCCCGAGGGAGAGCCCGGCGCGCGCGATGCTCTGCTCGACACGCTGCGCCACGACGTCGCGCGCTTGCAGGGTGATGCAGAACGCCTCGAGAACGCCGAGCTGGAAGGCAGCTTGGCGCCCACGCTTGCGCCGAGCACTGCACCGAGCACTGCGCCGAGCAATGCGCCGGGCAATGCGCCGGGCGCGGTGACGGGCGCGGTGACGGACGACGCTCCCGCGACGCGCGGCCTCGACGATGCGCTGCGCGCGCGTCTGGCGGTCAATACGCTCTCTGGCCCGCGCCGCGAGCAGGACACGAGCGCTCCCAAGAGCGAGTGCGCGCCGACGCCGACGAGCGGCGCCGCCCGGGCCTTCGAACAAGCGGGCTACTACGCCGACGCGCTGCGCCTGGGTCGCGCCTGCTACCGCCAAGGCCGCTACGCCGAGGCTCTCGCGTCGTTCGAGCTGCGGCTCGACGACGTCGAGTGCTCGTACTGGCGCGCGCGCACGCTCGAGAAGCTCGGACGAGACACCGACGCCATCGCCGGCTTCGCGGCCGTGCTCGCGCGCAAGGACGCGCTCGCGCTCGCCGAGCGCGCTCGCGAAGACCTCGAATTCCTGCAGTGGCGTGTCGATTTCGAGAAGCGCAGCGCCGGCAAGGAGAAGCGGCCATGACGCCCGCCAGCCCGCAACAACCGCCGGAACTCGACCTCGAGCGCGCGATGCGCGACCTCGAAAGTCTGGGTGCCAGCCTCACGTCGAGCTACCGCTCGCTGGAAGAGCGCGCGCGGCGCGTCGAACAGGAACTGGCCGTCGCCAATCGCGAGCTCGCGCGCAAGGTCGCGGAGCTCGACGAAGTGAAGGCCGGTCTCGAAGCGGTGCTCGCCGCGCTCCCCACCGGAGTGCTGGTGCGCGACGCCGACGGTCACATCGTGCGCGCCAACGCCGCGGCGCTCGTCGTGCTCGGCGTGGACGAGAGCGCGGTTCTCGGCCGCGACTCGACGGAGTTCGACGGACGGGACGACGAGTGGATCGAGCACGAGGTGGTGCGACCCGACGGGTCGCGCCGAGTCGTGGCCTCGCGTCGCTCGGTGGTCGCGCGCGACCTGCGCGCGGGCGGCGAACCCGCGGGCACGGTCGAGATCCTCGACGATCGCACGCACGTGGTCGAGCTCTCCGAGCGTCTCCACGCCATGGACAAGCTCACGGCGATGGGCGACATGGCCAGCGGCATCGCGCACGAGCTGCGCAACCCGATGATGGCGGTCAAGGGCTTCGCGGAGATGCTCGCGCCGCGCCTTCCCGAAGGCAGCAACGAGCGCCGCTGGGCCGGCCTGATCGTCGAGGGTTCCGCCGAGGCCGAGACGATTCTCGCGAGCATGATGTCGCTCGCGAGCCCCGACAAGCTCGCGCTCGACTCGGTCGACGCGCACGAGCTCGCGCGCGCGGCCCTGCGCCTCGCACGCCTCGGCGCCGAGCGCGATGGCATGTGCCCCGTCGAGCTCACGGCCGCGGTCGATTGCGCGAGCTTCTCCGGCGATCGCATCAAGCTGCGTCAGGCGCTGCGGAACTTGCTCGCCAACGCGATTCAGGCGCAGCCCCGAGGCGGCCGCGTACACCTGTCGATCACGCGCGAAGGCGGCGAGGTGGTCGCGCGCGTGCAGGACGCCGGCCCCGGCATCTCGCAAAAGCTCGCGCGCCGCGTGTTCGAGCCGTTCTTCACCACGCGCGCCGAAGGCACCGGCCTCGGGCTCGCGCTCGTTCAACGCATCGCCGTGCTCCACGGCGGTCGCGTCGAGATTTCGTCCCTTCCGTCCCCCCTTGGCGGCGCAGAAGTGCGTCTCCATCTTCCCTTCCGCAACTAAAGACATGTCCATCCAGAAGATCCTCGTCGTCGACGACGACAACCTGTCCCGCCAGTTCCTCGTCGAGGCGGTCAAGAGCCTCGGCTTCCAGATCGCGGTCGCTCGCGACGGCAACGAGGGCTTCGAGCAAGTGCGCAACACGAATCCCGACATCGTGCTGACCGACCTGCGCATGCCGGGGTCGGACGGTCTGCAGCTCGTCGAGCGCCTGAAGAACGAGATGCCCGGTCTGCCGGTCGTCGTGATCACGGCGCACGGCACGGTCGAAACGGCCGTGCAGGCCATGCGCCGCGGCGCGGTGGACTTCCTGATGAAGCCCTGCACCGCCGACACGCTGCAGCTCGTGCTGCGACGCATCGAACGCGCCTCGAAGCTCGAGCGCGAGAACGAGTACCTGCGCCAGGAAGTGCTCGGCGCGGGCTCGCGCACGATCGCGGAGAGCCCGAACATGCAGGAGACGGTGCACGCCGCGCAGCGCATCGCCAAGAGCAAGGGCACGGTGCTCGTCACCGGCGAGAGCGGCACCGGCAAGGAGCGCATCGCCCAACTGATCCATCAGGAGTCCAATCGCGCGCGCGCTCCGTTCGTGCGCGTCAACTGCGCCGCGCTCTCCGAAAACCTGCTCGAGAGCGAGCTCTTCGGTCACGAGAAGGGCGCCTTCACGGGCGCGATCAAGAGCCGCGAGGGCCGCTTCGAGCTCGCCGACGGCGGCACGCTGCTGCTCGACGAGATCGGCGAGATCTCGCCGGCGCTGCAAGCCAAGCTGCTGCGCGTGCTCGAGGAAGAGGAGTTCGAGCGCGTCGGCGGCACGGCGACGATCAAGGTCGACGTGCGCGTGATCGCGACCACCAACCGCGACCTCACCGCCGAGGTCAAGGCCGGTCGCTTCCGCGAGGACCTCTACTACCGCCTGCACGTTCTGCCGCTCCACGTCGCGCCGCTGCGCGAGCGCTCGAAGGACGTGTTGCCGCTCGCGCGCCACTTCCTGACGCACTTCGCCCGCGCGCATGGCACCAACGAGCTCACGCTCTCGGCCGCCACCGAGCAGAAGCTGCTCCAGTGGTCGTGGCCGGGCAACGTGCGCGAGCTCGAGAACGTACTGCAACGCGCGGTCGTGCTGAGTCAGGGCGTGACGATCGAGCCCACCGACATCGCCTTCGGCGCCGCCACCGGGCCGGTCAGCGTGTTGCCGGGCGGCGTCGCGTCGATTCCGGTCGCGCCGCCGTCGCTCGCCAACCGTCCGCTCGCGGACATCGAGCGTGAGGCGATCCTCGAGACGCTCGTCTCGACCGGCGGCAACAAGACGGAGGCCGCGCGACGCATGGGCGTGAGCGCACGCACGCTCTCCAACAAAATGAAGCTCTGGCGCCAGCTCGGCCTCGTCGCCTGAGAAGCAACGAAGGAGCATCCCCATGGAAGCCGGAAGCACGGGCAACGTCGACCTCCTGATGCGGCTCATGAACGCCACCGCCGAGCGGTCGCGCGTCATCTCGAGCAACATCGCGAACGTCAACACGCCCGGCTACCGGCGTCAGGTGGTGCAATTCGAAGGCCTGCTGCGCGACGCCCTCGAGTCCGGGAAGGGCGGGCTCGAGGGCGTGCAGCCGGCCGTCGTCGAGGACACGCTCACCCCCGCGCGTCCCGACGGCAACAACGTCAATCTCGAGCTCGAGCTCAACGCCGAGCGCCAGAACCGCCTCTTGTACGAGACGTACGCGGCGATGCTGCAGAGCCACTTCGACTTGATCGACACCTCGATTCAGAGCGGGCGCTAGCCACAACCCGCGAGGCCTGAACCATGGACGGCGTGAACAACCTCTTCTACGGAATGCGCATCGCGGCCACCGGCATGTCGGCCGAGCGCGTGCGCATCGACACCGTCGCCAAGAACATCGCCAACGCCACGGTCACCAAGACCCCCGAGGGCACGCCCTACCGGCGGCAGGTGGTCGAGTTCGAGCCCATCCTGCGCGAGCTCGAGGGCGGCGGCACGGAAAACGCCGGAGTGCGCGTGCGGGCCGTCTCCGAGGACGCCCAGTCCCCCTTCCAGCGGATCAAAGACCCCTCCCATCCCGATGCTGACACAGCGGGCTGGGTCTCCTACCCGAACGTCAACACGACGCGGGAAATGGCCGATCTGATCACTGCCATGCGTGCCTACGAGGCCAACCTGCAAGCGCAGGACGGTTTCGTGCGCATGGCGGAGCGCGCGCTGCGCCTCCTCCAGTGACCTGAACACGGCTGATCCCGATGATCCAAGGCGTAGGACAAGGCGGACTCGCGAAGGCGGCCATCGAGGCCGCGCTGGCCTCGATGCAGCGAGGTGCGAAGGTCGAGGGCGCCTTGGCGCGCATGGGCGAAAACCTGCCCGGCGTGGCCGCCCCCACCGCGGGCCCGAGCTTCTCCACTGCGCTCGCGCAGGGCATCACCCGCGCCGACGAGACGATCAAGGCCTCCGAAGCCCTGCCGGTGGATCTGCTCTCCGGCAAGGTCGGCGACTTCCACGAAGTCGCGGGTCAGCTCAAACAGTCGGAGCTGGCCTTCAAGTTCAGCCTCGAAGTGCGCAACAAGCTGATCGATGCGTACCGCGAGACCATGCGGATGAGCGTGTGAGATAGGACCGGATGAACTTCGAACTCAACAACCTCGTCGACGCCGCCCTGAAGTCCCCCGCGCGCACCAAGCTCGTGGTGGCGCTGTCGCTCGTCGCCGTGCTCGCCGCCTTCGGCATCGGCAGCTGGATCTCGGCGCAGCCGCACTTCGTCAAGCTCTACACGAACCTCTCCGACGCCGAGCGCGTCGCCGTCGAAAAGGCCCTCGCCGAAGCGCAAGTGCGCTACCGCGTCAGCGACTTCCCCGGTCCGTTCGTGATCTACGTCGACGAACCGCAGTTCGACTCGGCGCAGATCGCCGTGGCGCTCTCCGAGTCGCTCAAGAGCCGACCCGACGGCATCGACGCCGGTGCTTCGGGCGCCTCGACGATCTTCCTCTCCGCCGGCGAGCGCGCGCAGAACATGCAAAAGCGCGAATGGCAGGAGACGGAGCGCCTGCTCGAGCAGCTCGAGTTCGTCGGCGCGGCCACCGTCACGACTTCGATGCCCGACACGTCGCCCCTGCGAGCGAAGAAGCCCGTCCAAGTCTCGGTCGCGCTCGCGCTGAAGGGCGAGCCGGAGCTGAGCGCGGAGCAAGCCGCCAACGTGGCGAAGCTCGTGCGCTTTCGCTTCGGAGTGCCCGCCGAAAACGTGATCATCACCGACCAATCCGGCCGCACGCTGCACGACCCGAGCGCCGATCAAGACACCGGCCGCACCGCTCGCGACTTCCTCGCGCAGGCCGAAACGTACGAGCGCGAGCTCGCGACCAAGGCCAATCGCCACCTCGAGCAGACGTTCGGCGCCCGCAAGGCGCTGGTCACGGTCACTTCGCAGTGGAACTACGACCAGAGCACGATCGTCGACGAGAAGATCGACCCCGAGACCGTCGCCATGCAGGTCGACACGAAGGAAACCCAGACGCCGCTGGGCACGGGCTCGGGCGTCGGCGGGGTGACTGGCGTCGCCGCCAACGCGCCCACGGAGTTCGGCAACGAGTCCGCGGCCGTGCCCACGGCCGCTTCGAGCTCGAGCCCCTCGTCGGTCTCGAAGACCAAGGACAACAAGACCACCTACGAGACGAGCCGCTCGCGCACGCAGACCGTGCGCACGGTGCCGCGCCTCGAACGCCTGTACGTGTCGCTCGTGCTCGACGAGAGCCTCGCCGCGCGCAAGGCCGAGATCCAGAAGATCGTCGAGGCCGCCGTCGGCTTCAACGTCGAGCGTCAGGACGTGATCGGCGTCACGACGACCGCGTTCGTCGCGCAGGACGTGGCCAGCGGCGCGCCGTCCACGCCCGGCGCGGCGGGTGAGACGCCGCTCGAGGACGAAGGTCCGAGCGCGATGACCCAGCTCCTGATCGAGCGCGGCGTCGAAATCGCGGCCGCGGTCGCCTTCCTCGCGCTGCTGTTCACCAGCCTGCGCGGCAGCCGCAAGAACATCGCCAGCGGCGAGGGTGCGCTGGCGAGCGCCACGGCCGGTTCCGGCGGCGCCGACTCGAGCATCGACCCCGAGGCGCTCGCCCGCGCGCAGATCGAGGAGCTCGTGCGCACCGACCCGCGCAAGGTTGGCGAGATCCTCTCGCGCTGGGTCGACGAGAAGGCCACCGCCAAGGTCTAACCCATGGGTTCGAGCAAGGAAATGAGCGGCGCCCAGAAGGCGGCCGCGTTCCTGATGAGCCTCGACAAGGAGGCCGCGGCGAACGTGATCAAGAACATCGACGAGAAGGTCATCGTCGAGGTGGTCGAGGCGATGGCGCGGCTGGAGGCGGACATGGTCGCCGTCGAGGCCGTGCGCGCGCTCGACCGCGAGTTCGTGAAGAGCCTGCGCAAGCCGCGCGTCACGCGCCTGCGCAGCGAGGACGAGCTGCGCACGATGCTCGAGGCGACGCTCGGCAAGTCGCAGGCCGGCGAGCTGTTCAAGAAGATCCAGCAGCGCCTGCTCCACGAGCGCCCGTTTCTCGCGATCGAAAAGGAGCCCGCGGACCTGATCCTGCGCGCGCTCTCGCAGGAGTCCGACGCGGTGGCGGCACTGGTGCTCGCGCACCTCGACCCCGCGCTCTGTGCCGAGCTGCTCGGCCTGATGAACGGCGAGCGCGCGCTGGCGATGATCCGTCGCATGGCCACGCTGGTGCCGCCGAGCTTCGACACGCTCGTGGCGATCGCTCAGGACCTGCAAGTCCGCGTGCGCGAGGCCGGAAGCGGTCCGGTCGCACCGGACACGGGCGCGCGCCTGCGCACGATCGCCGAAGTGCTGAACTGCAGCCAGCCCGAGGTCGAGAAGTCCGTCCTCGACGGCATCCACCGCAGCGACGCCAAGATGGCGACCAACATCCGTGAATTCATGTTCACGTGGGAGAACCTGGCGGAGCTAGACAGCCGCGCGATGCAAAAGGTGCTCGGCTCCGTCGACACGCGCACGCTGGCGATCTCGCTCAAGGGCTCGTCCCCCGCGGTCGAGCAGAACATCATGGCCAACCTGAGCGCGCGCGTCCGCGACATGGTCAAGGACGAGCGCGAAATCGCGGGCGCGATGAGCGGGCGCGACATTCAGGCTGCGCGCGCGGAGATCATGAAGGCCGTCCGCGCTCTGATGGAGTCCGGCGAGTTCCGCCCGGCTCGAGGAGGAGAAGATCTTGTCTCGTGAGCCGCAAAGACTCGCGCTCCCCGCCGCGCCGCGCTCCGTCACGCTGTGTCGCGGCGGAGCCGGCTCGTTCTGGGAAAAGCGCATCGCGCAGGCGCGCGCCGAGGGCGAACGCGCGGCCAGCACTCGCGCGGCTCGCGCGCTCGAGCTCGCCGCCGCGCGTCTCGACGCTGCCCGCGAAGAGGCCGAGGCCGCGCTCGCGCGCAACGCCGTGGCGCTGGCCGTGGAGATCGCGCGCACGCTGGTGCGCAAGGAACTGGTGGCGGGCACGCACAACATCGAGTCGATGGTGCGCGAAGCGCTCGCGGCCTCGGGCGCCGGCCGAGGCCCGTGCACCGTGCATCTCAATCCCGCCGACATCGCTCAGCTTCAGGACGTGCGCTTGCGCGCCGGCACCGAGCTGGAGCCCGACGACGCCGTGGCGCGCGGCGACGTGCACGTCGAGACGCCGCACGGCCTGCTCGTGCGCGAGAACGCCGAAGCGCTGCGAGCGATCCACGAGCGCCTGCTCGGAGAACTCTCGTGAAGCTCGACCTGCGCCGCTGCGCGCGTGCGATCGGCGAGGCCGCGGCGCCGCACTTCCGCGGACGCGTCGACAACGTGTCAGGCGTGATGATCGAGGCTACGGGCGTGCCCGCGGCCGTCGGCGAGCTGTGCCGCATTCGCCGCGGCCCCGTCGGCAGCTCCAACGCCTTCGTCGACGCCGAAGTGGTCGGTTTCCGCGGCGCGAGCACGCTGCTCATGCCGCACGGCGACATCCTCGGCATTGCTCCCAACCAGCCCGTGATCGCGCTCAAGCGCGCGTTCTGCGTGCCGGTGGGCCGCGAGCTGCTCGGGCGCATGGTCGACGGCTTTGGCACGCCGCTGGACAAGGGTCCGCGCATCCCCGAGCTCGAGCTGCGCGGCGTGCGTACGGAGTCGCCCGATCCGCTCTCGCGCAAACCGATCGTCGAGCCGCTCCAGACCGGCGTGCGCGCGATCGACGCCTTCGCCACGCTCGGCCGCGGCCAGCGGCTGGGCATCTTCGCGGGCTCCGGCGTCGGCAAGTCGACGCTGCTCGGCCAGATCACTCGCGGCACCGATGCGCAGGTGATCGTCGTTTGCCTAGTCGGCGAGCGCGGCCGCGAAGTGCGCGCCTTCGTCGACGAAGTGCTCGGAGCCGAAAACACGCCCAAGTCGGTGATGGTCGTCGCGACCTCCGACCGGCCGCCCATCGAGCGCTTCATGGCGCCGTTCGTCGCCGTCACCGTCGCCGAGTGGTTCCGCGACCAAGGCCTCGACGTGCTGCTCGTGATGGACTCGATCACGCGCTTCGCGGCCGCGTCGCGCGAGATCGGTCTGGCGGCCGGTGAACCGCCGACCGTGCGCGGCTACCCGCCGAGCTTCTTCGCCACCGTGCCCAAGCTCGTCGAGCGCATGGGCCGCACGCAGAAGGGCTCGATCACGGGCCTGCTCACCATTCTGCTCGACGGCGATGACGTGAACGACCCCGTGGCGGACACGCTGCGCGGCCTGCTCGACGGCCACCTCGTGCTCTCGCGCGATCTCGCCCAGCGCGGCCACTACCCCGCCGTCGACGTGCTCGCCAGCCTCTCGCGCCTCTTGCCGTCGCTCTCGAGCGAGGCGCAGCGCGCCGACGCGAGCGTCGTGCGCGGCCTGCTCGCCGCGTGGAAGGAAGGCCGCGACTTGGTCGAGATCGGCGCCTACAAGCCCGGCACCAACGCGCGTCTCGACGCGGCGATCGCGCTGCGACCGGCGGTGGAGTTGCTCTTGCGCCAAGGCACCCACGAGACGACACGGCTCGCCGAAACGCGTGAGCTCGTCGGCCGACTCGCGCAGGCCGCCATCGCGCAGGAGCGACAGGCGAGCGAGAGCCAGACTCGCCCGCTCAAGCCCGGCGGCGCGCGCGGCGCACCGCAGCGAGGGAAGGAGTAGCCCATGCGCCGCTTCCGCTTCCCGCTCGCGCGTGTGCAGCGACTGCGCGAACTCGGCGAGGAGCTCGCGCGCAGCGAGCTGTTCGCGGCGCAAGCGCGCCTGCACGAGTGCGAAGCGCGTCTCGAAGCGTCGCGCGAGGAGCTGCGCTGTGCCGAGGAGGGCATCGCGCGCCTGCAGTCGCAGGGCGAGTTGCGCTCGGGCGAGATCATCGCCGCGCAGCGCACCCTGCCGCCGCTGGTGACGCGCGCGGCGATCCGTCGTTCGCAAGTCGCACAGGCCGCGAGCGCCGTGGAAGAACGCCAAGCCGCATGGCAGGCAGCGCGCATCGAAGTGCGCGCCATGGAGCGGCTCGAAGAACGCGCCCGCGACGTATTCCGCGAGGAAGAGCGCGCCAACGAATGCAAGCAACTGGCCGAGCAGGTCGACCGCAAGGCGGCCCTCGCCGGAGGCAACCACGACGTCGAGAGAGACGAGCGATGAACAAGAACGCCAAGATCGCCCTGTATTCGGCCGGTGGTGTCGGCGGCTTCGCCGCCGCCTATGTGCTGTTCGCGCTGATGATGGGCGCGCCGGCGTACACGATTCCCGTCATCGGAGGGCTGTTCCCCTCGCCCGCCGAGAACGGCGAGGAAGCCGTCGTCGACTCGCCGCTCGTCGCCAACGAGACGCACAGCGAAACGCGCACCGAGCGCCGCGAGGCGAGCGCGGGACTGATGGACGTGTTCCAGATCCAGTCGCCGTATTCTGGCGCCGAGCTCGAGGCGCTCGCGACGGAGCTCAAGCGCAAGGTCGCCGACCTCGACACGCGGCTCGCGACGGTCGCCGAGCGTGAGAAGTCGGCGAGCGCGCGCGCCGAGCAGCTCGACGAGCACTACGCGGAACTGCAGCGCTTGCAGCGCGCGCTCGAGGAACGCGAGAAGACGCTGGCGGATCGCGAGTCGAGCGTGACCGAGTCGGACCGCGCGCGCACGGAGCGCGAACAGCAAGGATGGGCGCGTTTGGGCAAGCTGTTCGCCGAGGGCGATGCCGCCGAGCTCGGGCCGCGCCTCGCCGAGTATGCGCCGCTCGACGCCGCGCGCATCTTGCACGCGCAGAAGCCGACGCGGGCCAAGGAGCTGCTCGAGAACGTCGGTGCGACCAAGTGGCGCGAGTACGCCGATGCGTACCGCACGCTCGACCCCGCGCGCGACAAGTAGCCCGACCGGTTCCCAGCCTCGGGACGGCCGTCCTTGCCCGCGGAGCGCGCTCCGCACCGGCGGGGGCGGCCGTCAAGCATTCCCTCGGCAAGGGTCGATAGGACCGTGGCGCGACGTCGCCTGAACGAGACCCCATGGACCTCATGACCCTCTTCGGCCTGGTGGGAGCGATCGCACTCCTGATCTGGGCCATCCTGCTCGGCGCCCCGCTCAAGCTGTTCTACGACTTCCCCTCGGTGGTGATGGTCTGTGGAGGCGCGGCCTGCGTGACGGTGATGAGCTATCGCCCCACGGACCTCAAGAGCCTCTTCAAGGTCGGTCTGCGCGCGCTGTTCTTCAGGCTGCCGACTCCGCAAGAGGAGATCGACCGCATCATCAACTACGCCAACCTCGCGCGAAAGCAGGGCCTGCTCGCGCTCGAGGCGAAGTTGCAGGAAGTCGACGACAAGTTCTTCGCCAAGGGCATTCAGCTCGTGATCGACGGATTCGCCGCGGAAACGGTGCGCGACATCATGGATCTCGAGCACAGCTTCCAGCAGCAGCGGCACGCGCAAGGCAAGAAGATGATGGAGACCATCGCCACGTTCGCGCCGGCGTTCGGGATGATCGGAACGCTCGTGGGCCTCGTGCAGATGCTCGCGAACATGTCCGACCCCAGCTCGATCGGAGCGGGCATGGCCGTCGCGCTGCTCACGACGTTCTACGGCGCCGTGATCGCCAACGTGATCTGCCTGCCGCTCGCGGCCAAGCTCGACTTGCGCGCGAAGGAGGAAGCGCTCCTGCGCTCGCTCATGATCGAGGGCATCGTCGCGATCCAGTCCGGCGAGAAGCCGCAGCTCATCAAGGAAAAGCTCAAGGGCTTCCTCCCGCCGGGTGCGCGCGAGCAGATCGGCGCCTAGCGCTGGGTGCGCCAAGCCGTGGGCAAGCACGACGTCCCCGAAGATCCGCCCCAGTCCGCACCGGATTGGATCGTCACGTTCAGCGACATGATCTCGCTGCTCGTGACCTTCTTCGTGATGCTGATGAGCTTCTCGACCATCGAGGAGAACGAGGCGGCGATCATCGTCGGCGCCTTCGGGCAGCGCTCGGGCGGCGTGCTGGACGGAGGGCCGTCGAGCTCGGTGAGCGAGCCGCCTCGCGATCGCATGTATGCCACGCATCCGCTGCGCGGAGGAGACGTGCCGCACTCGCGCCCCGCCGAGGAACTGCCGGAAAACCTCGAGGAGATGGGCCAGAAACTCGGCGCTGACGAGATCGAGATCGACTTCACCGCCGCGACCGACGGCCTGCTGCTGCGCTTCGACGACGACTGCGCGTTCGAGCCGGGCTCCGCGCGCGTCCCCGCTCCGCTCGCGCTCGCCCTCGCACAGCTCGGCGATCTCCTGCAGCACTACTCGCACCTGCTCGTCATCGAGGGCCACGCGAACGCGAGTTTCGAGCCCACCTCCAACCTGAGGGATGCCGAGGCGCTCTCTTCGGCGCGCGCCGCGGCCGCCGCCCGCATCCTGCTCGACGGCAACGACCTCTCGCGCGACCTGCTGCAGATCAACGGCCTAGGCTCGCGCGAGGCCGAGCGCGGCGAGTGCATCGAGGTGCGCGTGCTCTCGCTCTCCAAAGCCCGTGCCAGCGCGCTCGCGCGCGCCCGCGAGCAGCGGCTCGAGGAAGGGCGCTAGACGTGGCCGAGTTCAAGGAAGACCCGAAACCGGTCGTGCCGCTGTGGCTCGTGTCCTTCGGCGACATGATGACCAATGCGCTGACCTTCTTCATTCTCATGGTGTCGATGGCGCACCAGCGCGACTACGGCTTGATCGCACGCGGTCTCGGCTCGTTCGTGGTCGCACTCAAGTCCCACGGCCTGCCGGGAATGATGAGCGAAGAGGAGAAGATCGCGGTCTTCAACGAGTTCCGCGTACGCTTCAATCTGCCGCCCGAAGACAATCCAGAGCGGCGCGAGTCGATGATGAGCGCGAGCAATCTCGAGCTCGTGCGCTCCGCCGCGGCGAGCGCCCTGCGGCCCCACGACGAGCTCTTCCAGCCCGGGATCGCCGCCTTCGAGGCGCACTCCACGGAGCTCTCGGAGGCCTCGCGACGCTATCTGGACCGGCTCGCGGACACCCTGCGCCCCGGCAAGGGGCAGCTCTTGGTGCTCGAGGGGCACGCTTTGGACGCCCCCGACGCGACGGTCGACCACGCTCTCGCCCTGGCGCGCTCCCGGCGGGTGGCCGCCTACCTGCTCAAGGAACACGAATTTTCTGCCGACAGACTGGAGGCTCGAGCGTGGTTCGTCGAGGTGGAGCCGGCCGGCGCGGGAACGCGCTGCGTCGATGCACGCCTGATGACCCCCGCTCCGCCCAAGCAATAGGAAGAGCGACCATGAGCGATGCGAAGAAGGACGAGAAGAAGGACGAGAAGCCCGCGCCCAAGAGCAAGGGCAAGCTGCTCGCCGTCGGCGGCGCGGTGACCGCGCTCGCGCTGGCGTTCGTCGCCGCCACGTTCGCCGTGCCCTCCAAGGAGGGGCCGATGCCGACGCTCGAAGGGCCGTTCGTCGGTCCGATCACGCCGAGCAAGGTGCAGGTCAACCTCAACGATGGCCGCACCTACCTCGTGCTGCAGCTCAACCTGCTCCACGACGCCTACTCGCCCGACTACCTGACGCAGCGCGCCGCGGATGCCGTGTGTCAGGCCGAGATCCGCGACGCTCTGGTGACGATCGCCTCGGCGAAGTCGCGCAGCGACGTGACCGACAAGGTCAACAAGCCCGTGTTCCTCGAGGAAGTCCGGCATGCGATCGAGCCGCTGGTCTTCCCGGTGCACTTGGGTGAGGGCGAACGCTCGACCGCGGCGGACGACGCCTCGGGGCTCGCGCTCGGCGCGACGACGTCGCGCTCGAGCTTCCGCGGCTTGCACGCCGAGCACACGCTGCGCGTCGATGGAGTGCAGATGTTCGTCGCGCTCGACGGCGGCACGCAAGTGCACTTCAAGGGCGATGAGCAGGATCTCGAGGTCCCGTGCGGCGACGGGACGTCGCTGTGGCTCGACGTCCGCTCGCTCAAGCCCGGCTTTCAGGGCACCGTGCACGTCGGCACGATGGGCCGCACGCGTCGTGTGCTGTGGAACGAAGTCCTGCTGCAGTAGTCCCGCGACGACGCAGCCAACCCTCCGACACCGAAGGAACCACGACTTGACCGGCAACCTGACTCCCGAGGAAACGCGCGCGCTCTCGCTGGCCTTCACGGCCGGTGAGGCGCAGACTCCTCGTGCCGCGCAGGTCGAGTCGCGCCAGTTCGATCGTCCCAACCGGCTGCCCGCGGCGGAGCTCTCCCAACTGCGCGAGGGCCTGCGCAAGGCCCTGCCCGAGATCGCGCGCGAGCTCTCCCCCGCCATGCGCGGCGCGCCGGCGATGGAGCTCGCCGAACTTGCCGAAGTCCACGCCGAGAGCGTGACGCAGGGCCTAGTCGAGCCCTTCGCGGTTCTACGCTTCGATGTCGACGGCCAGCCCGGCTGGCTGGTGTGGGAGTGCAAGGCCGCACTGGCAACGCTCGACGTCGCGCTCGGTGCCACCGAGCCCACGGACGGCGCCGCGCGCACCTTCACGAACATCGAGCGGGGCATGTTCCCGCGCATGCTCGCGCCGATGCTCGCGCGTCTGGCCGAGCACTTCGACCTCGCCACGACCAACTTCTCGAGCGTGCAGGCCTTCGACTCGATCGGTCACTGGCGACAGGGTGGCGACAAGTCGGAGCCGCAGCGCCTGTGCGTGACGCTCGGCATCGAAGGCCCGAACGGCGCCAGCACGCTGCGCGTCTTCCTGCCCGGCGTGATGCCCACGGCTCGCCCCGCCTTGCGTGCGGAGAAAGTCGCGCCGCTGCCCGCGCATCTCACCGAGGTCGAGATCGAGCTCCACGCGCGCCTCGGCGACGCCGACGTTCCGCTCGCGCAACTGCTCGCGCTCGAAGTCGGCGACGTGATCCCGCTCGGACTCGTGGCCGGCGGCGAGCTCGAGGTGCTCGTCGAAGATCAACCGAGTCTGCGCGCGACTCTCGGCCGCAGGGAGCAGCACCTCGCCCTGCGCATCACCTCCACCAAGCGCCCCAAGCGCGAGGCCTGATTTGACTTCGAGGACCATGACGATGAACGACATGCAAAACATCGAGAACGCGATCGACGCCGCGACCGAGGCCGTGCGCGTCAGCACGGCCCAGCTGGACGAACTCTCCGGCGCGAAGACCACGGGTGAGCCCGTCGGCCTGGCGAACCTGATGGACGTGCCCGTCAAAGTGACGGTCGAGATCGGACGCACGCGCGTTCCGCTCGGCGACCTCGTCAAGCTCGGCGCGGGCTCGCTGCTGGTGCTCGACCGAGAAGCTCACGAGCCCGCCGACATCCTCGTCAACGGCAAGGTCGTCGCGCGCGGCGAGGTCGTGACGATCGACGGCGCCTACGGCGTGCGAGTCACGTCCATCCTGACCACTCCCTGAGGCGCGCTCGCGCCGCGCGGCTCCCGCGAGATCCGGCCCGCGCGCCGGATCTCCGCGTTTTCGGGCTTGGAGTGAAGGTCGCGCGAAGCCGCGCGTAGTCGGTCAGCTGCGTCAAGCGCTATCCTCCTTCGCCGCGCCGTGCGCGCGCACGCCATGGACTCGCTCCTCACGACTGAAAACCTGATCGCCTTCCTCACGTTGTCGGGCCTCGAGGTCGTGCTCGGCATCGACAACGTGGTCTTCATCTCGATCCTCACGGGCAAGCTGCCCGCCGAGGAGCAGGCCAAGGCGCGCCGCACGGGCCTCGTGCTCGCCATGGGCATGCGCATCGCGCTGCTGCTCGCGATCGGCTGGGTGATGAGCCTGACCGAGCCGCTCTTTCCCGACCTCGAGCGCAGTTTCAGCGGGCGCGACCTGATCTTGATCGTCGGCGGCTTGTTCCTCGTCGGCAAGGCGACGTGGGAGATTCACGACAAGCTCGAGGGCGGCGTGCACGAAAAGGGTGGCGCGACGCGGCGCGCGAGCCTCGGCTCGATCCTCGCCCAGGTCGTGATGCTCGACACCGTGTTCTCGCTCGACAGCGTCATCACGGCCGTGGGCATGGCGAAGCACGTCGGCGTGATGGTCGCGGCGGTGGTGGCGTCGGTGCTGGTGATGCTCGTGTTCGCCGGACGCATCGCGACCTTCATCGAACAACACCCGACGATGAAGGTGCTCGCCCTCTCGTTCCTGCTGCTGATCGGCGTCGTGCTGATGGCTGACGGCTTCGGCCAGCACATCAGCAAGGGCTACATCTACT
>VGZD01000068.1 GCA_016872715.1 Planctomycetota bacterium
AGGCGGGCGCGCTCGCGAGCGCCCCGATCCAAGTCGACGGCACGATCCACACGCTCGACACCGCGATCTCCATCTCGAAGAGCAACTGCGGCGACGCGTGGAACCTCGCGTGGCAGCGCCGCAGTCCCGTGGGCGGCAACGACATCCTCGGCGCGCGCGTCGCGTGGGACGGGGTCGTGATCGCACCGACCTTCCCCATCGCCGTCGGACCGCTCGACCACACCGCGCCGTCGGCGAGCTCGTGCGCGCAGGGCTCGTCGCGCTGGCTGTGCGCCTACGAAGAGGACTTCGGCACGGACCGCGACATCATCGCGAGCGGCCTCGACGGCGCGAGCGTGCTGCGCAGCGCCAACCTGAGCGTGTACGACGGCAACTTCGTGGGACAGGACCAGTGCTCGCCGTGCGTCGACTCCGACGGCACGCACTTCGCGCTCGCATACAGCGAGCTGTATGGCAACTCGACCGTCGACTACGACGTGTACGTGAGCGAGGTGCTGTTCAACGGGCCCTCGCTCGCCGTGCTCGCCGCCCACCAGCCCGTGTTCCAGACCGACGGCGCCGAGATCGAGCCCGCGCTCGCCGCGCGCGAGTCGAGCCAGCAGTCGCAGTCGACCCACGACTACGCGCTCGCGTGGCACCGTGCTCCCGATGGCGTGCAGTTCGCGAGCGACGACATCGTCGGTGCCGCCTATCGCGGCGCGAGCGGCGGGTTGGTGGCGAGCTACTGCGACGGCGCGACGGTCAACTGCCCGTGCGGCAACGGAACATCGACCGTCGGCGGTTGCCCCAACTCCGTCACCTCCGCGGGCGCACGCCTCACGTGGAGCGGAGAGCCCTCGACCACGCAGGACACGCTGCAATTGTTCGTCGCGGGGATGCCGGGCGGCACGACCGTGCTCTTCTTCCAGGGCACGGCCATGAACGGCGCGCTCGGCTCGGTCACCGGCGACGGCGTGCGCTGCGTGAGCGCGCCCGCCACGCGGCTCGCCATGCGCACCGCGAGCGTCACCGGAGGCGCGCTGTTCCCCGGCGTTGGCGACGCGAGCATCTCCGTCACGGGCTCGGTCCCCTCCACCGGAACGACGCTCGTCTACCAAGTCTGGTACCGCAACTCCGCGCCGCACTGCGGCCCGAGCACCACGAACCTCTCCAACGCGCTCGTCGTCGCGTGGACGCCCTGAGCGCGCGCTACATCGAGAGATAGCCGCTGACCTTCAGCGCGATCACGCCGACCCCCATCAGGCTCTCGCCCGCGATCAGACCCGAGGCGACCGGCACGATGAAGCGCTCGCCGAGCGTGCGCCACTGGCGCCGCACGAGCTCCGCGAGCGCGCCGCCGAGGAACATCGCGAGCCCGTTGCTGCCGGGAATCACCATCGCGATCCCAAGGCCCGAGGGGGAGGGCACGAACGGCTTGACGCCCTTGGGCGCGAGCTTTTCGAGCAGTGCGAGCGCGAGTCCGAGCGTCGCGCCGACGAGGATGCCCACGCGCGCCTCGCTCCCCAGCGCCGCGAAGCCGTTGACGAAGATCTCCGAGACGCCGGCCCACACCAGGCAGCCCGGCGCGGGCCACTCATCGGTGCCCAGCGCCGCGGGATCGGGGATCAGCAATTTGAACGCGGGCACGATCAGCGCCGCGCCCGCGGCGACGCCGAAGAGTTGCGCGTAGAACTGCACGCGCGGGTTGCCGCCGAGCAGCCAGCCGGTCTTGAGCGTCGTCAGCAGGTCCGCCGCGTGCAGGCCGATGCCGCCGGTCACGTTGGCGCTCATGATGTTGCCCGCGAGGTTGCCCGGCACGAGCGCGCCGAACACGCCCTGCGTCACCGGTCCGAGCGCCTTGGTCGGCGTGACGTCCGTGTCGCCCGTGACGCGCGCCGCGATGAACCCCATCACCACGGCGAGCGGCACCGCGATCACTCCGGCCCACCACGGAATCGCGAACAGGTAGCCCATCAGGAACACCACGATCGGCGCGAGCACGAGGAAGCCCGCGGGGAACCACCACGCGGGGCACTCGACATCGTCCATCGGATCCTGCGCCCCACCGCCGCGGCCGAAGATGCGCGCGAGTCCGCTGAACGAGCGCACCACGCTGCGATAGTCGAACAAGAACGACGCGAGGCCCGAGGCCACGAGCATCGACGCGCCCGGCCACACGGTCCACTCGACGATCTTCTTGTACGAGATGGTCGTGATGACGCCGTCGGCGACGAGCGCGGGCGCGAGCAGTCCATAGGTGAGCACGCTGCCCAAGAGCAGCGACCACGCCGTGCGGAAGCTCATCAGCGCGCCCGCGCCGAGCAGCACGACCTCGCTCTTGAGCTCCAGCGTCCACTCCGCCGCCTTGCGCCCGGCGATCGAGAAGCCCAGCGGAACCTTGGCCGGCACGTTGAACGGCATCCACGCCGCCTTGGCCTCGCGCAACCACGTGAGCAGCGCCGCTCCCGCCGCCGCGATCGCCAGCGCGCGCGCCTTGAGCGCGCCTTCGCCCGCGGAGCCGCCGTGCAGCGTCTCGAGCGTCTCCGCCGTCGCGGTGCCCGTGGGGAACGCGAGTTGTTCCTTGTTGATCAACTGGCGCTTGATCGGAATCGCCGCGAACACGCCGAGCGCCGCGATCAGCGCGAACCAACCGATCATCGGCACCGTCGCGGGACGCGCGAGCCCTTGGTGCGTGACGACCATCATCAAGAGCGCGCCGTAGGCCGCCATGTTGCCGCCGCCGGTCATGTAGCCCGCGCCCGACGCGACCGTCGTGAGCGCGTTGTTCTCGAGCGTCGTCAGCGGCTCCTTCACCACGCGCAGCGCCTGCAGGCCGCGGAACAGCGAGAAGGCGAGGATCGCGGCGGTGATCGTGACTCCCATCGACCAGCCCGTCTTGAAGAAGACGTACAGGTTCGAGATGCACATCACGCAGCCGAGCGCCATGCCGACGATGACCGCGCGCGCGGTGAGCTGGGGAACGCCGATTTTTCGAGTCTGGCGCAGCCAGTGCGCCTCGGGATCGCGTTGCTCGGGTTCGTGCATGGGAGATGCTCGGGGAGGGGTCGAGTGCGAGCCAGTGTGCGTGCCAGTGTGCGAGCCGCCGAGCGGCGTCGTGAGGGCCTCGTGGGGCGAGCCTACGCCACCGCCCCGCCGCCCGTCACGCGCGATCCACCCCCGCAATCGCCGCGGCGTGCTACATTCGGAGAGTTCCGGACTACCCCGCTGATCCTCCCCGACGCCTCCCCCATGAACGCCGCCCGCATCGCCCTCACGCTCGCCGTCCTGCCGCTGCCCGCCCTCGCTGGAACCCGCTACGTCGACGCCAGCCTCGCCACGGGACTGAACAACGGCGCGAGCTGGGCCGACGCCCACCGCGGGCCCCAAGGCCTGCAAGCGGCGCTCGCGGCCGCGGTCGCGGGCGACGAGATCTGGGTCGCCGACGGCCTCTACACGCCGAGCGCCGCCACGCGCACCGTCTCGTTCCAACTGAAGAACGGCGTGACGATCTACGGCGGCTTCGCCGGCGGCGAGGCGAGCGTCGCCGAGCGCAACCCGCTGCTCAATGTCGCGATCCTCTCCGGCGACCTCGCCGGCAACGACGCGAGCCTCAACTTCACCGACAACAGCTACCACGTCCTGAACGGCAACGGCACCAACGCGACCGCCGTGATCGACGGCTTCACGGTGACCGGCGGCAACGCCAACGGCGCGGCCAACGACGACCGCGGCGGCGGCATCCTGTGCACCGTCGGCACCGGTCCGACCGTGCGCCGCTGCCTGTTCATCGCCAACCGCTGCACCTTCGGCGGCGGCGCTGGCTATCTGAACTCGTCGAGCCCCAGCTTCAGCGACTGCACCTTCGAATCCAATCAAGGCGGCAGCTACGGCGGCGCCTTCGACATGGCGACGAGCGTCGGCGCGACCTTCGATCGCTGCGTGTTCCGCAACAACCGCGCGGCGCGCGCCGGTGCGATCGAGATCTTCGGCTCGAGCCCCGTCAAGGTCTACAACTCGCTCTTCATCGCCAACCAGTGCACGGGCACGGGCGGCGGCGGAGCGATCTACGTCTCGAGCTCCGCCGCGCAGATCCGCAACTGCACCCTGATCGGAAACAGCGCGACGGCGACGGCTTCGGGCGGATTGCTCGTCAGCGGCGGCTCGCCGACCGTGACGAACTGCATCTTCTCGGGCAACGTCGGCACGTCGGGCAACACCGTGGGTGCGCAAGTGAGCACGGGCGTCACCGTCACCTATTCGCTGATGCCCTTCGCCTACACCGGCACGGGCAACCTCAACGCGACTCCGATCTTCTCGACCTGCGGCCTCCTGCCCTACCGCCTCGCTCCGACCAGCCCGGGCGTCGACGCCGGCAACAACGCGGGCCTCCCCGTCACCGCCAGCGCGGATTTGAGCGGTTTCCCGCGCTTCGTCGATGTCCCGACCGTCGCCAACTCGGGCGCGGGCACGGGTGCGCTCGTCGACATGGGTTGCATGGAAACCGACGTCGATTGCAACGGCAACGGCATCCCCGATCCGTGCGACATCACCAGCGGAGCCTCGCTCGATCTCAACTCCAACCGCGTGCCCGACGAGTGCGAGTGCCAAGGCGGCGTCACGCCGACCACGTACTGCGCCTCGAAGCTCAACTCGCTGTTCTGCACGCCCATGATCGGCTTTTCGGGCTACGCGAGCGCCTCGAACAACGCCAGCTTCGTCATCACCGCCGCCAGCATCATCAACCAGAAGTCGGGCCTGCTCTTCTACGGCTACACGTCGGCCAACACGCCCTTCCTCGGAGGCACGCTGTGCATCGCGTCGCCCATCCGTCGCACGGCGACGCAGCTCTCCGGTGGCGCGGCGACCGGCGCGAGCTGCACGGGCAGCTACACCTTCGACTTCAACGCGTTCATCGCCAGCGGCGCGGATCCCCTGCTCCAGACGGTCGGCCAGACCGTGCGCGCGCAGTGGTGGAGCCGCGATCCTCAGGACGCCTACACGACGAGCCTCACGAACGCGCTGCAGTTCGCGATCTGCCAGTGAGCGAACGCACGCCGAGCGCGCGCCGCGGATCGGATGGACGCTGAGCCATGCGCACGGCGGTGGTGCTCCATCAAGACCAGATGGGCCACGGTGATCGCGCGCTCGGTCAGCGCATCCTCGCGACCTTCCTGCGCAAGGCGATCGCGCTGCGCGACCTCGACGCGATCATCTTGTTCAACTCCGGCGTGCGGCTCGTGGCGGCCGACTCGCCCGTGCTCGCGGAGCTGACCTTGCTGCACGAGCGCGGCGTCGATCTCGTGCCCTGCGGCACGTGTCTGGAGCACTACGGCGTGCAACCGGCCGTCGGACGCATTTCCGACATGGACACGATCCTGCGCGAGCTCGACGCGGCCGCCAAGGTCATCACGCTCTGAGCGCGCGGCCGCGCGAGCGGCCCAGCCGCCCTTGCATCGTGCCACGCGGGCCACGAAGCTCGCGCCCCATGACTCGCCTTCAGAACTTCGCCAACCACCGCGCGATTCCGCCCGCCTCCTACCTCGCCGCGGGCCTGGTGCTGCTCGTCTTCGCCGTCCGCTGCACCTGGCGCGCGGCTGCGGAGCCCAACCTCGACTCGCTGCTGCTCGCGCTCGTGGCCATGGCGCTGCTCGTCGTTTGGAACGCCTCGCGCAGCCGCGCCATGATCGTGCAGGACCGCGTCATCCGCAACGAGATGCGCCAGCGACTCGAGCGCGTGCTCACCCCCGCGCGGCGCGCCGACATCGAGCGTCTCGAGCTCGAGCAGTTGATCGCGCTGCGCTTCGCGAGCGACGCGGAGCTGCCCTCGCTCGTCGATGCGGTGCTCGCGGGCAAGTTCGCACGAAGCGTCGACATCAAGCGCGCGGTGCGCGACTGGCAAGGCGACACCTTGCGCGTATGAAGCCCGCCGCCGCCAGCGAGAACAGGGCCAAGCCCAGCCTCGCCTCGAGCTGGCGCGAAATGCGCCGACTCCTGCACGAGCACCGACGGCGACTCGCGCTGGGCCTCGCGCTGTTGCTGGTGAATCGTTTGGTCGGGCTCGTGCTGCCCGCGACCAGCAAGCTCTTGATCGACGACGTGATCGGCAAGGGCAAGGACGAGCTGCTCGTGCCCCTCGCCGTCGCGGGCGGCATCGCCACGCTCGTGCAAGCCGCGAGCGGCTACTCGCTCTCGCAGGTGCTCGGCGTCGCCGCCCAACGCGCGATCAACGACATGCGCAAGCGCGTGCAGGCCCACGTCGGACGATTGAGTGTGCGCTACTACGACTCGACGCAGACCGGCGTGCTGATCTCGCGCATCATGAACGACGCCGAGGGCCTGCGAAACCTCGTCGGCACGGGCATCGTGCAACTCATCGGCGGATTCGTGAGCGCGGCGATCGGCATCGGCGTGCTGTGCTGGCTCAACTGGCGCCTGACGCTCGCGATCCTCGTCGCGCTCGCGCTGTTCGGTCTCGCGATGGGCTGGGCGTTCAGGGTGCTGCGCCCGCTATTCCGCGAGCGCGGCAAGATCCAAGGCGAAATCACGGGGCGCCTCAATCAGACGCTCGGCGGCGTGCGCGTCGTCAAGGCCTACACGGCCGAGCGCCAAGAAGAGCGCGTGTTCGCCCTCAACGTCGACCGGCTGTTCGACAACGTGCGGCGCTCGATGACCGGCGTGTCGGCGACGACGGCCTTCTCGACGGCGATCGTCGGCCTGATCGGCGTGCTGCTCACGATCTACGGCGGCCGCGCGATCCTCGACGGCGCGATGACGCTCGGCGACTTCGTGATGTACCTCGTGTTCATCGGACTCGTCGTCGGTCCCGTGGTGCAGATCGCCTCGATCGGCACGCAGATCACCGAGGCCTTCGCGGGCCTCGACCGCATCCGCGAACTGTGCGCGGTGGCCGCGGAGGACGAGGGCGACGAGCTCCGCGCCGCCTGCGCGGAGTTGCGCGGCGACTACGAGTTCGAGGACGTGTGCTTCGAATACGACGCGGGCAAGCCGGTGCTCTCGCAGGTCAGCTTCCGCGCGCGAGCGGGCTCGACCACCGCGCTCGTGGGTTCGAGCGGGTCGGGCAAGAGCACGCTGGCGAGCCTCGTGATGGCCTTCAACCGCCCGCAGTCAGGCCGCGTGCTCGTCGACGGCCGCGACCTCGCCTCGCTGCGACTGCGCGAGTACCGCTCGCACCTCGGTGTCGTGCTGCAGGACAATTTCCTGTTCGACGGGACGATCGCCGAGAACATCGCGTTCTCCCGGCCCGACGCGGCGCGCGCCGAAATCGAAGCGGCGGCGAAGCTCGCACACTGCGACGAGTTCGTGTCGCGCTTCGAACACGGCCTCGACACGCTCGTCGGCGAGCGCGGCATCAAGCTCTCCGGCGGCCAGCGCCAGCGCGTCGCGATCGCGCGCGCGCTGCTCGCCCAGCCCCGCGTGCTCGTGCTCGACGAAGCGACCTCGAGCCTCGACAGCGAGAGCGAAGCGCTGATCCAAGACGCGCTCGCGAGCCTGCGCAGGCAGCGCACGACCTTCGTGATCGCGCACCGACTCTCCACGATTCGCTCCGCCGACTTGATCCTCGTGCTCGAGGGCGGACGCATCGTCGAGCAGGGCTCCCACCGCGAGCTGCTCGCGCGCGGCGGCCGCTACCGCGAGCTCCACGACCGCCAATACCGCTTCGAGGCCGAGCGCTTCGTCAACCCCGGCGAGGAGCTCTCCCCCACGCAGGCCTAGGAGCCGCACGGGCGCGCGTCCCGCGGCGCTCGCCGACGCGTTCGTTCCCGAGCCAGCGTCTAAAGCGCGCATCCGCTGGCGCGGCTGCACGGGTCGGTGCGCGGTTCGTGGAGGAGCGTTATTCTCGCGCCCCATGAAGGCCGCCAGCAACCGCCCCATGTCGCCCGCTCGCCCCACGGAGCTCTTCCCGGAGATCGAGCCCTACCGCGAGGGCATGCTGAAGGTCTCCGAGCTGCACACGATTCATTGGGAAGAGTGCGGCAACCCCAAGGGCAAGCCGTTGGTGTTCCTGCACGGCGGGCCCGGCGGCGGCATCGATCCCGTCTACCGCCGCTACTTCGACCCGCGCAAGTGGCGCATCGTGCTGTTCAGCCAGCGCGGCTGCGGCAAGAGCACGCCGCACGCGGAGCTGCGCGAGAACACCACCTGGGACCTCGTCGCCGACATCGAGACGTTGCGCGCGCACCTTGGCATCGACAGGTGGGTCGTGTTCGGCGGTAGCTGGGGCAGCACGCTCAGCCTCGCCTACGCGCAGACCCACACGCGCCGCGTGCTCGGACTCGTCCTGCGCGGCATCTTCCTCCTGCGCCGCAGCGAGCTCTTGTGGTTCTATCAGGAGGGCGCGAGCCACATCTTCCCCGACGCGTGGGAGCGCTATCTCGAGCCGATCCCCGTGCGCGAGCGCGGCGACATGATGGCCGCCTACTACAAGCGGCTCACGAGCAAGAACAAGGCCGTGCGCGCGCGCGCCGCCAAGGCGTGGTCGATCTGGGAGGGCACGACGAGCAAGCTGTTCGTCGACCCCACGCTCATCGAGCGCTTCGGCGGCGACGAGTTCGCCGACGCGTTCGCGCGCATCGAGGCGCACTACTTCGTCAACAAGGGCTTCCTCGCGAGCGACGACCAGTTGCTCGTGGGCGCCAAGAAGCTGCGCAAGGTGCCCGCCGTGATCGTGCAGGGACGCTACGACGTGGTGTGCCCGATGCGCTCGGCCTGGGACCTGCACAGGGTCTGGCCCGAGGCCAAGTTCATCGTCGTCAACGACGCCGGGCACTCGATGACCGAGGTCGGGATCCGCGCCGCGCTGATCCGCGAGACCGACGCGCTGGCCTGAGCGTCCCCGCCTAGACGAGCGCGGCCGCGGCGAGCACCTCGGCGTAGCCTGCGCGTCGGAACTCGACGGCGCGCGCGAGCGCCTCGGCGGGAGCGACCCACTCGAACGCATCGAACTCGATGCCGTCGGGGCGCGGCGTGATCCCCGCGCGCAAGCGCGCGACGAACCAGCGCTGCACCTGCCCGAGCCCGACCTTCGCGGTGCGCAACTCGCGCGGCAGCTCGTAGGCGATCCAGCGCGGATGCTCGCTCACGATCTGGAGCGCCGCGCTTTCCAGCCCCGCTTCCTCGGCGAGCTCGCGCACCAGCGCCGCGCGCGGTTCCTCGCCCTCCTCGATCCCGCCCTGCGGGAACTGCCAACTGCCCGCGCCGCGTCCACGGCGGCGCAGCAGGAGCACGCGCCCCGCGCCGTCGGTAACGACACAGCCCACGCTGGCTCGAAAAAAGGCGCTCGGCATGGCGGACGCAGAGCCTACCGCCCTGCGAGCGCGAGCGCGCTAACGTAGTCGCCCGATGAACCTCCCCCACGCCCTGCCCGCGTCGTGGCGCGCGGAACTCGGCCCCGAGCTCGAGCAGCCCTACTTCGCTGCGCTCGAACGCTTCGTGGATGCGGAGCGCGCGAGCGGAGTCGTGTTTCCGCCGCCGCACGACGTATTCGCGGCGTTCGCGCTCACGCCGCTCGAGCGCGTGCGCGCGGTCATCGTCGGACAGGATCCCTACCACGGCGACGCTCAGGCCCACGGCCTGTGCTTCAGCGTGAAGTCGGGCGTCGCGATCCCGCCTTCCCTGCGCAACATCTTCAAGGAACTCGAGAGCGACCTCGGACTCGCGCGTCCCGCGCACGGCGATCTCGCGCGCTGGGCGGCCCAAGGCGTGCTGCTCTTGAACACCGTGCTCACCGTGCGCAAGGACGAGGCCAACTCGCATGCGGGCCGCGGTTGGGAGCGCTTCACCGATGCCGCGCTGCGCGCCGTTGCGCGCCGCGAGCACGTCGCGTTCCTCCTGTGGGGCAACTCCGCGCGCGCGAAGGCCGAGCTCCTCGACGCGCGCCACACGCGCATCGAGTGCGCCCACCCTTCGCCGCTTTCCGCGCGCAAGTTCCTGGGCTCGCGCCCGTTTTCGCGCGCCAATGCCGCGCTCGCGGCGCACGGGCAAGGCACGATCGACTGGTCGCTCTCCGACGGACTGTCCGCGTGAGCGACTTCGACCCGCCGCTGGAGTGCAGCGTGCGCGACTGCGCGGCTGCTCTGCGCCCACAACCCAAGCGTTGGTCGTGCGAGCGCGGCCACAGCTTCGACATCGCGCGCAGTGGCTACCTGAGTCTGCTGCAGCCGCAAGATCGACGCTCGCTCGCGGCCGGAGACGCGCGCGAAACCGTGGCGGCTCGCCGCGCGCTGCTCGACCTCGACTTCGGCGCGGTCCTGCGCACCGAGCTCGTCTCGCTCGCGCGCTCGCTCGCCCTGCCCACCGGTGCGCTCGCTGTGGAGCTAGGCTGCGGCGACGGCCACTTCCTCGCGGCGATCTGCGCCGCGCTGGCGTGGAACGGGCTGGGCATCGATCTCTCGCCGCACGCCGTCGAGCTCTGCGCACGGCGACATCCTCGGCTCGC
The DNA here is from genome assembly GCA_016872715.1 of Planctomycetota bacterium. Lineage (GTDB taxonomy): Bacteria > Planctomycetota > UBA1135 > UBA1135 > F1-120-MAGs118. The sequence continues at coordinate 10,436 of VGZD01000068.1, forward strand.
GTGGGTCGCCGCCAACGCGGACCGCCGCCTGCCCTTGCGCGACGAGTCGATCGACGTCGCGTGTTCGATCGACGGGCGTCGCCCCGTCGCGGAGCTCGCCCGCGTGCTGCGCCCGCGCGGCGCGCTCGTGATCGCGCTGCCCGCCGCCGACGATCTGATCGAGCTGCGAACGAGCGTGCAGGGCGAGGACCGCGGCGTTTCGCGCGTGCCCGCCGTCGAGCGCGAGTTCGCCGGCGAGTTCGAGCTCCTCGAGCGGAGAGCGGCGCGCGCGCGGGTGCGGCTGGACCGCGCGAGCCTCGAGCGCCTCGCCCGCGCGACGTACCGCTGGCAGCGCAACCGCGAGCGTGCGCGCTTCGAAACGCTCGAGCCCCTCGACGTCACGACGAGCCACGACGTGCTGCTGTTGCGACGCCGCGCGCGCTGACGCGGGCCGTCCGAAGTTCTGCCTTCCGCGCTGGCTTTTTTCCGCTCGTGTGCGACACTCCCGCGTCTGGCTTCGCCTCACTCGAGTGTCGCGCTCGGGTCGAATCCCGAGCGCGCCTGCGCAAGAAAGACTGCCATGAAGATCACTGACCACAGCGTCGTCTCGATCGACTACACGCTGACCGACGATTCCGGCACGGAGATCGACAGCTCGCGCGGCGGCGATCCGCTGACCTACATCCACGGCGTCGGCGGCCTGATCCCGGGCCTCGAGCGCGCGCTCGTGGGCCTGGGCATCGGAGCGGCCATCAAGGTCCGCATCGCTCCCGAGGACGGCTACGGCCAGCGCGACGAGAACATGGTCGCGCGCGTGCCGCGCTCGCAGATGCCCAAGGGCGCGCCCCTCGACGTGGGCATGCAGTTTCAGGCCTCGGGCCCCGAGGGCGAGCAGGTCGTGAGGCTGGTCAAGGTCGAGGACGATGCGGTGTGGCTCGACGCCAACCACGAGCTCGCGGGCGCGCACCTCAACTTCGAGGTGACGGTGGTCGCAGTGCGCGCGGCCACACAAGAGGAACTCGAGCACGGCCACGTGCACGGACCCGGCGGTCACCATCACTGAGCGCGAGATCGTCGGCGCAACCACTCGCGCCGAGGCGGCACGCGCGGCGTGCTCGGGGGCGAGACGCGCGAGCGGCGGCTGGTAGGCTGGCGCCCCATGAGCGCGCCGTTTCCCGTCGACCGCCCCGTGCGGCTGCTCGAGTTCCTGCGCTCCGTGCTGCCCGATTGGAAGCGCTCGACGCTCGAGCAGCGCATCCGCGCGGGTGCGGTGCGGGTCAACGGCGCCGCCGTCCGCCGCAACGAGCTGCTCGCACCGGGCGACACGGTCGAGGTCGGCGAGCGCACCGGCGCTCCCTCGGGCGGCGCCAAGCTCGCGCTGCTGCACGAGGACGAGTGGCTCGTCGCCATCCACAAGCCCGCGGGGTTGCTCTCCGTCTCCACCGACGCCGAGCGCGAGAAGACCGCGCTGGCGCTGGTGAAGGAGCACGTCGGGCGACCGGGCCACCCCGCCCGCGCATGGCCCGTGCACCGGCTCGATCGCGACACCTCCGGCGTGCTGCTGTTCGCGCTCTCCCGCGACGTGCAACAGATCGTGCAGGCCCGCTGGAGCGGCGCTCGCAAGACCTACCTCGCATGGGTCGAGGGTCGGCCCGTGCCGCCCGAGGGCACGATCGACGCGCCGCTGTGGGAAGACGCGAGCCTGTTCGTGCGCGTCGGCAACCGCGAGGGAGCACGCGACGCGCGCACGCGCTACCGCACGCTCGAGACGCGCGAGCACCAGACGCTCCTCGAAGTCGAGCTCGACACCGGCCGACGGCATCAAATCCGCGCCCACCTCGCGTGGATCGGCCACCCGATCCTCGGAGACGAGCGCTACGGATCCGCCGCCGCGCGCATGGCGCTGCACGCCCTGCGTCTGGAACTCCCCCACCCGGTCACCGGCGTGCCCCTGGTGCTCGAAGCCCCACCTCCGCGGGCCTTCCAGCGCTAGAGCGGCCTCAAGCGAGCGCGGTGTAGATGCGGTGGCAGTCGTCGTGGTCGTCGATGGCCTCGAGGAAACTCTCGACCTCGCCGCGCTGCTCGGGCGAGAGCGTGACCTTGTCCTTGGGGCGGTAGCCCATCTCGGAGGTCGTCACGCGCCAGCCCGCGGCCTTGAGCGCGCGCAGCACGGCGTCGAGATCGGCGGGCTCGGTGAAGAAACGCGCGCCGCTGTGGCCTTCCGGCGTGTCCTCGAGCGACTCGACGTCCTGAGCGCCCGCCTCGATGGCCGCGCCCTCGCGGTCGAGCGCGCCGTCTTCGTGCGTGGCCTCGATCGTGCCCACATGGTCGAAGAGAAACATGACCTTGGCCCCGAACTGCGCCTCGCGGAACAGCGAGCGCATGTCGGGCGCGGTGCGGTTGCGGTTGTCCGTCAGACACTCGACGATCACGGGCACCTTGTGCGGCGCCATGCCCTCGAAGGTGACGAGCTCGAGCTGTGCGGCGCCATCGCCGCCACCGGCGGCCTTCTTGATCGCGCGCGCGATCACGTCGTTCGAGACCGACTGCTTGCGCGCCGCTTCCACCGCCACTTCGAGCCGCGCGTTCATGGTCGGATCGGGCGCGCCGAGCTTCGCGGCGACCGTGATCTCGCGCACGAGCTTGGTGGTGATCTTGGCACGCTTGTTGGCGTTGATCTCGCGCTTCTTTTGGAGCCACTGACGGCCCATGCCCGCTTCTCCCCGGTCCTCGAACCCGCGCGCGCCGACCCCAGCGATCGGCGCTCTGGGGCAACAGGATAGCGAGCCCTGCTCCGGGACGCTCGAACGTGTCCATGGCGCCGAAAAATCCCCTGCGCGGGCCACACCACCGACTTCGCGCGAGCCGTTTCGCGGGCGTCCCAGCGGGCATCCTCGCGAACACCCGCGCGCTGACGCACCGCCGCGCGCTCCATCTGGCGCGCTCCGCCGCCTTCGCAGTACGCTCGCTCGCATGGACAAGCGTGAGTTCCTGCGCGGTGCGGGTGCGTGTTCGCTCTCGGCGTTGCTGGGCGAGAGCGCGTGGGCGCGCTGGGCCGCGCTCGAGCCCGCACAACTGGCGCGCTCGCCGGATTTCTGGGCCGAATTGCGCGCGCGCTACCGATTGCGGAGCGATTTCATCAACCTCGAGAACGGCTACTACTCGATCATGGCGCAGCCGGTGCTCGAGGCGGCGCTCGAGCACGTCCGCACGGTGAACTTCGAGGGCGCGCACTACATGCGCACGCGTGCCGCGGACGAGCGCATGGCCTCGCGCGCGGCGCTCGCACGGGTCGCGCGCTGCTCCGTCGAGGAGCTCGCGATCACGCGCAACACCACCGAGTCCCTCGACATGGTGATCTCCGGCCACGACTGGAAGCACGGAGACGAGGCCGTGATGGCCGAGCAAGACTACGGCACGATGCTCGAAATGTTCGAGCAAGTCGGCCGCCGCCACGGCGTGCTCTGCAAGCGCGTGTCCGTGCCGCTCGACCCGCGCTCCGACGACGAGCTGGTCGAGCTCTACGCGCGCGCGCTCACGCCGCGCACGCGCCTGCTGCTCGTCTCGCACATGGTCAACATCACCGGCCAGATCTTGCCGGTGCGCAAGCTGTGCGACATGGCGCACGAGCGCGGCGTCGCGGTCTTGGTCGACGGCGCGCATTCCTTCGCACAGATCGACTTCGCGCTGCCCGACCTCGGCGCCGATTACTACGGAGCGAGCTTGCACAAGTGGCTCGGCTGCCCGCTCGGCGCTGGGCTCCTGTACGTGCGTCGCGAGCGCGTCGGCGGCCTGTGGCCGCTCCTCGCGCCCCCGCCCAAGCCCGCCGACGACATCGCGCGACTCGCCCACAGCGGCACCTACCCCGCGCACATCGACCTCGCGCTGCGCGACGCGATCGCCTTCCACGAGTCGATCGGCATCGAGCGCAAGTCCGCGCGCCTGCGCCTGCTCCAGCGTTCGTGGACCGAGCGCGTCCGCGGCAAGGCGCGCATCCGCCTCAACACGCCCTCCGACCCCGCGCGTTCCTGCGCCATCGCCAACGTCGGCATCGAGGGCCTCGCCCCCGCCGACCTCGCGCGCCGCCTGCTCGACGAGCATCGCATCTACACCGTCGCCATCGACGTCGCCAACGTGCAGGGCGTGCGCATCACGCCGCACCTCTACACCAGCGAAGCCGAGCTCGACACGCTCGTCTCCGCGCTGCTCGCGCTCTGCGGCTGACGAGCGCGCCTGACGGGCGTGCCTGACGAGCGTGCCTGACGAGCGCGCCTGACGAGCGCGCCGACAGCTCAGCTCCGCTACAGCGGGATGTTGCCGTGCTTGCGCAGCGGACGCTGTTCGTGCTTGGTCTTCAGGAGCTCGAGGGAGCGGATCAGGTACGGTCGCGTCAGGTGCGGCTCGATGACGTCGTCGAGGTAGCCGCGCGCGGCCGCCTTGTAGGGGTTGTTGAACGTGGCCTCGTACTCGGCCGTCTTCTCGCGCTCGAACGCCGGCGGATCCTTGGCCTTGTCGATTTCGCGGCGGTAGAGGATCTTCGTCGCGCCCGCGGCGCCCATGACGGCCACGGTGGCCGCGGGCCAGCCGAGGTTGACGTCGCCGCGAATGTGCTTGGAGCTCATCACGTCGTACGCACCGCCGTAGGCCTTGCGCGTGATCACCGTGAGCTTGGGCACCGTCGCCTCGCAGTAGGCGTACAACAGCTTCGCGCCGTGGCGAATGATGCCGTTCCACTCCTGCACGGTCCCCGGTAGGAAGCCCGGCACGTCCTCGAACGTGACGAGCGGGATGTTGAACGCGTCGCAGAACCGAATGAACCGCGCGCCCTTGACGCTCGCGTCGATGTCGAGACAGCCCGCGAGCACGCTCGGCTGGTTGGCGACGATGCCGACGACGCGGCCGCCGAGCCGCGCGAAGCCGACGAGGATGTTCATCGCGTATTCGGCGTGCACCTCGAGGAACGAGCCGCGATCGACGACGCGCGCGATCACCTGGTGCATGTCGTAGGGCTTCGAAGGATCCTCCGGGCAGAGCGTGTCGAGCTCGCGATCCATGCGATCGTGCGGATCGTCAGTGGGCAGAAACGGCGCGTCCTCCGCGTTGTTGAGCGGCAGATAGCCGAACACGCGGCGCAAGAGCGCGATGCAGTTCTTGCCATCGCTCGAGCGGAAGTGCGCCGAGCCCGACTTGGTCGTGTGCACCTCCGAGCCGCCGAGTTCTTCGCTCGTCACGACCTCGTGCGTCACGCTCTTCACCACGTCCGGGCCCGTGATGTGCATGTACGAGGTCTGGTCGACCATGAAGATGAAGTCGGTGATCGCCGGGCTGTACACCGCGCCGCCGGCGCAGGGCCCCATGATCGCCGAGAGCTGCGGCACGACTCCGGAAGCCTGCGTGTTGCGCCAGAAGATCTCCGCGTAGCCGCCGAGCGAGCTCACACCCTCCTGAATGCGCGCACCGCCCGAGTCGTTGAGCCCGATCAGGGGCACGCCGACCTTGAGCGCCATGTCCATGACCTTGCAGATCTTCTGCGCGTGCGTCTCCGAGAGCGACCCGCCGAAAACCGTGAAGTCCTGCGCGTAGACGTACACCGGCCGACCGTCGATCAGGCCGTGGCCCGTGACCACGCCGTCGCCGAGGATCTGTTGCTCCTGCATTCCGAAGTCGGTGCAGCGGTGCATCACGAAGCGGTCGAGCTCGGCGAACGAACCCTCGTCGAGCAACAGGTCGATCCGCTCGCGAGCCGTCAGCTTGCCCTTCTTGTGCTGCGCCGCGATGCGCTCGGGACCGCCGCCTTGGAGGGTGAGCTCGCGCATGCGGCGCAAGCGTTCGAGGGAAGTCTCTTGAGTCATCGCTTGGTTTCGAGGGCCTTGCCGGAGCTCGTGGGGCGCGCGATTCTAGTGCCCCACGACGCGCTCGGCATCCCCCACCGGCGCGCACCGACGTTCCCGCTCGCTCGCGCGCACGAGCACGAAGTCGGCTACGGACGCGCTTGGAGTGGCGCACGCTCGACGCGCGCTCCGCCGTCGGCCCACGCCCAATAGCGGGCTCACGCGAGCACTTGTACACTCCGCTGGTGCCCAGCCACCGCCCGACGCGCGAGCAGCTCGAGAGCGAGCTGCGTTTCCTGCGCGAACAGGTCGCGCGGCTCGAGGCCGCCGCAACCGGCGGCGCGCGCGACTTCGCCGCCAGCGAGAGCGACACGCGCCGCGCCGCGATCCTCCACAGCACGCTCGACTGCATCGTCACCGTCGACGAGCATGGGCGCATCCTCGAGTTCAATCCGGCCGCGGAAGCGACCTTCGGCCATGCGGCAAGCGCCGTGCTCGGCCGCTCCATCGGCGAAGTGATCGTGCCGCACGCGCTGCGAGCCGCGCACGAAGCGGGTTTTGCGAAGTACCTCGCCACGGGTCACGGTCCCGTCCTCAATCAGCGCCTCGAAATCACGGCCCTGCGCGCCGACGGCCGCGAATTCCCCGTCGAGCTCTCGATCACGCCCTACGTCGTCGGCACTCGGCGCTACTTCACCGCGTACCTGCGCGACCTCTCGGCCCGCAAGGCCGCCGAGGAAGCCCTGCGCGCCAGCGAAGCGGCGCTGCTGCAAGCGCAGAAGATGGAAGCCATCGGCAAGCTCGCCGGCGGCATCGCCCACGACTTCAACAACCTGCTCACGGTGATCGTGGGCTACTGCGAGATTCTCGAGCTCGGCTCCGACTCCGCCCTCACGGTGCGCTCGACCGCGGGCGAGATTCGCCGCGCGGGAGAGCGCGCGGCCGCACTGACGCGCCAATTGCTCGCCTTCAGTCGCAAGCAGCGCATGGAGCTCGTGCCGCTCGATCTCAACCGGGTCGTCTCCGAGGCCGCCGCGCTGTTGGGGCGCGTGATCGGCGAAACGATCGAGCTGCGCCTCGAGCTCGACGCGGGCCTGTGCACGGTGAGAGCCGACCCGATCCAGCTCGAACAGGTGCTGATCAACCTCGCCGTCAACTCGAAGGACGCCATGCCGCGCGGCGGCCGCCTCACGCTGCGCACGCGCTCGGCGCTGCTCGGCGCCGAGCGCTCGGGCGCGGCACTCGAGCTGCCCGAGGGACGCTGCGCGATTCTCGAAGTCGTCGACACGGGCATCGGCATGGCCCCCCTCGTGCGCGCGCACGCGTTCGAACCGTTCTTCACCACCAAGGGCGTGGGCCAAGGCACCGGACTGGGACTCGCCACCGCCTACGGCATCGTGCGCCAGTCGGCCGGCGCGATCGAATTGGAAAGCGAGCCTGACAAGGGCACGACGGCGCGCATCTACTTGCCTGCCACCGACGAGAAGGCGGAGTCGTGCACCGAGCGCGGCCACGACGCGCGCTCGATGGGCGGACCCCAGACGCTGCTGCTCGTCGAAGATGAGGACCTCGTGCGCGGCCTCGTGCGACAGGTGCTCGAAGCGCAGGGCTACCGCGTGCTCGAAGCCGCCCACGGTCCGGCCGCGCTGGCGCTCGAGCGCACGCACGCGCACGAGCAGTTGCACTTGCTCGTCACGGACATGGTGATGCCGCGGATGGACGGACCGACGCTGGCGCTGGCCCTGCGCGCTCACCGCGCGGACTTGCCGGTGCTGTTCATGTCCGGCTACTCCGACACCGGCCCGCGCAACGTCGCCACGGAACTGCCGCGCTCCAGCTTCCTGCAGAAGCCCTTCGCACCCGCCCAGCTCGCCTGCGCGGTCCGCGACGCCCTCGACCGTGCCCGACGCGCGGAGGGTGATAGAATTCTGCGCTAGGAAGGCCTCCCGAGCGGCTTTTTTGCCGAACCTTTTTGGCCGCGCCGGGGGTCAGAAGAGCCCATGACACCCCCGTTTTGCCGTTGCATCCCCCTGCTCGCGGCCTGCGCGCTCGGCGCCTCGCCGCTGCTCGCGCAGGCGCCGAGCGGCTACTACAACTCGGTCGACCCCACGAACCCCACGACGCTGCGCAACACCCTGCACGCGCTCATCGACGACCACGTGCGCATCTCCTACACGGCGAGCGGCACCGACACGTGGGACGTGCTCAACTCGGCCTGCGAGGACCCGACCAGCAGCTCGCGCGTGCTCGACCTCTACAAGAACACCTCGCTCGCCAAGCAGAGCGGCGGCAACAATTTCTACAACCGCGAGCACACTTGGCCGAACAGCTACGGTTTCCCGGTCGATGGCGGGTGCAACTACCCGTACACCGACTGCCACATGCTGTTCGTGTGCGACATCCAGTACAACACCGACCGTGGCAACGCTCCCTACCGCGCCTGCTCCGGCTGTCAGGAGTTCACCACGGTGGCCAACGCCGGCGTCGGCGGCGGATCCGGTGCGTATCCGGGCAACTCGAACTGGGGCAGCGGCACGACGGTCACCCATGGCTGGGAAGTGTGGAGCGCACGCCGCGGCGATGTGGCGCGCGCGATCTTGTACGCCGACGTGCGCTACAACGGCGGTTCCCACGGCGTCACGGGCTGCGCCGAGCCCGACCTGATCGTCACCGACACGCAGTCGCTGATCGCGAACTCCTCCACGGGCAACAACGTCTCGGTCGCCTACATGGGCATGAAGTCCGTGTTGCTGCAGTGGCACCAGCAGGACCCGCCGGATGCATGGGAGCGGCGCAAGAACGACGTCGTCTACTCCTTCCAAGGCAACCGCAATCCGTTCGTCGATCACCCCGAGTGGGTCGCGTGCCTGTTCAGCAACTCGTGCGCGGTCGCCACGACCTACTGCACCGCGGGCACGACCACCAACGGCTGCCTGCCGACGATGAGCGCGAGCGGCAACCCGAGCGTCGCCGCGAACTCTGGCTTCACGCTCTCGACGCTCAGCGTCGAAGGCCAGAAGACCGGCCTGATTTTCTATGGCATCAGCGCGCCGCACTCCGCCGTCTGGGCCCCGGGCAGCACGAGCTTTTTGTGCGTGAAGTCGCCCACGCAGCGCCTCAACTCCCTGAACTCCGGCGGCACGACCAACCTCTGCAACGGCTCGTTCTCGGTCGACTGGCTCAATTTCCTCTCGACGCGCCCGGGAGCCCTCGGCCAGCCTTTCTCCGCTGGACAGGTCGTCTACGCGCAAGCATGGCTGCGCGACCCGCCCGCGCCGGGCACCACCAATCTCTCCAACGGGCTGCAGTTCACCACGCGCCCTTGATTCGATTCCGCGCGCGCGGGGCTCGGACGCAATCGCGCGCCGCGCCGCCGCTAGCGCCCGCGCGCGGCGTCCGGCCCGTGCTCGGCATCCTGCACGAGCTCGGTCAGCACGCCTCCCGTCGCTGCGGGATGCACGAACGCGACCGTCGTTCCGTGCGCGCCCGGGCGCGGGGTCTCGTCGATCAACCGCAAGCCAGCGGCCTTGAGCACACCGAGCGCGGCGGCGACGTCGTCGACCTTGTAGGCGACGTGGTGCAGCCCACCACCAGTCTTGGCGAGGAACTTGGACACGGGCGAGTCGCTCGACGCGGGCTCGACGAGTTCGATGCGCTGCGCCCCCGCGTACATGACGAGCACATTCACCCTCTGGTCCGCCACGAACTCTTGCTCGCTCGCCGCCAGAGCGAACACGCCCTCGTAGGTCTGGCGAGCCTCGGCGATCGACGGCACGACGATGGCGATGTGGTGAACGCCGCGGACGAGCGGCGCAAGCTGGGTCGGAACGTTCATGGGTAGCTCTCAGCCGCGCTGCCCGCGCGGCTCGGTGTGCTGCGACCTCCGCTCCCGCCCTGCGTGCGAAGGTCCCGCACGAGGCCGGTCTGGGATCGAAGGTGCCGGACGCGACGGCGTGGGTCTTGGGATCGTGGATCCTACCCGCGAACTCCTACCGGCCGCGGGCCTCGCGGATTCCCGCCCCGCGTCCCGCCCCGCGTCCCGCCCCGCGTCACTCCCCGCGTCACTCCCCGCGTCACTCCCCGCGTCACTCCCCGCGTCACTCCCCGCGTCA
>VGZD01000069.1 GCA_016872715.1 Planctomycetota bacterium
CGCGGCAGCAGCCGCGGCAGCAGCCGCGGCAGCAGCGACACCGGCGGCCAGCGCGCGGCCCCGCTCGGGACCGCGCGCTGGCCGCGGAAAGCACGGCAGGAGCGAGGGCGGAGCTGTCCGACCTAGGCAGGCTTCTCCGAGAGCAGATCGCGCTTGTTCTCGACGTTCTTGAATTCCTCCGCCTCGGGCAGCGCGTCCTTCTTGGAGCCGATCGCGGGCCACTTCGAGGCGAGCGTCTCGTTGAGCTCCTTGTACTCCGCCCACTTCTCGGGCAGATCGTCTTCGCTGAAGATCGCCTCGGTCGGGCACTCGGGCACGCAGGCGCCGCAGTCGATGCACTCGTCAGGGTTGATGACGAGGAAATTCTCGCCCTCGTAGAAGCAGTCGACGGGGCAGACATCGACGCAATCGGTGTACTTGCACTTGACGCAGGGTTCGGCAACGACGTAGGTCATGGAGATGTGAAGTCCTTTCGGGCCGCGGATTGTCCACATCCAACCCCGCCGGTAAAGACCTTGGATGTGCCAAAATCCCCTCTGACCCACGACAGGCCGTGTCCGACCGAACCGACTCCTCCCACGCGCTGTGTGCGCGCTCGATCCTGCGCCTGTGGTGGCCGCTCGCCGCGAGCTGGCTGCTCATGGGGGCGGAACTGCCGCTGTTCTCCGCGGTCGTCGCACGCTTGGACGACTCGGAGCGCAACTTGGCGGCCTGGGGCTCGCTCGTGTTCCCCATCGCGCTCACGATCGAAGCTCCGATCATCATGCTCTTGTCCGCGTCGACGGCCCTGTGCCACGACCGGCAGAGCTACGAACGTGTGCGCAGCTTCATGCTGCGCGCCGGAGCCGCGCTGACGGCCCTGCACGCGCTCGTCGCCTTCACCCCGCTGTTCGACGCGATCGCGCGCTCGGTGATCGGTGCCCCAGAGTCCGTGATCGAGCCCGGTCGGCTCGGCTTCCAGTTGATGCTGCCGTGGACGTGGTCGATCGCCTACCGCCGCTTCCAACAGGGCGTGCTGATCCGCTTCGGCCACTCGCGCGCGATCACGCTCGGCACGGCGGTGCGCATCCTCGCCAACCTGATCGCGCTCGCGTTCGGCCTGCTCGTCGGAGACTGGCCGGGCATCGTGGTCGGGGCCTGCGCCGTGTCCGCGGGCGTGGTGAGCGAGGCACTCTTCATCGGCCTGCGCGTGCAGCCCGTGCTGCGCGAACGCCTGTGGCACTCACCCGCGCAAGCGGCGCTCTCGTGGCCCGCCTTCGCGAGCTTCTACCTGCCGCTCGCGCTCACGCCGCTGGTGACCCTGATCGGCCAGCCCATCGGCTCGGCCGCGATGTCGCGCCTGCCGTCGCCGCTGGAGTCACTCGCCACTTGGCCGGCCTACCACGGCGCGGTGTTCCTCTTCCGCGCCCTCGGGCTCGCGTTCAACGAGGTGGTCGTGGCGCTCGCGGTCGGAAACACGGCCGTGGCGGCGCTGCGCGCCTTCAGCTTCAAGCTCGCCCTCTTCGCCTCCGGCTTGCTCGCGCTGGTCACGTTTTCGCCGCTCGCCATGCTCTGGTTCGAGGGCTGGAACGACCTCGATCCACAGCTCGCGATCTTGGGTGCTTCGGCCATGACCTTCGCGCTCGCGCTGCCGGCCCTGAGCGTGATGCAGAGCTTCTACGGCGGCCTGCTCGTGCGCGCGCACCACACGCGCGCCGTCACCGAATCGGTCGCGCTCTCCCTCGGCGTGACCACGCTCGGGCTCGCGCTGTGCGTGAGGTTCTCGCATTTCCAAGGACTGCCAGCCGCGTCGGCGATGATGACCCTCGGCAACCTCGCGCAGACCCTGTGGCTCGCGTGGCGCGCGCGCCACCTGCACGTCCAACCCGCTACGGCCGCGGCTTGACCCACGGCTCGCCGTTGCTGACGTCGGTCGCATACTCGACCGCCGTCCACCAAGCCATGGACACCGGCAAGAACAGGTAGCTGAAGCCGAGCACGAGCGCGGTCCCCACGCACAGCGCGACGGACTGGCTCCAGTCCGTCAGGAAGTACAGGCAAAGCGCGAGCGCCGCGGCGAAAATCTCCGTCACGGCCGCGCAGAAGTACATCGCGCCGGTCTGCGCGCCACTCTCGCGCCGGTAGCGCAGCCCGCAGCTCCCGCACGTTTCGTGCAGACGCGCGAACGCACGGAACAGCGCGCCTGCTCCGCACTGCGGGCAGCGCTTGCGCAGCGCGCGACGGAAGAAGACGAGCATCGAAGGAGGTCCCGCCACGCTCACACTCCCATTCGGTTGGCGACCACCAGCGCGAGCGCGAACAACGCGAACAGCAGCGCCGCGAGCGGCGCGATGAAGCGCAGCCACGCGACGTAGGGCACGCGGGCGAGCGCGAGCACGCCCATCAGCACGGCGTTGGTCGGAATGAGCATGTTCGTGAGCCCGTCGCCGCACTGGAACGCGAGCACCGCGACCTGCCGCGAGACGCCGACGAGATCGCCGAGCGGCGCCATCAGCGGCATCGTCACCGAGGCCTGAGCCGAGCCGGAGGGAATGAACAGATTGGTGACGCTCTGGACGCCGAGCATCCCGACCGCCGCGCAGTCGGGGGACAGGCCTTCGAGCGGAGTCGCGAGGCCCGCCACGACCGCATCGATCACCTTGCCCTCGTCGAGCAACACTTGGATGGTCTTCGCGAAGCCGATCAAGAGCGCGGTGCTCGTCATCTCCGCCGCACCGGCGTTGAACTCGCGCGCGGCGCGATTGGGAGTGAGCGAGCCGAGCGGGATGGCGAGGAGCGCGAGCGCGAGGAACACCGCGGAGAGCTCGCCGAGCCCCCACTCGTGCGCGGCACAGCCCCACACGAACACCACGATGCCCGCGACGAAGGCGCCGAGCAGCGCGAGCCGTCCCGCGCGCAGCGTCGGTGCGTCGCCCGCGGGCGGCTGCCACGGCTCGACGCCGGACAGCAAGCTGCGCGAGCGATCGCGGCGCACTCCCAGCGCGTAGCGGACGAGGTAGGCGATGCCGACGACGAGCGCGAGGATCCACAGGCCCCAGCGGAATCCCGCCGCGGAGTTGGGCTCGAGCCCCGCGATGCGCTGCGCGATCAGCACCGTGAACGGATTGTGCGGCGCGGCTGCGTAGCCGATGCCGCAGGCGACGTACACGATCCCGACGGCGACGATCGCGTCGAAGCCCAGCGCCGCGCACGCGCCCGCGAGGATCGGCACGAACGGGACGTACTCCTCGGCCATGCCGATCGTCGCGGCGCCCAGCGACAGCACCGCCGTCATGCCGCCGACGAGCAGGACCGGTCGTCCCCCAAGGCGCGCGAGCACCCGAGCGAGCAGCGCATCGACGGCTCCGCTCGCGCGCAGCACGCCGATCACGCCGCCGCAGAGCAGCACGAAGAAGATCACCTCCGCGGCCTTCTCGAGCCCCTTGGGAATGCGCGTCAGCGCCGCGTGCCACGGCAGGGACGCGACCTGCACTGCATGGAAGGTTCCGGGCACCACGCGGGCCCGCCCCTCGACCACGACGCGCTCGAACTCGCCCGCGCCGAGCACGTACGTCGCGAGTTGCGCCGCCACGACCAGCGCGGCGGTGAGCACGAGCGTCTCGGGAAAGCGCAGCTTCATCGCTCGTGAAGGCTCACGTCTCGTGGGACGCGCGACCGCCCGCCTCGACCCACGCACGCCACGCCTCGTCGACGTCGAGCGGACTCCAGTCCCGCGCGTCGAGTCGGCCCTCGCTGGCGAGAGCCGAGAGCACGAGCAGGGCGCGAGCGATCATCGCCCGCCAAGCCTAGCGCGCGGTCGCGATCCGCGCCGCAGGGCCGCGGACTAGCGCAGCTGCTCCCAGAACTCCGCGGGCATGTCGTGGGCGATCTTCAGGGCGCCATTCGCGCCGCCGTAGATCGGTTCCTCGACGCGCAGCACCTTGCCGCCGCCGAGTCGCTCCTGCATCTGCCGCTCGAGCTCGACGTCGAGGCCCTTGATCATGCTGCCGCCGCCGCCGAGCAGGACGCGGTTCTTCAGGCGCTCCTGAAACTCGGGGTCGAAGTTGCCGATCAGCTCCGTGAGCGCGTCGACCATCGGCGGGACGATCGAGCGACACGCCATGCGGATCTCGTTCGTGATGTCGAACGAGGTCGGCTTGCCCTTGACCGGCAGCTGCACGACCACGGGCAACATCTGGTCCGCCACGCCCGAGTGCTTTTCCTTGATCTGCTTGATCATCCGGGTGGTGAACTGCGCGTCGGGATACTTGGCGCGGATCGCGCGGGCGAGCTCTTCGTCCACGTGGTCGCCGGCGAAGGTGTTGGTCACCTGATCCGCGTCCTCGGGCATCGTGCCGCGCATGCGGCAGAAGTCGGTCGTGCCCGCGCCGATGTCGATCACCAAGGTGTCGTCGAGCATGTCGAGGCCGTAGGCCACCGAGAACGGCTCCGAGCAGATCATGGCGCTGTGCACGTGCTGGCGCGCCGCGTCGAGGATCGCTTTCTTGCTGTGAATCTGGGCCTGTGCCGGAGCGCCGATCACGGCGTACACCAGCTCGTCGGCGCGCGGGCGCGCACGACGGATGATCTCGCCGATCAGGTCGGCCGCCGCCTTCAAGTTCCTGTCGCCGCCCTCGCCGGACTTGATCACGCCGTGGCCGAGCGGTCGGTAGAAGTCGAGGCTCAGGCGCTTCTCGAGCGCCTCGTCGCCGAAAAGTACGTCCTTGTGGAGCAGCTTGCGCGCCACGACGTCCTTGGGATAGCCGACGTACGACGCGATGGTCTCGCGCACGCCGTTGGAGGCCGACACCGAAGTGCGCGACGTGCCGAGGTCGATGCCGAGGTACAGGACGCCTTGGGGCTTGGAGGGGGGCTGGAGGGCGGACATGGCGTGAGGAGGGCCTGCGAGGAATGGGACGAGGGACGCGGGAGCCGTGCCTAGCTCGGAGACTTCGGCTGTGCGGAAAGCTGGCGCTGCAACTCCACATTGGCCTCGAAGATCTTCGACATCAAGGCCTTCTTGAGCTCGGCCTGCACGGCGGCCGCCGACAAACCTTGCACGTTCTTGTACGCCGAAGCCACGCCGGAGTCGGTCGGGCGCTGCGCGAGCACGCGCCGCAGCTCGGCCTCGGTCATGCCGAGCGACTCGGAGAGCGTGGCGATGCGACGCTCGAGCAACTCGATGCGCTCGGCCTGCTCGCGCGTCTCGCTCGGGAGCGTGCGACGGACCTGCTCGTGCACCTCGCGCAGCGCGCTCGCCACCACCTCGCGCTGGATTCGGCCGAGCAGATCGTCATCGCCCTGACCGAGCCCGAAAAGCTCGCGAATGCGATCGCCCAAGGCGCCGAGTGCGACCTCGCCGCCGGGCGTCGAAGGCAGGGGCGGCGGAATGCGCGCGGCCTCCTGCGAGCGCTTGCGTTCGAAGAACTCGTACAAGTCGCTGTGCACGTAGCGGTTGCCGCCGCCCTCGCGCGCCACGCGCAGGCCGGCTTCGGCGACTTCGAGCAGCGTGCCGAACGCGAGCTCGCCCTTGCGATTGTTGTGGGCCCCGCCGATCGAAACGGTCACGCGCGTCGTGCGACCATCGCAATCGAAGCGCAGGTTGCGCACGGATTCGATCACGCGGCGCGCGACCACCGCGGCGCCGGAGGACGGCGTGTGCGGAACGAGCACGACGATCTTGTCGTCGATGAGGTAGCCGAGCGAGTCGGAGGCCCGCGTCGAGGTGCGCAGCACTCCGGCCACGCCGCGCTGGATCTCGTCCTTGACCTCGGCTCCGTACAGGTCCTGCAGCTGGGCCAGCCGATCGACACCGATGACCAGCATCACCAGCGGGTACCGGTAGCGCTGAGCACGGTCGAACTCGACCCGCATCAAGTGCTGGATCTGGGCGGGAGTGAAGAGGTCCTTGGGCGAACCGCCGAAGCTGCCGCCGGTCTGGAAGCTCATCGCTCTGCTGCTTTCTGTGGAGGGAGAGGTGCGGCGTCGTCGAAGCCGCGACCTCGGCGGGAGAGCGTAGCGGTGCCTAGGTGAGATGTCATGCCCCGCCGAGGGCGCGACCGAGGCAGGAAATCGTCGCGCCGGAGCCGCGTTCTTGAGCCGAGCTGGCGCAAACCGCGTCCTATCCGAGCGCCTCGACGTCGGCTCCGCGGACGGTTTCCGCGAGGCTGGAAAAAGTCGCCGGAGCGATGCCGAGGCAGCGCTCCGCGACCTTGCCCAGGCGCGCCAGCGTGGAGTCGAAGGTCTCGGTTCCCTCGCGGTAGGCGAGCTGATCGGCGATCGCCACCACGCCCACGTGGGAATGCTCGTGGATGGCGCGGGTCGGACCGTGGTGGAACTCGATCGCGTGCGCGACCTTCTCCGGCAGTTGCCACTCGCGCGCGAGCAACGCACCGACCTCGATGTGCGAGAAGCCGAAGATCTGCCGCTCGGCGTCGTGCAGCGGCGCGCCGGTGCGGCTGGAGATGCGCAAGCACTCGAGGTATTCGTCGGTGCGCGCGTCGAGGATCACGACCTTGCCGACGTCGTGGAGCAGGCCACAGGCATACAGGTCGTCGGGGTTGAGCTGGCAGCGCCGAGCGGACGCCAAGCCGATGGCGTGCGCGAGCCGCGCGGTCAGCACGACGTGCCGCCACAGCCCGTCGAGGTCGAACTCGCTCAACTCGCGCAGGTGCTCGTAGCGCTTCACGATCGAGCACTGCATGGCGACGTTGCGCAGCGCGCGCGCCCCGATCACCGTCACCGCGCGCTCGGCGCTCGTGACGGGCTCGCGCAGGCCGTAGAAGGGCGAGTTGGCGAGCCGCAGCACGCGCGCAGTGATCGCAGGATCCTCGGCGGCGATGCGGCCGATCTGCGCCGCTCCGATCGAGGGATCCTCGATGGCGGTGTTGATGCGCAGGACCACTTCGGGCAGCGACGGCAGCGAGATCCGATCGCCGAAGGCCTCGAGCAGCGCGCGCCTCTCCATGACGGGGGCGTATCGGCCGCCGAAACTACGGCGCTTCAGCCCTGAAACGGAAAGTCTGTCCAGCCGCTCCGAGGAGAGAAAGTTCGTCGCGCGCTCCGCCTAGGGTCGGCGCACCCACTTCCACAACTCGGCGGGCGTCGCCGACTTGCCCGTCATCAGAATGCCGACGCGGAAGATGCGCGCGGCTGCCCACACCATGGCGATCACGCCGCCGAAGCCGACCAGCGAGGTGAGCGCGATCTCCCACAGCGGCACGGACTCGACCGACGCCACGCGCAGCACCATCGCGAAGGGCGTCATCGGCGGGATGTACGAGATCGTGTGCGCGAACACGCTGTCGGGGTTCTCCGTCACGAAGAACCACGAGAACAACGGCAGGGTGAACAGCAACGTCACCGGTCCGAGCAAGGTCTGCGCGTCGCGCAGCTCGCTCACGGCGGCGCCGATGGCGGCCATGGTCGCCGCGACCATCAGGAACGCCATCACGAAGTACACGCCGAGGTAGACGAGCCTGTCCGGTGGCACGAGGTGCGCGTAGCCCAAGCTCGAGGCCGCGCTCAGCCCGACGCCCGAGTACATCCCCAGCATCAGCGCGCCCACCGCGCACTGACCGATCACCTTGCCGGCGAGCAGTTCGAGGGGGCTCACGGCCGAGAGCAGCACCTCGATCACGCGGTTGGACTTCTCCTCGATGGTCGACGTCAGCAGGTAGTTGCCCGTGACCCACACGCTGCTCCACAGAAGCAGCATGAACGCGAGCGGAACGAACATCTTCGCGAGCTGGTTCTCCCGCACGTCGAGGCCGTCCTCGCGCAGCGTGATCGCGACCGGCACGGGCGAGGAGAGCACCGCGCGCGCCTGTGCGATGTCGAGGCCGACCGCCGCGGCGCGAGCCGTGACGACCGCGCGACCGAGCGCGCTCTGGAGGTCGTCCACCTGCTGACGGGTCAGCCCCTCGCGCAGGAACAGGTCGAAGCGATTGGACTCCGGTTCCAGCGTGAGGACCCCGCGCTCGTAGCGCACGCAGGCGAGCAGCTCGCCGGTTCGCACGCGGCGGCGGAAGTCCTCCAGCGCCGAGGGATCGACGCTCGACTCCACGCGCACCACCGGCGCGGGCGCGGACAGCATGCCCTGAGCCTGTCCTTCCAGCAGCTCGCGCACCGGATCGGGCAGCACGCCCTCGAGCTTGCGCTGCAGCTCCGCGATGCGCCGCTCTCGCTCGCGCAGGAGTCGCTCGCCGTCGAATTCCTGTTCGACCGCCGCGGCAAGTCGAGCGTCGAAATCGACCACCGCGAGCGCGCCAACGAGCGGCTTGTGCGAAGGCCGCAGCAGGAACGGCAGAGCGAGCGCGAGCACCCAGAAAATCGCCGGCAGCACGATCGCGGCGAGCAGGAACGCCTTGGTGAGCACGGTGGTGCGGAACTCCCGCACGGCGATCTCAGTCACCTTTGCCATGCTCGAGCTCCTTGCGCGCATCCTCGGCGGCGCTCTCTCCATCCACCTGTCTCACGACGCGCACGAACACGTCCTCGAGGCTCACGCGCTCGAGCTCGAGGCGCCGCGCCGGTCCGCGACGCAACAGCAGCTCGAACAGCTCGTCGGGGCGCGCCGTCTCGCCGAGCGCGAGCGTGAATCCGCGTCCATCGCGCGCGCGGCTCGCACGTTGCACGCCGGGCAGGGCCGACAGCGCTGCCTCGCTGCACGTGCCGAGCTCGAGCGGTTCGTAGGCCAGCGTGCGCGGATCGAAGCGCGCGTGGATTTCCGGCAGCGTCGCGTCGAGGCGCTTGCGGCCGCGGTGGATCAGCACGAGTCGCTCGCAGCAGCGCTCGGCTTGCTGCATCTGGTGCGTGCACAACAGGATCGTGCGTCCCTCGCGGTGCAGATCGCTCACGAGGCGGTCGAGCACCACCGCGTTGACCGGATCGAGGCCCGAGAAGGGCTCGTCGAGGATCAAGAGCTCGGGCTCGTGCACGACGGCCGCGATGAACTGCACCTTCTGCTGCATGCCCTTGGAGAGTTCCTGACAGCGCCGGTGCTCGACGCCCCCGAGCTCGATGCGCTCGAGCCAATCGCGCACGCGCGCCGCGAGGCCCGCGCGCGGCACGCCCTTGAGGCGCGCGATGAAGGCGAGGTACTCGCCCACGCGCATCGTGCGATACAGGCCGCGCTCCTCGGGCAGGTAGCCGATGCGTTCCTTGGCCGCGAGCGCGTTGCCGCCGAGGACTTCGATCGTCCCGCGATCGGGATAGAGGATCGAGAGCACCATGCGGATCGTGGTGCTCTTCCCAGCGCCGTTGGGGCCGAGCACGCCGCACAGGGAGCCGCGGGCGATCTCCAAGTCGAGCCCCTCGACGGCGACGCGCTCGCCGAAGCGCTTCTCGACGCCGCGAATGGAAATGGCGGCGGTCATGGCGCCGCAGAGTTCCGAGATTCAGACATGGGGTGAGGATGTTGGCGAGAGCCGACCGCGTTTCCAAGGGGCGCGACGCTGGAACTCGGGCGCCGCGGGTGCGAAGTTGCTCGGCACGCCGATGCCCCGCGTCCGCTCGATCGCTCTGCTGTTGCTCGTCGTCCTCTCCACGCTGACGGCCGCATGGCAGGGCTGGGTGCCGGGCGGATGGCGGCTGCGGCGGATGCTCGGCCAGCAGGGCCACTCGGCGCGCTACGAGCGCGACCGCGCACGGCGTCTGGCGGAGTTCTCCCAGCAGGTGCCGCCGCCGCGAGCATTCGTGTTCCTCGGTTCCTCGACCATCGAACGCTTCGACCTCGCGCGCTGGTTTCCGCTCGCGGCTTCGCTCGAGCGCGGCATCGGCAACGAGCCCCTCGCCGACCTCGCCGCGCGGACGCTCTCCTGCGTCCCCTCCGATGCGCAGGCGCTGGTGCTCTACGCGGGGTCGATCGACTTCCGACGCTCCGCGAGCGCGGAGGTCGACGCGCTCGTCGATCGGATCGACCGCCTGCTCGAGTTGATCGTCCGCGAGCGTCCGAGCTGTGAGCTGGCGGTGCTCGGCCTGCTGCCCGAGCGCGCGATGCCGCCCGAGCGCGTCGCCGCGCTCGCGCGCCTCAACGCGCACCTCGCCGCCCACGCCCGCGCGCGCGGCGCGATGTTCGTCGAGACCGCCCGAGCGCCACTCGCCCTGCCCAGCGGCGCCCTGTCGGAGGCTTGTTCCACCGATTCCCTGCACCTCTCCGACGAAGGCTACGCCGTGCTCGCGGACTGGATCGCCGAGGCCCTGCCCGCGCTGCGGCCGCGCGAGCTTCCAAGCGCCCCACGCTGAGCGCCCGCCCATGTCGAACCGCAGACGCCCGTTCCACAGTCGTCCCTCCCGAGGGCCTTGCGCCCACCGGCAGCTCCGCGCGAGCGCTCGGCTCGAGCGGACCTACCGCGGAGCCGCGCGATGATCCGCAGCATCAGCTCGAACTGGGCGTTGAGCGCGCTGCAGATCGTCGTGCTCATGTTCCTCACGCCGTTCACGCTGCGCACGCTCGGCGCGGATCAAAACGGAGTGTGGGTCACGGTGGTGTCGTTGACCGGCGTGCTGCGCCTGCTCGTGCTCGGCGTGCCGATGGCCTCGGTGAAGTCGATCGCGGAGGCGCGCGGTCGAGGCGACCTCGCGGGCGTCAACCGCGCCATCTCGACCTGCCTGGCGATCACGCTCGCGATGGGAGCGGCGGCGCTCGCCCTCGGGTGGGCGCAACTCGCGGCCTTCGAGCACGGCTATCTCGACGGCGCCTTGGGAGCGGGCCTCACCCCCGACGAGCGCGCGGCCGCGCAACTCGCCTTCGTGCTGGCCGCCGTTCAGGTGGCCGCGGCGTTCGTGCTGCGACTGCCCTACGGTGTGCTCGAAGCACACGAGGACTTCACGGTCCGCAACGGCATCATGGCCCTCGAGCTGTTCGCGCGCGCGGGCCTGACCGTCGCGCTGCTGCCGCGCTCGCCGGATCTCGCGACGCTCGCCTGGATCCTCGTCGCGACGATGGTGCTGGAGTTCGCGCTCGCCTGGCTGGCGATCGCGCGCCGACACGCGGGAGTGCGCTTCTCGCTCGCGAGCTTCGACCGCTCGCTGGTGCGCGGAATCCTGTCCTTCAGCGTGTTCGCGATGCTGCTCAACGTCGGGACGCTGCTCGCGTTTCGCTGTGACGCGCTCGTGATCGGCCACTGGCTCGATGCCCAAGCGACCACGCAGTTCGATCTGGGCAACAAGTTCTTCGAGCCGCTCACGGGCTTGGTGATCGGCATCGGCGCCGTCGTGATGCCCGCCGCCACGCGCCTCAAGTCGAGCGGCAAGCTCGCGGACCTGCGGCCCGTGCTGCTGCGCTGGACGCGCATCTCGTTCCTGCTCGTGCTCACCATCGGCACCTTCCTGCTGTTGTTCGCCCACGAATTCTTCTCGCTGTGGGTCGGTTCCGAGCTCGCGGGGGCGGCGACGTCCGTCCTGCGCGTCCTGATGGCCTCGTTCCTCGTGTACCTCCCCATCCGCGGCGTGTCGCTGCCGATCCTCATGGGGCTCGGCCAACCCCTCAAGCCGGCCGTCGGGCTGCTCGTCATGGGCGCGGTCAACGTCGCGCTCTCGATCGCGCTCGTGGGCCCGTTCGAGCTGATCGGCGTGGCGCTCGGCACCGCGCTCCCCAACCTCGCCTTTTCGCTGTTCGTCGCGTCGCTCGCCTGCCGCGAACTCGGCGTCCCCGCGCGCGAGTTCTTGAGCTACGGCTTCGCTCGCCCGCTGCTCGGCGCGCTGCCAGCCGTCGCGCTCGTGCTCGGTTACAAGGAGCTGGTGACGATCGACACTTGGTGGGAGCTGTTCGCCGGTGGCGCCCTCTGCACGGCGGCGCTCGGCGTCGTGTGGGTCTGCTTTTTGCTGCGCGACGACCCGTGGATCACGCTGCCCGGCCCGCTCGCGCGACGCGGAGGTCGCTCGTGAACTTCGTCGAACTCTCCGCCTGCGCGGCAGCCGCGCTCGCCGCGGCGGAACTCGCCTCGCGCGCCTGGGTGCGCGCGAGCGGCACCTACTTCGTCTGGCGCCCGCACGAGCGAACGCGCATGCAGATCGACCTCACGTCGCTGCCGACGCTCGAGCCGCTCGTGCGCTTCGAGATCAACGCACAAGGCGAGCGCGGCGACGAGCTCGGCGCACAACGCCAAGGGTTGTTCCGCGTGCTCGTCGCGGGCGGAAGCGCGGCCGAGGGCTACCTCCTCGACCAGCCGAGCTCGTGGCCGGGCGTGCTGCAGTCCCTGCTGCGCGAGCGCGCGGCGCTCGCGCAGCTCGGTGCGCGCAGCGTGCACGTGGGCAACATCGCGCGCTCTCTGGTGCCCTGCGAGACGATCCTCACGATGCTGCAGCGCGTCTTGCCGCGCTATGAGTCGCTCGACTTGGTGCTCTTGATGGTCGGAGCTTCCGACGCCGTGACGTGGATGGAGCAGCGCTGCCCCGTGCCGCTGAGCGAAGCCCGCTTCGGCCTCGACTACATGTTCGACGAACACTGCGAACGACGCTTCGGCTGGAAACCCACGGACTGGGCGCTGCGTCAGTTGATCTCCCGCCTGACGCGGCGTGCGCGTGCGCCGCGCATCCGCGAGCGCTCAGGCTCCAAGCTCGTCGAACTGCGCGAGCGCCGACGCAACGCGGCGCGCTGGATCGACAGCACGCCGGATCCCGAGCCGATGCTCGCGCGCTTCGAGGCCAACCTGTCTGCGATGATCGAGCTGTGTCGCAAGCGGGGCGCGCGCGTGATCGTGGTGCGCCAGCCGTGGTTCGACACGGAGCTGGGCGCCGCCGAAGAGGCCGTGATGTGGAACTTCTGCATCGGACGGCCCTACGTCGAGAAGACCAGCGAGTACTACACGCATCCGCTCGTGCGCGGCCTGCTCACGCGGCTCGACGAGCGCGCGGCCGCCACCGCGCGGCGGCTTGGGGTCGAGGAACTCGACCTGCGGCCGCTCGTGGCGCCCAACCTCGCGAACTACTACGACTACTTGCACTTCACGCCGCAGGGCGCGCGCATCGTCGCCGAGGCCGTGAGCCGCGCCGTCCTCGCTCGCGCGCGTTGAGTCGCCCGCGCACGCCTCACGGCGCGCGTTCGATGCGCAGCGAGAGCGTGGCCCAGCCGTCGAGCTCGAAGTGCTCGACCTCGATCGCATGGTCGGCGTGCGCCTCGAACTCGAGCACGGCCGTGTCGAGCGTGGGAGCGTGGTGCGTCCAGTTGTCGATCGCGAGACGACCGTCGACGCGCACGCGCAGGCCGTCGTCGGACCAGCACTCCAGCCGCCACTTGCCCGCGGGCAAGCCGACGCGCGTCGACGCGAGGGTGCCAAAGCGCTCGCGCGGCAGCGCCGCGGCTCGCAGCGACTCCGGCATGAACGCGAGCTCGGAGGGTCCGTCCGCGCCGAAGGCCAGATCGAGGGACGGCAAGTCCACCCGCACGCCGCGCTCCACCTCGCTGCGCCAGCGCTCGACATCGTCGCGCGGGTCCGTCGCATAGCTCCCCAGCGTGACCGACCAATTGCACGGCACCAGCACGCCGCGTCCCTCCAGCGTGCCGTCACTCACGCGCACGCGCAGGACGTATTCGAACGCCTCGCCAAGACCGCGAGCACCGAGCACGTACTGCGCGGGATCGACGCTCGCATCGAGCGCGACCTTCACTGCGCTGCCCGCGTCGACGCCGATCGGGACGTCCGCACCGAGCAAGCGCCAGACGTGCTCGCCACCGCGGTCGGGCAGGCGCTGGAGGAACGGCGCCACCCAGTCGTGAGGCCCCCACTGTGTCATCACGATGTGCTCGCGACCGGCGAGGTGCGCGCGCGCGCCGAGTGCCTTGCGCGTGCCCGGCAGCGCCGCGAGGGCGTCCTCGTCCAGCGGCAGGTGAGCGACCGGGGGCAACTCCGAGGTGACGCTCGAAGCCGGATCGAGCTTCCAGCGCGCGCGGTCGAGTCCGGCCTGACGCTCGTCGATGCCGATGCGCTCGCAAGGCCCACGCAGCTCCAACTGCACGGCGCTTTGCTCGAAGCGGTTGAGGCGCACCGAGTGACCCTCGCTCGCGGTCGGATTCAGCTTCGCCCACGGTTTCGCGAGCAGGTCGCGATCGTCGTCCCACCACAGCTCGATGTCGCGCGCGTTGCCTCGAAAGGAATTCCCCGCGATCGACCAGCCGCTGCCGTGCTCGACCGCGAGGCCGGCCTGCGCGTTGTCGACGAGCTGGTTGCCGCGCGCCTGCGAGCGGCTCGAGTAGCCGCCCCAGATGCCGTAGCTGCAGCCCGCGAGCACGTTGCGGGCGAACACGTTGTCGAACGAAAACGTCAGCTCGATTCCGATCGCGGCGGCGTACGAGAAGTCGTTGTTGTAGAGCAGATTCCGATTGCAGCCCAGTCCCGCGGGCTGGGGCGCTCCGAGGGCTGCGTGGCCTGCATAGCCGAAGAAACCGTCGCCGCCATGCGTCGCGGAGTTGAAGGCGAACACGTTGTCGCTGCATTGCTCGAACACGAGGATGCCGGCGGAATCCTGACCGCGCGCGTAGACCCCGTGGCTGTAGCCGCGCACGCAGAAATCGAAGCTGTTGCGGGAGATCGTGTTGCCACAGCTGCGATACAGCGCGAGGCCCCAGCCCGAGAGGAAGCTCATGTCGTTGTCGTACACGCGCGAGCCCTCCACGCGCCGCAGACAGATGCCATTCTGCATCGACCGCGCGCGGTTGAGACGCAGCGTCACGTCGCGCGAGTCCTCGACGTAGATCCCAGCGCCGTAGTTCGCGAGCCATTCGTTGCTGTCGTTGTGGTGCGGCCACAGCCAGTCCAAGGCCGCCTCGGCTCGCGGCGTCGAGTGCAGCCGCTGCGCGAAGCCGCGCGACAGGTCGCTGCCCTCGACGACGAGCCCATCCGCGTGGCTCGCCCACACGGCGCAGCGCAGACCGGCGGCCTGCAGTCCGCGCACGGTCACGCGCTTGCCGCGCACGCGCACGCCGATCCCGCGCACGGTGTCGGGATTCGCGTCGGAGGGAGCTCCGACCAACGCAGTGCGCGTGAAGGTGACGGTCAGGTCGTCGCCCTCGATCTGCACGATGCCGTCCTGTTCGTCGTCGTCGATCGCGAGCCCAGAGCTCGCGAGCAGGCACGATTCGCGCACGACGATGTCGTCGCGATCGACCGAGATGGTCGGTTGGACCTGCGGCGCGAGGAGCAGCGCGAGAGCGAGTCCGAGCACGTTCAAGCCCTCGGATCCCCGGCGCCGAACCCGAGTTCCCGCTCGTGCGGGCGCAGGGCCGAGATCACGAAGTCGACGTGGGCCGCTCCCGATCCATGGCGTGGCGCGCCGGCGCGCATCACGCGTTCCACGGCGCGTCCGTGTCGCTCCAGCGCTTTTCCGTGCGTCCACTCGCACACAAGCGCCCAGCCCTGCTCGCGCGTGAGCGTCACTTCGTCTCCGGCGTGAAGGAGAGCACCTCGAACCAGCCCGAGTGCGGCTCGCCCTTGCGCTGGTACGCGAGCACGATTTCCTCACCCCCCGCCGCGCCGAGCTGAGCGCACTCCATGCTGACGAGCTCCACGCTGTCGGGATCGCGCAGCAGTGCGGACCGATCCGCGCCGCGACCACCGGTGAGCAGCGCCGCGCGCTGTTGCACGAAGTCCCCCAGCGCGGTCGCCATGCGATCGAGGTCCCACACGGCGTTCTGCTCGTCGAACAGCAATTTTCGCAGCTTGCGTTGTCCGCCGCGCTCGGCCTCGCCGTCTCCCTCGCGCGACAACCACGCCTCGACGCGGCGCTTGTCCTGCGTGATCAGCACGACGTCCTCGCGCCCGTCGCCGTCGACGTCACCGTGGGCGCTGGCTCGAAACTCCTTCTCCACGTCCGTGAAGCGCTCGAGCACCTTCTCGGGGTTCTTCGCCAGTCCGATGATGCCCGGCAAGCGCACCGCGAGCTCGTTCGAGAGACTCGGCGTGCCCTCGAAGCGCCCCTCGCCGACATTCGAATACGCCAGCACGCGCATTTGGACGTCCCACTCGCCGAACAGCCCGCGCAGCAGAGTCGCGAGCGTCGGGATCTGCACCTTCACGAGCAACAGGTCGGGGAGCGCGTCGGCGTCGAGCGGATGCACCACGAGCGCCGTGATGTCCTCGGCCGTCTTGAGGATCGCGGACGGTTGCTTGAACTGCGGGCCTTCCTTCGTGCCGCGGAACACCCACACCTTGCGGCGGTGTCCGATCACGTAGTCGGGGATGGCGTCGCCATCGAGATCGCGGCTCGAGCAGGTGGCCTTGTCGCCGGCGGAAAGCGTGCCGCCCAAGGCGAATCCAGAGGCCTCGGTCGTGTCCTTGAAGATCGACAGGTCGACCGCCACGTCTGCTTCGAGCGGGAACGAACCGTCCTCGCGCTGCAAGTGGAACGCGCGCGTGCTGCCCTGCTCCACGAGCAGGTCGGGGCGACCATCGCCATTGACGTCGCGCGTCAGCAGGCCGGGGATCGAGAACGAGCTCTCGAGCGAATCGGAGAGGTACTCGGCGTCGTGGCTGCCCCAGCGCGAGACCTCCACCGAGAGCGTCGCCAGCTTGCGGAAGGCGGGCACGCGCTGCTCGGTGCCGAGCGAGGCGAGCCACAGCTCGACTCCGTTCAAGGTCGGCACGACGATGTCGTCCAGACCGTCGAGGTTGACGTCCTGCGCGATCGGAGCGAGCGAGGGCGACTCGATCCGCAGCGCAAAGCGCGCGCGCGGAATCCAGACCTGCGCCTGCGCGGAGATCTCGCCGCCCTCGAGCACGGGGTAGGCGCTCGTCCCCGCGGGCGAAAGGCTCACGAGGTAGGTCGTCTCGGCGTAGGTCGCGAACGCGAGCAAGCTGCGCACGGGCGCCGCGAGCGCGAGCGAGCCGACCGAGCGCCCGGGCGCGTGCGGGTGCAGCGTGCGCACGCGACCGTCGCGACCGATGGCGACGATCTCGCACAGGCCATCGCGATCGAGATCGATCACGCGGTGGCACGCGAGCTCGAGGTTGGGCTCGAGCACGATCGTCTCGGTCGGCGCGGCCGCTTGGAGCGCCAGCGCAAGCATCAGCATGCTCATCCGAACCTCACGAACAGCACCTGCGTGGGCTCGATGACGAGCACGCTCGGCTTGGCTTCGCCCGCGCGCGCCGGTACGACCTCGACCGTCGCATCCTCGTGGATCCCGATTTCCCACAGCGGCCTGTCGAACAGGGTCCACGTCGACTTGTCAGCGCTGCCCTGGGAACGCAGCAACATCACGCGCAGCTTGTCGGGTTCGTCCCGCGCGAGCAGCTCCGAGAGGCCGTCGCCCGTGAGGTCGCCGCAGAACTCGGCCGTGAGCTGGAAGCGCTCGAGGGGGATCGTGCGCTTCCACGTCACGTCCGGCTGGCGCGAGAACACGCCGCGCCGGTTGCGGTAGATGTAGAGCTCGGCGTCGATGGCCTTGGACGACGCGCTGCGCAGTTGGTCGATCAGGTCCGGCCGCACGGCGCGCAGCACCAGCTCTGGATAGCGATCTCCGTCGAGATCGACGAAGCGCGGCCCGGAGACGAAGCCCGCGAACACGAGCAGGCTCGAGGGGCGCCCTTGCGCGCCGAACGGCGCGGGTCCGTCCTTCGAACCCGCCTGCGTGAAGAACAGGCCCTGCGTGCGCACGTCTTCCGAGCGCTTGTCGCCGGCGAAGATCACGCAGTCCGCACGGCGATCCAAATCGAGATCGACTGCGTGCGAGCTGTAGGACGCATCGAGTCGTCGCGCCGTGTCGACCGCGACCGGCAGCTCGAGGGAGTGCGCCGCGGCGGCCGCGAAGGTCCCGCGCTCCTGCGTGAAGGCGTGCAGGTGATGCGAGGTCTGAAGGACGAGGTCGAGGTCACCGTCCGCGTCCCAGTCGGAAAAGTGCGGCGAGCTGACGCTCTCGCTCGCCTGCGCGAGGATCGCGGGGCGCGAGCCGAGCGTCTCCTCCGCGCCCTGCGAGAGCTCGAGCGTGTAGGACAGCCGCTGGCGCCGCCCGCGCACCGCCGGTCCCTCGCGCCGCGTCGCGGAAACCCACACGCCGCCGGAGTCCGCCTCCTCCGGCACGCGCAGACGACTGGCGAGGCCGAACGCGCCCGCTTGGCGCGGCCGCCGCTGGACGCACAACAGGAACCCGCCGGGCTCGGGCAGCACGAGGTCGTCGAGACCGTCGAGGTCCAAGTCCAGCACTCCGTCCTGCCACACGTGGACCGTCTCGGGGTCGGGAACCTGCCACAGGAAGTCGCACTCCACGATGCGCTCGGCGCGCGCCTCGCCCGCCAACGGCGCGAGCGCGAAAGCGCCGCCGCCATGGAACGCCAGCACCTCGGCACCGTTGCCCGCGAGCACGTCGCCGGTCGCGATCGCGACCACGTCGCTCGTGAGCTCGATCGTCTTGGCGCGCGCGTACGAGCCCGCCGCGGCGCGCCAGATTTCCAAGCGCCGCGCAGCGCTCTTGCCCCGCGCGCAGCAGGCGAGGACCACCTCCGACACGCCGTCGCCGTCGACGTCCGCCACGAGCGCGGCCACGGGCTTCCAGTCCGCCTCCACGGCGAGCGTCGCGACGCGCGCGAACTCCGGCTTGGCCGCCGACTTGGCGGCCGCGGCCTGCGCCGCCGCGGCGAGCGCGATCCCCAGCGCACTCATGCGTCGATCGTCTCCAGTCGATCGGCATCGCCACCGGCGAAGCGGATCAGCCACAAGAGCGTGGTCTCCCAAGCGGCCGTCGTGCGCTCGTGCGAGAACAGGCCCAACAGGAGCGAGTACGAGGTCCGGTCGCGCTGCTTTTGGTACTCGAACAGCAGCGGAATCGAGACTCGCGCGAGTTCCCTCGCGCGCGCGGAGAGCGGCGCGCGCAGCGTCACGAGCGCGCCGTCGCGCACGAGCTCGAGTTCGAGTGCGCTGTCCGCGCTGGCGTTGCGAATCGCGTCGACGAGCGCCTGCGGATGCGCGATCTCGGTTCCGCTCGCCGCGCGCACGAGATCCCCGTAGCGCACGCCCGCGCCGCGCCACGGACTCTCGCGCGTCAGGCCGACCACGACGGCGCCACCGCCGGACCCGAGCGCGGCCGCCCGCGCCTCGACTTCGGTCGCGGTGCGCAACACGACCCCGACGCGCCGCTCCTCGCGGAAGCGCTCGGCGGCCACGCGCTGCGCGGGATGCACGCGCGGCACCGTCACGACGCGGAAGATGCGCTCGGCACCCGCGCGATCGACGACCAGCGCGATCGCCGTGCCCGGCTCGCTCTCGAGCTCGATGCGCCGCCACTCGCTAGGCCAGTGCAGCGCCACCGTCGTCGATGCGCGCGCCTCGAGCACCAGATCGCCGATCTCGAGCCCGGCCGCATCGGCCGGCGAATTCTCGACCACCGCCGTGACGATCACGCCCTCGGGTTCCCCCGCGAGCGCGTCGAGCGAGGCGCGCGAGTCGCCGACCTCGAGCCCGGTGAACGAGCCCTTGGGCAGCGCCGCGCGCGCGGACTCGTCCTGCGGCTCGCCCATGAGCTCGAGCGGCTCCTCCATGCCCGCGAGCGGCGCAGACACGGCGGGGACGTCGATCGAAGCGCAGCCCGCGAGGGCCGCAACCACAGTCAGCACGAGGAACTTCATGGGATGGGACGGCGCGCGAGCAGCACGATGGAGAGCGCAAGGCAGGCGAGCGCCCAGAGCGCGGGCACGCCCACGTCCTGCGGCAGGAAGTCGCACCAGAGCGCGGCGTGCTCGCGTCGGGGATTGCTGATGCCCTGCGCGCTCTCGGCGAGGAATTGGAGGTACGACGTATCGCCGAGCGGGCTCGGCAGATAGGCGGAGAGCAGCCCGCCTTCGACGCCGACGCCGCGCAGCGCGACGCGCGCGAGGTCGAGGGTGAAGGCGAAGCCGATGGCGAGCCCGAGTGCGGCGGCGGCCGCGCGCGCGAGCGTGCCGGCGAGCAGGCCCACGGCGAGATAGCCCGCGAGCGCGGCGAGCGGAACGAGCAGCGCGCGCAGGAGCAAGGGCTGCAGCTCCTGTGCCTCGACGAGCAGGAATTCCTGACCGTTGGGCAGGACTTCGACGAGGCTTCCGAAGCCGAAGAACGCGCCGGAAAGACCGACTGCCGCGAGCACGAGCAGCGCGTAGGACGCGGCGAGCGCGACGCACCCCGCGAGCGTCTTGCCGAGCAACACATCGAGCCGCGTCTGCGGACGCAGCAGCACGTTGCGCAGCGTGCCGCGCGCGAGCTCGCCCGCCACCATCTGGCTCGCCACGCCCGCGAGCGCGAGCGCGAGCAGCGGCAAGCCCGCTCCGAGCGCGCGCGCCGTGGTGCCAAAGCCCGTCACGGCCGTGGCGCTGGC
>VGZD01000070.1 GCA_016872715.1 Planctomycetota bacterium
CAACTCGATCCACTGGCACGCGACGGTGCTGGACTGGATCCGGCAGTGGACCGCCCAGTAGGGCGCTGCGGCCTGCTTTTGGGGGCGGCCCGAGTGCGCGCGAGCGGCTCGGGCCGCGTTCGTTGGGGGACTTCGTTGAGCAGCCGATTTGACGCCGCTGCCTCGGGCTGCTTTCCTATTGCCCCCCAATGATTCGTCCCTCGACCCGATCCGCCCACGCTACGCGCCGCTCTCTCGCGGCGCTCGTGCTGTTCGTGGTCGGGTTCCTCGCGCAGGGCCTGCACTCGGCCTTCGAGAGCCACGAGGTGTGCGAGCATGGCGAGTTCGTTCACGCCGAGGGCGCCCGTGCTCACGATGTACACGGCGCGTCCGACGCACTCGTGCCGGAGACCTGCGAGGGGCCGACGGTCGAAGTCGCGGACGAGCATGAGTCGACACACCATCACTGCGGCATCGCCGTGGCCGCGCCGCTCGTCGAGCCCAGTTTCGCCGCGCCGTTCGGTCTCGCGCAGCCACTCGCGCCGGTCGCGGTGGTCTTGCCCTTGTGCGCGCCGCGCGTCGAGCGCATCGCGCGCCTGCGGCTCGCGCCGCACCACTCGCCACCGGAAATCCAGGGAGCCTGACCGCCGCGTTCGCCTCGCGCGAACGCTGGCACCGCTCGCGTCGCGCGCTCGCGCGTCGCCTCTCCCTTCCGCCTGCGACGCTGCCTGCGTCGCAGTCTCGCCGCGCCCCCCTCATCGATCGCGCTGGCCATGGATTTCCTTCACGACTCGACTTCGCAAGCCCCGTCTGTCTCGCTCGATTCATCCGCTTCCGTAGCTCTCGCCGAGCGCCATGTGCCGCGCATGCTCGCGGTCGCTCGCAGCATCTTGGGCTGCGAGCACCTCGCCTGGGATGCCGTGCAAGAGGCGCTGATGTGCCTGTGGCACGAGCGCCACGCTCCGCACGACCTGTGCGGCTGGCTGGTGCGCACGACGGTGCACAAGAGCCTGCACCAAGTCCGCAGCCGTTCCCGTCGCACACGCCACGAGCTGCTCGCCGTCGCGGCACGCGAGCTCGACTTCGCTTCGGACCCCGCCGAGTTCGCGGCGCGCACGGACCTCGCGCGCACGATCCTCGCAGCGATCGAGCAGCTCCCGCGCTCCTTCCGCGAGCCCTTCGCCCTGCGCGAGCTCGAGGGCCTCGACTACGCGGAGATTGCCGCGCGCCTCGCGCTCGCCCCCGGCACCGTGCGCTCGCGCATCCACCGCGCCAAGGCGCTGCTCCGCACCTCGCTGGCCGAGCTCCTGCACGACCCGGCCCTGTGCGCCCTGTGCCAAGAGGACACAGCGCATCCTCACGGCTGAAGCTCACGACTTTTCCTGGAACCCTCACGCGACGATCGGTGATCACTTTTCGGCAGCGGGCGGTTTCCGTCCGCGGCCCCGTCCCGTGTTGGAAGAGCCGGGATGGAGGGCGCGGGGGTTCGCAGCTCCCGCGTCCTGTTTTCTTGAAGGACTCGAGCTCGGCGGGAACTCCGCTGCGACGAGCGGCGATCGACTGTGCCGCGGGGCGCGCTCTTCCTTCCCGCGCGGCCAGAACTTGGCTCTCGGAACCTTGGAGATCATCGCCCATGCAGGGCCTATCCAGACTGCTCAGCCCGGCACGCATCGTGCTGGGCTCGTTGCTGCTCACCGCTCCCTCCGTCGCTCAGTCGCCCGCGCCCGAGGGACTCGCCGGACTCGAGATCAGCTTCTACGCGGATCCCACGCTCGATGTCATCTTCCGCTGTTCGGACACCGACCTGAACGGCAACTACAACCAGACAGGCGAGACGATCGCCCTGTACGCGGATGTGGTCGCGTCGCCGCAGGAGGCGAATGTCCCGCTCGATTTTCCGTCCCATATCACCGTCTCGCCCGATGACACCGTGTTCGTTGCCGATCGCGACCGTTGGATCGTGCTGGCGCTGAACGACTTCGATGAGGACGGCAGCGCCAATGAGGCTGGCGAACACTGGGTTTACTTCGACGGCACCGTCGGCGGCAACGCAGCCGGACTGGTTCTCGCGACCGTGGGAGGTATCTCGAACCGGGAGCCGCTCGGAGCCGTATGGCTGGTCTCGTCGAGCACACAGGCCGGAGAGGCCGAGCGCGTGCTGCGCCTCGAAGACCGCACCCTCGACCGCGACGCGAACGACGCGACGGAGGCGACGGTGTTCGCGACCTTCGCGGAGAGCGATCCTGCGGATCGCGCCATCAAAGGTGTGCGCGAGGGCGTGGACGGCGCTGTCTATGTGCTCGACGCTGGCAGCATGACGCCGGCGGGGCGCGGCATCTACCGGCTCGCGGACCTCGATTCCAGCGGGGTGATCGATAGCTCGGCTGAGGTCTCGGCCTTCTTCATTCCGCCCGTGCAGGCAGGGGACGACTGGGTCGCGCTCGATCAAGACGACGGCGAGAACTGGTACCTGCTCAACCGCGGCAACGGCCGCATCTGGCGCGGCCACGACACGGACGCCAGTGGCAGCATCGAAGGCCTCGAGATGTACGCTCTGTGGCAGATCGGGATCGGCAGCGACTGGCAAGACATCGGAGTTACCGACGAGGGAGGCATCTTCCTCGGCCTGCTCGGCGGATCTGGACAGGTCGCGTTTGGCGCTGACATCAACTCCGATCAGACCATCGGCAGTGGCGAGTCGCTCACCGCCTACGACGCGACGGTGGCGGTTGTCCAAATGTCTTCGCCGTTTGGGGTGGCGGTCGACTTTCACGAACACGGTGTGGTGGGCGATCCGTTCTGCACTGCGGCCTCGATCGTCGGCTGCCCGTGCAACAACAGCGGCTCGCCTGACGCTGGCTGTGTGAACTCGACCACCCTTGGCGCCATTCTGGAGGGCGAGGGATCGAGCGGCGTCGGCAACGACGACCTCGAGTTGCACGCTCTCCAACTGCCTCCCAATGTGGCGGCGGTCGCGTTCTATGGCATGCAGCAGGTCGGTAACGGCAACGGTCAGCGCTTCTACGATGGACTGCGCTGCGTCTCTGGCAGCGTGCGCCGCATCGGACTCGCACAGGTCGATGCGCTCGGCAATGCCCACTGGGGCCCGGCACTTGCTTCAAGTCAGGGCCTCGTGGTGGGCACCACCTATCACTTCCAAGTGTGGTATCGCGATGCCGCCGGTCCTTGCAACTCCGGCTCCAACTTCAGCAACGGTCTCTCGATCACGATGGACCTGTGACCAGACCGGGACTCGGGTCTCCGGGGAAGAGTGATTTCCCAGAGATGTGATGGAAGCGACGCCCAAGCCGAGGAAGGCTTGGGCGTCGCGCTTTCCTCAGCGCGTGCGGGTGCTGCGCAGGCTGATGTTGGAGACGAAGTCGTCGTCGGGGCTCGAGCAGCGCCGCGACGAGCGGCAGAGGCCTTCCTCGCAGTCGAAGCAGGGCGATGGGGGACGCGCAACGCAGGTGTGCGAGGGCGCGCACGGGGAAGTTCTGGCGAGCGAAGTCCGCGCACCGACAGCACTCGGGCCGCTTCGTGCCCAACCCACCTCGTGAGCTCCACGGCCGCGGATGCAATGACTCACGCGCCTGCTACACTCTTGCCCCCACGGTCCGCGTCGGCGGTTCGCCACGGTCCCTGGCCTCAACATGAAGCAAGCACGTGCCAGCGCTCCGCGCGCGAAGTTCCTGCCCCGAACTGAAGAGCAGATGCGGGAGCGCGGCTGGGACGAGCTGGATGTGCTGCTCGTGACCGGCGACGCCTATGTCGACCACCCGTCCTTCGGCGTGCCCGCCATCGCTCGACTGCTGGAGAAGCGCGGCTACCGGGTCGGCATCCTCGACATGCCCGAGCTCGAGCCCGATGGCTCGGGCTGGAAGCGGCTCCCCAAGCCGCGGCTGTGGGTGGGGGTGAGCGCCGGGACCATCGACTCGATGGTCACGAACTACACCGCGTCCAAGAAGCTCCGCCATCAGGATGTGTACCGCCCCGGCGGCAAGCCCGGGCGCCCCAACCGCGCGACGATCGCCTACACGGCGCAGGTGCGGCACCACTTCCCCGGCGTGCCGGTGGTCGTCGGCGGACTCGAGGCCGGGCCGCGGCGGCTCGCGTACTACGACTATTGGGAGGACAAGCTGCGGCGCTCGATCCTCGTCGACGCGAAGGCGGACCTGCTCGTGTGGGGCATGGGCGAGCGCACGGCGGTCGAGATCTCGCAGCGCATCGCGCGCGGCGAATCGCTGCGCGGCATGGCGAACACATGCGAGCTCGTGAAGCCCGACGAAGTGCCCGCGGACGCGCGCGCGGTGCCGGCGTTCGAGGACATGCTCGCGGATGTCGACCTGCAGATTGCGCTCTTCAACGCGGTGCGCGAGGAAAACCGGCCCGATGGCAAGGTGCTCGCGCAGCGACACGGCGCGCGCGTCGTCTTGCAGCACCCGCCGCTCGTGCCTTCGACGCAGGAGGAAGTCGACGAGTACTACGACCTGCCCTACACGCGCGAGTGGCATCCCGACCACACCGCCGCGGGCGGCGTGCCGGCGCTCGAGCCCGTGCGCTGGTCGATCAACACGCACCGCGGCTGCCTCGCGGACTGCACATTCTGCTCGATCACATTCCACCAGGGCCGCACGATCCAGTCGCGCTCGGTCGAGAGCGTGCTGCGCGAGGCCGCGTCGCTCTCGGGCATGCACGACTTCCGCGGCACGATCACCGATGTTGGCGGGCCGACCGCGAACATGTGGGGCATGGGCTGCAAGCTGCTCGAGGCCGGCAAGGGCTGCCTCGATCGCGACTGCCTCTCGCCGGATGTGTGCCCCGCGCTGCGCGTCGACTCGGCCAGCGAAGGCTATCGCCGCCTGCTCTCGCTGGTCTCGCGCACCAAGGGCGTCAAGCACGCCTTCGTCAGTTCCGGCATCCGCTACGACATGCTCCGCAGCACGAAGTCGCAGACGGAGGGCGAGCTGCTGCCGCTGCACCGCCAACTCGTCCTGCAGCACACCTCCGGGCGCATGAAGCTCGCGCCGGAGCATGCCTCGCCCGACGTGCTCAAGCTGATGAACAAGCCCTCGTTCGAGGTCTACGAGCGCTACGAAGAGGACTACAAGGCGACCTGCGAGGAGCTGGGCAAGGACCAGCACCTCGTCAACTACTTCATCGTCGGCCACCCGGGCACGACCATGAAGGACGCGGTCGTGCTGTTCGAGCGCCTGCTCGAGCGCAACTACAGCCCCGAGCAGGTGCAGGAGTTCATTCCGCTGCCGATGACGCGCGCCTGCGTGCAGTACACGACCGGAAAAGATCCGATCACGGGCGCGGCGCTGTACGTGCCCAAGGGCGGACGCGAGCGGCGCCTGCAGAAGGCGCTCGTGCGCTGGAAAGTGCCGGAGAATCGCAAGCTCGTGCTCGAGGCGCTGCACGAAGCGCTTCGCGAGGATCTGGTGGACCCCTTCTTCCGCGCGCTCGCGCGCGGCGCGCCCCCGCGGCGCGCGGGCGTGAGGAAGTGCGCGTCGGGAGGCGACGACGCTCCGATCGATGATCTCGACAGCTGCGGTTAGGCGCGCGCGACGCTTCGCGGGCGCGCCGTGGCGCTGGTAGCATCGGCTGGGCCATGGCGGGCGATTCGACGCGCGAGTTCGCAGGCTTTCCGCTCGAGCGGCGGGGCTGGTGGATCGTGGTCGTGGCGCTGCTCGTGCTCGGCGCGACGCGTGCGCGCGGGGCGTGGTACAGCTACGGACTCGACGGCTACGCGGACGAGCCCGAGGTCGTCGAACCGGCGCTGCGCGCGGCGCAGGGCGAGCTGCGACCGGAGCGCTTTCTCTATCCGGGCTGGACCTCGTACACGATCGGTGCCTGCTACAAGCTGCTCGACGGCGCGGGATTCGGCGCAGACGAGGGCTTCCTCTCCGCCGAGCCGACGCCGGATCACTTCGTGGTCGCTCGACTGGTGGTGTTCGCGACGGGCTTGCTGTCCGCTCTCGTGGCCGGGCTCGCGGCGCGTCGGCTGTTCGGGCCGTGGGCGGGCGTGGCGGCCTGCGGGCTGCTGCTCGCGAGCCCCGAGTTCACGAGCATGAGCTACGTCGTGCAGGTGAACACGCCCGCGAGCCTGTGGACGGCCTGCGCGATCCTCTTCAGCGCGCGCATCTACCTCGATGGACGCAAGCCGCGCGACTATGTGCTCGCCGGAATCTGCGCGGGCTTCGCGGTGGGCTGCAAGTACAACTCCTATCCCGCGGCGCTGCCGATTCTCGTGGCGCACCTGTGCGCGCCGCGCGACCGCACCGGCTGGCGCCATGCGTGGCTCCTCGCCGCCGCCGCGCTCGTGCCGCTCGCCTTCGCGCTCACGACGCCCTACGCGTTCCTCGATTTCGAGCGCTTTCTCGAGTCCGTGCGGTTCCTGAACAGCGTGTATCAGGACCAGCACTGGCCGCTGCACACGAGTTCGTCGGGCGGAAGCTGGCTCAACTACCTCGACCGCATCTGGCGCGCGGGTTGGCCCTTCGAGCTCTCGCTCGCCTCGCTCGCGGGCGCCTTGCTCGCCGGTGCGCGCGACTGGCGACGCCCGGCGATCGTGATGCTCGCCGCGGCCGCGAATTTGGCGTTTCTGGGTTTCTACAAGGTCTACTTCCTGCGCCACCTCCTGCCCGCGATCCCGCCGTTGGCGATGTTGAGCGGCGCCTTCGTGCAGCGCGCGGTCGACGCGCTCGACCGCGAGCGGACGCGGCGCGTTTGGGCGTCGACGGTGGCCGCCGTGCTCGTGCTCGCGCTCGGCTTCCGCGCGGCCGCGACCACGGAGGCCAAGTTGTCCGGCAAGACCAAGCTCGACTCGCGCTCCGCGGCCGCGGAGTGGATCGAGGCCCACATCGAGAAGGGCGCGCGCATCGTCTGCGAAGAGCGCTCCCCGAAGCTCGAGGGCTACGAGCTCATCGCGGCGCGCTCGATCGCGGCTCCAGAGGATCGCACGGCTGAGATCGAGGCGCGGGCGGACTACGTGATCGTGACGTTGATGGGCGAGCGCCTGATCGAGCGCGATCCGGCCTGGGCGGGCGCACGCGAGGTGTACGAGCGCTTCGCGAGTCGCCACGAGCTCGTGGCCGAGTTCTTCGGTCGCGGCGTCGACTATTCCGGCCGCGACATCCGCATCTTCCGCATCGTGCGCTGACGCAGGCGCGCGCTCCAAGGCGCGAGGCCGCCGCGGTGCTCGCGACGGCCTCGGGGATGCGCGGCGCGGCGGCGCGGGGCTAGCTCGTGACGCGCTCGCGGAATTCGAGGGTCACGGGGTCGACGCGCACGCGCTCGCCGACGTTGACGAGGTTCGAGACCTTGATCTTGATGCCGTTTTCGAGCACCGCGTCCTTCCACGAGTTGTTGGCGCCCTTCATCGGCGGCGCGCACTCGGCAACCTTGCAGACCACCGACGACGGCGGGCTGACCGTGACGACCTTGCCGTTGACGAGGAAGCCGATGTACTTGTCCGAGCCCCACACGAGCGCGTCCTTGGCGGCCTCGATCGAGCAGCGGAACTCGTTGCCCTCGGCGTCGTAGAAGACCTCTTCGGGCCCCTCTTGATAGGAGTGGGAGAGCTCGATGTTGTCCTTTTCGAGGACCTCGAACTTGGTGTCGCCGTGCTCCTTCAACTCCGTGACGCGACCCGTCAGCAGGTCTTTCAGCGTCACGAAGACGTACTGGCGGCGGTCGTTGCGCATGATGCTCCAGTCGGTGACGGTGCACATGCGGCCTTGGTGTTCGAGCAGATAACCCTTGCGGATGTCGAGAGCGCTAGCTTGCACGGGAGGAGTCCTCTGGCGTGGAAATGGGGGCGAACAGTCTAGCGCAGGCCCGCCGTTACAGGAACTCGATGCGGCCTTGGGGCAGCAGGTAGACGATCAGCATGGTGCCACCCTCGACGGTGGGCACGTGCTCCGAGCCGGGCGCTTCGACGACCCAGCCCGCGGGCTGACCCATGAAGGTGGGGCTGCCGTCGAGGGTCATGCAGAAGTTGAGCTCGCCGTTGGGATGGCGATGGCTGGGACCCGCGCCATTCATGTGCACGACATCGATCGAGAAATCGTGGGTTTCGGGGCTGGCCTTCGTCACGCGGCCATAGCGCACGGGCAGCTCGCCGCGGTTGGCGATCTCGCCGCGCTCGAGCATTCCGACCAGCGTCGCCTGCAGCGCGCGCGCCGCGGAGCTCGCGGGGTCCAAGCGCCGACGCAGCTCGGCCACGGCGGCGGCGGGATCGGCGGGGGAGACGCCCTTGGCGGCGTCGAGGAGCGGACGGAAGGCTTCGAGGGTGGTGCTCATGGCTGGCGTGCAGTTGTAGTGCGCCGTGCGCGAGCGCTCAACGGCGGTAGCGGATGAGCAGCAGCGCGGTGCCGGCTCGGAAGCCCTGCGCGGGATCGAGGGGGGCGAGCACGAACTCGTACTTGGCGCGCGCCGCGTCGTTGGGGCCGACGATCGCACCGCTTGGGTCGAGGCTCTGCCACGCCTTGGGCAGGATGGTCCAGGGCGCCGCGGCCTCGACCACGCGCGCGTTGAAGTACGTGGGCTGGTACTTGGCGAAGGCCTCGAAGCCGATCTTGCGATCGTGGCCGGGCATCTCGCGCGCGGCGGGGTCGAGGGGCTCGAGCGGCTCGCGGTTCGTGAGGCCGTGCATGTCGTGCACGACCAGCTCGGTCGCGTAGTAGCCGAAGGCTCCGATATTGCCGAGCACGATCGACTCGCCGGGCTCGGTCGCGACCTCCAACGCGCGTCCCACTTCGATCCAGTCGCGGATGTCGACCACGCCCTTCTTCCACATCGCGTGCTCGCTGCGGAACTCTTGGCTCCAGCGGAAGTGCGCGCGCTCGCGCAGCGACTGCGGCACGGCGTGGACGTCGAAGCACGGCAGCGCGCCGAGTACGACCAAAGGCACTCCGACGACGACGCGCAGCGCCGCGTGCGCGAAGGTCGCGAGCCACGCGCCGAGTGCGAGCGCCACGAACGGCAGCGCGGGGACGAGCATGCGGTACATCATCATCCAGTCGCCGCCGAGCACGATCAGATAGGCGAACGCACTCGCGCAGAAGACGAGCGCGCCGTGCGCGAGGCGCGAGCGTTCGCGTCCGAGTCGCGCGCTGGAACCGGCGAGCACGATCGGGACGCTCGCCACGCACAGGCACAGGCTCGCCACGTACTGCGCGCCGCGCAGCAGGTACTGCGAGCCGAACGCGACTTTGATGCGGGCCGTATTCGGCCCCAGCGCCTCGAAATAGGCGCAGCGGAAAGCGAGGTAGGCGAGCGTCGTCGCGAGCGTCGCGAGCGCGACGACGAGTACGGCGCGCAGCATCGCGCGGCGCTCGCTCGCGTCGGCGACGGCGAGCGCCGCGAGCGAGCTCATCGCGATCCACACGAAGCCATCCGCGCGCACGAGCACAGCGAGCGCGGCCCACAGACTCGCGCCGAGCGCGCGCGGCGCCGCGCGCTCGAGGACGAGCCGCTCGAACACGCCGAACACGCACAGCGCGAACGCCATCGTCTCGAGGCCGCCCGTCGACCACACGGCGATCGGCGCCGCCGTGGCGCTGCACAGGGCCGCCAAGGTCGCGCTCGCGCCGCCGCCCAGCCGCGCGCTCGCCACGCGCGCGACCTGCACGACCAGTCCACACGCGCAGGCCACGCCGACGAGTCGCGTCCACAGCTCCGGCGCGAGCCCGGCGAGCTCGAGTCCCGCGCACAAGAGTGTCCACAGGAAGTTCGAGAAGCCTTCGACCGGCGGCTCCTCACCGATGTTCCAAACGAGCCCGTGGCCTTCGGCGAGGTGGCGGCCGTAGCGGAACGAGATGAAGGCGTCGTCGACGAGGAAGTCCATGGCCCACGCCAGGCCGAGCAGCGCCGGCAGGGCGATCAGCGCCGCGGCGGGGATCGCGGGCACGCGGGCGCGAGGGGCTTCCACGGCCGGATTCTGCACCTCGGCCGCGCTCGCGTCGAGCGCGCGGGAGCCGATCGGGGCATGGTTCCGCCAGCGGCGCTGCCTACAATCGCCGCGCCTTCCATGCCGCACCAGCCGCGCCGCGTCTTGATTGGAGCCCTGTTCGCCCTGTTCGCGAGCTGGGCGGCGTTCCCGCTCTTGCAGGCGGGTCTGCACGGTGCGGAACTGGGCCTCGTCGAGCGCGCGCGCACTTCGCGCAGCCTGATCGACCCCGCGCTCGCGGGCGGGCACCTGCTCGCGAGCCTCGACCTCGCGGCCACCGCCGGTCGCGCGCCGGCGGTCGTGGCGCGGCTGGAGAGCTTCGCGTGGCTGCTCGTCGCGGCGCTCGCGCTCGGGCGCA
The DNA here is from genome assembly GCA_016872715.1 of Planctomycetota bacterium. GTDB lineage: Bacteria > Planctomycetota > UBA1135 > UBA1135 > F1-120-MAGs118. The sequence continues at coordinate 10,290 of VGZD01000070.1, forward strand.
GCGCGCGGCGGATCCTGACGCCGTGGAGCGGAGGCGAGCTGGCGCGCGCCGCGGGTTGGGCCGCGTCGCTCGTGTTCGCCCTGCACCCGGTGTCGTTCGCCGCCGTGGCGACCTTGACCGCGCGCGCGGACCTGATGGCGCTGTGCTTCGCGTCGCTGTGTCTGTGGGCGTACTTGTTCGCGCGACAAGAGCGCTCGAGCCTCGCGCTCGGCCTGAGTGGCCTGTGCGCCGTGTTCGCGGGCTTGTCCAGCGACCTCGCTCTGTCGCTGCCCGCGTGGCTGGCGGCCGCGGAGTTCCTCTCGGCCAATCGCCAGCGAAAGCTCGCGACGCGCGCGCGCTCGGCCGCTCTGGCGGCGCTCGCCGGATCGGCGTGCGTGCTGTTCGATACGTGGGTGCGCAGCCTCGTGCTCGACGAGGTCGCGCTACCCTCGCCGATCGCGCTGGCGAGCGTCAGCGGGCTCGCGGGCTTCTTCGAGCGCCTCGGCGCGCTGCTTTTTCCGGTCAACGCACACGTGCTCGGCGCGCTCGGTTTCGTGCTCGCGGGTTTGCTCGCGCTGGCCGCGTTCCAGCCGATCCTCGTCGCCGCGCGCGCGGCGCCGCGCCTGTGGGGGCGCATCCTCGGGCTGTGGGCGCTCGCGCTGGCGCTCGCCGAAGCGGTCGGACGCGGCGTGCGCGTGCACCCGGAGGACCTGCGCGACGCGGAAGGCATGTTGCTCTCCGCCGCCGTGCTCTCCGTGGGACTCGGGCTCGGCTCGGTCGCCATCTCGGGCGTGCGCCGTGTCGTGATGCCGCTCGTGCTCGCGATCGGCTTCTCGATGCTCGCGCACTCCGCCTCGCTGGCCCATCGCGCGGCGGCGCGCGAGCTCGGTGGGCTCAGCGCGGCGCTGGAGACGCTCGGTACTCACACCGCGTGGATCGTCGACTGTCCCCAGACCGTGCTCGGGGTGCGCTGCGCCGAGGGCGCGCTCCCAGAGCGCTGGAACGCAGCCGCGCTCGAGCGCGTGAGCTCGCGGCAGGTCGCACTGCGGGCCTGCTCGGGCGAGTTGGAGCGCTCGCGCGCTCAGGGACTCGCGCTCGTCCTGCGCGGTCCCGCCGGATGGCGAGCGCGCGAGCTGAGCGCCCCGTTCGAAGGCTCGCTCACGCGCAGTTGGATCCGCGACGGCATCTCGCCCGAACTCGAGCTCGATCCGCTCTCGGTGGGGGCGCTCATCGTGCGTGCGACGGCCGATGCGGACACCGCGCGAGCGCCGGTGCTGGCGTGGCGCTCGACCTCGGAGGTCGGTGTCGAGGACGGACGCGTGGAGGGCGTGTGGGCCTATCTGGGCGAGGCACCGGAGGCGGTGTTCGACCTGCGCACGTCGCTCGAGTGGCTCGCGGCGGGGCGGGTCCGGCAACTGTGGTCCGCAGCCGGATGGAGCCGCATCGCGCAGGCGGAATTGCGCCCCGATTTGCCCGAGCCCGCGCTCGACGGCGAATGGGTCAGGGACGCGGACGCGTTTGTGTTGCGCGCGGGCGGCGGGCTCGAGCTCGACGACGAGCGGCGCAGTTGGCGGCTGTGTGCTCTGGGGAGCGACGGAGTGCCCGTGGCCGCCAGCGGCGAGCGCGCGGGCGCGCTCCTGCGCTTCGATGCGCGCGCGTTCGCGCAGGTCAGCGCCGACCCGTTGCTCGAGGTGCTCGTCGACGGCTGCGCCGTCGAGCGGCGCCGCGTTCGGCTCCCGCTCCGCTGAGCGGGCGCCTAGCCGTTGCCGAGGCGGGCGAGGTCGACCTCGAGCGTCGCGAGTTGTTTCGTCAGGTCCGCGACCTGCGGGTTGTGGTAGAGCGCGTAGCGCACCTCCGAGCGCGCCTGCTCGAGCAGCTTGCGCTTGCCATCGACGTCGCTCGCGGGCAGGTTCTGGGCCTGCATGCGCAGCACCTGCGTGTAGTTCATCGTCGCTTGCCAGTGGCGCAACTTCGGGTCGCGCAGGATGGTGCGGCGGAAGTACTCGCCGGCGGCTCCGATGTCGCCGTTGCGGCCGACGAGCTCGCCGAGCAAGTAGAGCGCGTCGCCGTTCTCTTCGACCTGCACGAGGTCCTCGAGCATGCGGCGCGCCTCGTCGAAGCGCTCCGCGCGCATCGCGAGCCGCGCGAGCGCGAGCTTGGGATCGGTGCGCGTCGTGCCCGCGTTCATGACCGCGAGCAGCGTGTTGATGCAGTCCTCGCTGCGGCCGAGCTTGTCGTAGGCCTGAGCGAGTGTGATCGAGGCGCCGGAGTTGGTCGGCTCCTTGCGCACGGCTTGCTCGAGCAGCGGCAGGGCCGCTTCGAGGCCGCTCGTCGACTGCACGATCTGGGCCCAGTTGAAGGCCTCCGAGAAGCCCATGTCCGCGATCGCGACCTGCTGTCCGCGCGCGGGGCGGCTGGGGCTGGACGTGTCGGTGGCCCGCGGAGCGCGCGAGCGCAGCGACTGCGACATGCGGTGGCTGCGGCTGAGGATGTTCTCGACGCTGGCGCGCGTCGCCTCGTATTCGGCTTGGTGCAGCGGCTCGCCCTGCGCCTCGCGCCACAGGAGGTAGCGGTCGAACAGCGAGTCGGTCAGGCCGTCGCCCTGCAGGTCGAAGCCCGCATCGACCTCGAGCAGGTTCGCATTGCGGCCGAGGAACATGTTGCGCGCGCCGAGGTACTCGAGGCGCTGGTGGTCGTCGGTGTTGAGCGGGCCCTGTCCGACGAGCGCGGCGAAGTGGGCGGGATTCGCGCCGTGGTAGGCGAGCAGGCCGCACAGGTTGTAGACGCCGACGCGCGCGAGGTCAGAACGGATCCGCGGGCGATCGAACAGCGACTCCATGGCCGCGAAGTCGACCGGCAGCGGCTCCATCGAGGCCAGACCGATGGTGTCGGACTCGAACGTCAGGAAGCACTGCACGTGCGGGAATACTTCGTGGATCGTGCGCGTGATGAGCTGGATCGTCTCGTTGGATTGCTCGTAGTGGTGGAACCACACCATCATGATCCCGCCCCGCTCGAGGCGGTCGCGACAGTCCTCGAAGAAGTCGACCGTGAACAGGCTGCCGATGCCGGCGATCCAAGGGTTCGAGGGCTGCGAGACGATCAAGTCGTACTTGCGCGGCACGGTGCGCAGGAACGTGCGCGCGTCGTCGAGGTAGACGTGCGTCTTGGGGTTTTCGAGCACGCCGTGGTTGGCGGCGGTGAAGAGCTTGTCGGCGTCGAGCACGGCCTTGGAGATCTCGACCACGTCGATGCGCTCGACTTCGTCGTACAGCGAGATCGCGCCGGTGGTGACGCCCGAACCGTGGCCGATCACCATCACGTTGGCCTTGTCCCCATCCTGCTTGGGCAGGAAGAACATCGGGATGTGGCCCGAGAGGAGGAAGGTGATCATGTCGAGCGGGCCGGTCGAGGCGTCGCCCTTGCTGTTGATGTAGATCGCGGCGAGGCGCTCGCGGCGCACGCCCATGACCGAGGCGTCGGCGTCTTCCCACAGGCCGAAGTCGTCCCAGCCGTCGACTCGCGGATCAGGGTCGCGCAGGTGGGTTTTCTTCCACCACTCGAAGTTGGAGGCGGCGTGGCGCGAGAGCAGGAGCGCGTCGGCGTCCGCCGGCGGTCCCTTGCGCAGGCGCAGGTGGCCTTCGCTCTGGCGAATCGTGCGCGCCCAGCTCGCGACGCGCTCGCCGCGCACCTCGAGGAAGCCGTGCACGCAGTAGGCCACGCCGCCGGCGATCGTCGCGACCGCGGCGGTCGCGCGCAGCACCAAGCCCGCATCCGCGGCGGCCACGACGAGCAGCGCGATGGCGATCGCATTGAGCGCGAGGTTGACATGGAAGGCACCGTCCATGCCGAGCAGCGGCATCAGCACGAGGCTGGTCACGATCACGCCGAGCACGTTGCCGACCGTGTTCCACGCGTAGGTGTTGCCGACCGTGCCGCCGATGCGCGCCGCGCTGCGCGCTTGGATCTGGCTGACGAGCGGGAAGCCGAAGCCGATGCAGATCGTCGGCAGGAGCAGCAGCGCGAAGCAGTAGGCCGCCTGAGCGGCGAGGAACAGCTCGTAGCCGCCCTGCACTTCGCCCGAGGGCACCAGCGGCTGGGTCGGGTCCTCGAACACGAGCAGATCGGTGCGCATCGAGCTGATGAAGTACGGCAGGCGCTCGATCAGGGGCGTGATCGCGAGCAGCGAGAGCAGCACCGCGACCTGCGAGGCCGCCAGCCACCACAGCGGGCGCTTGATGTCGACCACCGACACGATCCAGCTGCCGATGCCGATGCCGGTGATGAAGCACATCAGCATCACCGTGAACGAGTTGTTCGAGGACCCGAAGCCCAGCCCGATCACGCGCAGGAACACGATCTCGTAGCCCATGGCCGCGAAGCCCGAGAGCGCGAGCGCCCACAGCGTCGCGCGGAACTGGCCCGCGCTGTACTGCGGGCCCGCGTCGCTGGTTTGGGTGGCGATTTCCTTCGGGAATTCGGCGCCGCGCGCATCGGCGAACCACACCAGCGCGGCGGCGAGGAAGTTCATCGACGAAGCGACCGCGAGCGCCGACCAGATGCCGAGCTGTGGCAGCAGGTAGAAGCCCGCGACGAGCGAACCGAGCACGGCCCCGATGTTGTTGAGCGCGTAGAGGCTCGCGACGGCCTTGCGCGTCTGCGCGACCTCGTCGATCAGGTAGCGCGCGAGAACGGGCAGCGTGCCGCCCATCATCACGGCGGGCGCGAGCACGACCACGAGCGAGAGCACGAGGCGCAGCGCGAGCTTGAGTCCGGGCTGCTCGAAGGTCGCCGCCGCGAGGCCCTCGTACAGCGCTCCCGCACCTTGGGTCAGGAAGGGCAGCGCGATGCAGTACAGGCCGATCAGGATCTCGAGCCACACGTACATGCGCAGCGGCCGGTCGCGCTTGTCCGAGCCGCGCCCGAACAGCACGGCGCCGAGCGCGAGACCGCCCATGAACACCGCGAGCACCACGGCGTGCGCCTTGGCGGTCGAGCCGGTCAGGTTCGCGAGCAACTTGGCCCACACGACCTCGTGCATGAGGCCGGCGAGGCCGGAGAGAAACAGCGCGAGGAGCACGAGCCCTCGCTGGCGCGTCGGTTGGACCATGGGACGGTTCAGGTGACTCTGGGGGTGCCGGAAACCGCGGCGGAGGCTACCAAGTGCGCGCGGGGATGGAACGAGGACGAGCGCGAGTGGGCGGGGTGGCGCTACAGTTCGGGCCAGCTATGTCGACCCAGCCCTCCAAGCAACTCGACACCTTTCCCAACCCGGCGCCAGAGCGGGACTTCGAGATCCGCTTCGATTGCCCGGAGTTCACTTGCCTGTGCCCCATGACGGGCCAGCCCGACTTCGCCACGATCCGCATCCGCTACGTGCCCGAAGCGCTGTGCGTCGAGCTCAAGAGCCTCAAGCTCTATCTGTGGAGCTACCGCACCGAGGGCGCCTTCCACGAGGCCGTCACCAACCGCATCCTCACGGATCTGGTGGCCGCGACGCGGCCCCGCCGCATGACGGTCGAGGGCGATTTCTGGGTGCGCGGCGGGATCAAGACGGTCGTCGAGGTGAGCTACCCCTGAAGGCCTGATCGCGGGCTCCCCTCACCCGCGCCGCGAGCCTCACCCGCGGGCGAAGGATCTTCCCTTCTGGGGAAGTCCCTTCCCTGCGGCGCGCGGCGCCCCGCTACAGCGCGAGCCCGAGTTCCTTGCGCAGCGCCGCGTAGCCGGGCTTGATGCGCTCGAAGATCACCTTGACGCGCTCGTCGTAGTGCGCGAAGGCGCTCTTCATGCCGTTGATCGTGATCTTCTCGAGGTGCGCGAGCGTGCAGCCGAACTGGTCGACCGCGAGCTGGTACTCGTCGGTCATCGTCGTGCGGCTCATCAGGCGATTGTCGGTGTTGAGCGTCACGCGGAAGCCGCGGTCCATGTAGAAGCGGAACGGGTGCTCCGCCATCGACGGCGTCGCGCCGGTGTGCACGTTCGACGACAGGCAGACTTCGATCGGGATGCGGTGGTCGAGCACGTACTGCGCGAGCGCGCCGACCTTGATGACCTTGCCTTGATAGATGACGATGTCCTCGATCAGGCGCGTGCCGTGGCCGATCCGATGGGCGCCGCAGTACTGCAGCGCCTGCCAGATGCTCTCCGGGCCGAAGCTCTCGCCGGCGTGGATCGTGATCGAGAAGTTGGCGCGCTTGACGTGCTCGAAGGCGCGCAGGTGCTCCTTGGCCGGGTGCCCCGCCTCCTCGCCGGCGAGGTCGAAGCCGACGCAGCCTTGGTCGCGGAAGCCGACCGCGAGCTCGGCGAGCTTGAACGAGAGCTCCGGCGACTGGTTGCGCATGGCGCACACGATCAAGCCGACGCCGACTTGGAAGTCGCGCTGGCCGCGCTCGAGGCCCCTCAGCACCGCGCGCATCACGCCGTCGAGGCCGAGGCCGCCGGAGGTGTGGAAGTGCGGAGCGAAGCGCACCTCGGAGTACACGACGTTGTCCGCGGCCATGTCCTCGCAGTACTCGTAGGCGATGCGCTCGAGCGCGTCGGCGCTCTGCATGACCGCGATCGTGTGCGTGAATCCCTCGAGGTACAGGGGGAGCGACCCGCGCGCGGCGCCGGCGTGGAACCAGTCGGCGAGGCTGCGCTCGTCTCGATGGGGCAGCCCTTCGTAGCCGCACGCGCGCGCGAGTTCGAGCACCGTGCGCGGACGCAGGCCGCCGTCCAAGTGCTCGTGCAGCAGCACCTTGGGGACGCGGGCGGTGACGGAGCGTTCGGGCTTGTAGGCGGAGGCCTTGGTGGCGGTCGTCATGGCGCGAATCTAGTGGCGGGCGCGCGCGTTTTCGCGCCCAAAAGTGCGCAGCGCACGGCGCGTTGGACCGTCGTGCGGCGCGCGCCTATCCTCTTCGCCGCCGCCGCTCCGCCGCCCGAGGTTCCTCCGTGTCCAAACCCGTCCGCGTCCGCTTCGCTCCCAGTCCCACCGGCAAGCTCCACATCGGTGGCGCACGCACCGCGCTCTTCAACTGGGCCTACGCGCGCCGCCACGGCGGGACGTTCGTGCTGCGCATCGAGGACACCGATCCCGAGCGTTCGACCAAGGAGTTCGAGCGCGCGATCCTCGAGGGTCTGGCGTGGCTGGGGATCGCCTGGGATGAGGGTCCGGACATCGGCGGTCCGCGCGGTCCCTACCGTCAGTCCGAGAAGTACCCGCAGTACCGCGAAATCGCGCGGCGAGTGGTCGCCGCGGGCCACGCCTACCCGTGCTTTTGCAGCACCGAACGCCTCGACGCCCTGCGCGCCGAGCAGGAGTCGCGCAAGGAGCGGCAGGTCTACGATCGTCGGTGCGCGGGGCTCGATCCGGCCCTCGCCGCGCGGCGTGTCGCGGCGGGCGAGCAGGCGGTGATCCGCTTCCGCGTGCCGCCGGGCGAGACGGTTTGCATCGACCACATCCGCGGCGACGTGCGCTTCTCGCACGAGGAGGTCGACGACTGGGTCATGGTGCGCTCCGACGGCAGCCCGACCTACAACTTCTGCGTGGTGTGCGACGACGTCGAGATGGGCATCACGCACGTGTTCCGCGGCGAGGAGCACCTCGTCAACACGCCCAAGCAGGTGCTGCTCTACCGGGCGCTCGGCCAGCCGATGCCGGAGTTCGGACACTTGCCGCTGATGCTCGGCACCGACGGCAAGAAGCTCTCCAAGCGCACGGGCGACACGGCGCTGCAGGACTACCGCGACAAGGGCTTTCCGCGCGCGGCGGTGGTCAACTTCCTGTGCCTGCAGGGCTGGGCGCTCGACGGGACGAGCGTGCTGTTCTCCGTCGACCAGCTCGTCGCGAACTTCGACATCAAGGACGTGCAGAAGGCCGGCGCGATCTTCGACCCTGAGAAGTTCCGCTGGATGGCCGGCGAGTACCTGCGTCAGGAAGCCACCGAGACGCTCGCCGACCATTGCGCTCCGTTCGTGGTCGGCGCCGGGCTGTGCGGCGCGGACGAGCTCGCGCGGCGGCGCGCGTGGTTCCTCGAAGTCGTGAAGACCGAACAGGCGCGGATCCAGACCTACGGCGAGCTTGCGCCGCGCATCGCGTATCTGTTCCAGCGCGACGACGCCGTCGCGTGGGCCGACGAGGCGGCGGCGCGCAAGCACGCCCACGCCGCGCAGACCCTGCGCGACTACCGCGAGTGGCTCGCGCCGCGCGTCGGCGGCGGCATCGACGCCGCGGCCCTGCGCGACGCCTCGAAGGCTTGGGCACAGGAGCGCGGCCTCAAGCTGCCCGCGTTCTTCCAGCCCGTGCGCCTCGCCCTGTGCGGGGTCGTCAACGGCGCGGACCTGTTCGACGTGATGGCCCTGCTCGGCGCTCCCGCGGTGCTCGCCCGGCTCGCGCACGGCGCAGAGCGCCTCGCGAGCTGATTCCCGGCCATTTTCCCGCTCCGCGCGTGCGCGCGGTCGGGTCGCGGGCGACGTTCAAGGCGGCGTCGTGTCGTGTCGATCCAAGCGAGCAGGATTGCCGTGGAGCAGGCCCCGACCGACGCCGACCGTTCCCTGTGCGAGCGCGCGCGCGCCGAGCTCGGTCGGCTCGTCGAAACCGCGCTCGTGCCCGAACACGGCTCCACCCTGCGCCGCCACCTCGAGCGGTGCGCGGAGTGCGAGCAGGAGTACCGCGAGTCGCTGCGCGTGACCGCGCGCATCGCGCACGAGCGCCGCGTCGGACGCGAGTCCGCCGAGCGCACCGCTCGCCGCGACGAACGAGTGCGTCTCGCGCGCAGCCCGCGCTCGCGCCGTCCGTACTCGATGGTCGTGCGCACGCTCGTGCTGCCGGGGCTGCTGATCTTCCTGCTCACGCGCATGTCGAACTCGGAAGTCGAGGCGCGCGCTCGCGCCATCGTGGGCGAGTACTCGCTCGGCGTGCGGCGCATGGACACGCACGACCTGCCGCAGCCGCTGCGCCGCGGCGACTGGATCGTGACCGATGCGCACTCCGCCGTGAGCTTGAGCGTGGGCCCGCGCACCGAGGTGCTCGTCGAGCGCGACTCGAAGGTGTGTGTCGAGGACCGCGGACTCGGGCGTCTGTTGTTCGACTCCGGCGCCCTCGTGGTGCGCGGTCGGCGCACGATCACCACGCGGGTGGGAGTGCTCGAGCTCGAGCACGGGGAGCTACGCCTGCGCGGGGACGCGCGCGGCGTGACGGCGCACTTGCGCGCGGGCGCGTGTGTCGCCATCGATGCGCACGGCGAGCGAAGACTCGAGCCCGGCGCGAGCCTCTGGCTCGGTGGATCGAGCGACGAGGCGAGCGTGCCTAGCGTCGCGCCGAACGCTCGCTAGAGTGCGCGGCTCCCACAGCGAGCTCGTCGATGTCCCCCGGTCAGGAACTGCGGGTTGCGCCCCGCCGCCACTCGCTCGTTCGCCGAGCGGCCGTGCGCGCGTGCGAAACGCTCAGCGTCGCCTGCGGTGGCCGAGGTTGGTTTCGCGCGCGCCACCTGCGTCCGCCGGGTTTGCTCGTGCGCCGCGAGCGAGTGTGCCATCCGAGCTTGCCGGAGGCGCTGATCGGGTTTCGAGTCGTGCAGCTCAGCGATCTCCACGCCGGCCCGTTCGTGCGCGCGGGGGACTTGCGCGACGTGGTGGAGCTCACGAATGCGCTGCAACCCGACTGCAT
>VGZD01000071.1 GCA_016872715.1 Planctomycetota bacterium
CGCGTCGCCTTCGTCGCCGCGCGTGCCGAGGTACAGCGCGAGCCCGAGCAGCGAGGCCGCAGCGAACCCGAGCGCCATCCCGATGCGCAAGCTCGGCGTCATGGGCCGTTCAGCGTTTCGTGCGCCGCGTCACGCGCCTGTACGCCTTCAGGTACTCCTGCGCCGTCGCGTTCCACGAGAAGTCCTGCCGCATGCAGCGGCCGGTGATCTGCTTCCAGTTGTCCTGGCTCTTGTAGAGCTTGCGCGCGGCCTCGACGCCGTCGAGCAGGCTCTCGCCGGTGTACGACGAGAAGTGGAAGCCGGTGCCCGAGCGCGCGTTCTTCTGGCAGTCGACGACGTAGTCCTCGAGGCCGCCGCTGCCGTAGACGATCGGCACGGCTCCGTAGCGCATGCCGATCGCGCACAGTGCGTTGCCGGGGTTGTAGTGCGCCGGGAGCAGCAACATGTCCGCCGCGCCGAGGAGTTGGTGCGCGAGCGCGGCCTGATAGCCCTCGAGCACGCGGCAGCGGCTGAAGAACGTGGTCTGGATCGTCTTGAGGCGGTCGTGGATGTCGGGACGGCCGCTGCCCATCAGCACGCACTCGACGCCGCGCTCGAGCGCTGTCGTCAGGATCTCCGCGAGGATCTCCGTGCCGCTGTCGGCATCGAAGCGTCCGAGCATCGCGGCGAGCGGCGTGCGCGCGCCCGGTTCGAGCTTGAGCAACCCCTGCAGGGTCGTCTTGCACTTGGCCTTGCCCGCGAGCGTCTTGTCCTTCTCGCTGAAGTTGCGCGGCAGGGCCGGGTCCGTCGCGGGGTCCCACGCGCTGTAGTCGATGCCGTTGCTGATGCCGACGAGCTCCTTCGAGCGCCGCCGGAAGGCGTCCTCGAGCCCGTAGCCACGATCCTGCTGCTGGATGCGCTCGGCGTGGCCCGGCGAGTGCGTGCCGATCACCGTTGCGAACTCCGTGCCCGCCTTGAGGAAGTTGACCTTGCCCGCGACCTCGAGGCCGCCGATGGACTGGAACACGCGGTAGGGGAGCCCCAGGCGCGGGAGGATCTCGCGCTCGAACGTGCCCTGCATGGCGATGTTGTGGATCTGGAAGTAGGTGCCCGCCTTCGAGGCCGGGTGATCGGGGCGCTTGTCGAGGAACTCGAGCTGCTGGACGAGCGGCAGGATGCCCGTGGCCCAGTCGAAGCAGTGGATCACCTCGGGCTCGAACGAGATCGTCGACAGGCTCTCGAGCACGGCGCGCGCGAAGACCGTGTAGCGCCGCCAGTTGTCGGTGTACGGGCCGTCGTCGCCGCCGTAGGGATTGCGGCCCTCGAACAGCTGCGGGTGACCGAACAGGTACACCGTGACCTTGCCGATGCGACCGCGGTGCAGGCGGAACGACGTGCGTCCGTCGATGTCCTGCGCGTTGACGATGCCGACGGGGCCGAAGTCCTCGAGCTTGTCGCTGCTGAAGAGCGCGGTCCACGGCAGGAACACCGCGACCTCGCAGCCAGCCTCGGCCATCGCGCGCGGCAGCGCCGCGGCCACCTCCGCGAGCGGCGTGCGCCGCACGAGCGGATCGAACTCGGGCGTGACGAAGGCGACTTTCACGCTCGCGCTCCTGCGGCGGCGCCTGCGCGCTCGGGGAACAGGCAGGCGCCCACGACCGCGCCGCAACCGGGCGCGGGTGCACGGCGAGTCAGGGCTGCGAGGGAGCGAGCGAGGCTCGTTCGATCCGTCATCGACAACGGGTCATCCGATGGCAGGACTCCGCGAGGGGCGGCCTAGAGTAGGTCGACGCGCGGTGGAGGGGAGTCCTTGGCCTCGGACCGCACGCGGCACCCTAGGAAGCGCGTGCCGCCAACCCCACCACCAACCCGAGCCGCGCTCTTAAGTCTTGCTGCGGCATACACTTACGTCGTGTTCTATTTTCGTGTTCGAGCCTTCTTCGCGGCCTCGTAATCGGCCATCGCCTGAGGCAGCAGCGCCTCGATCGCCGCGATGCGGTGCTCGCTCGAGGGGTGGGTCGAGAGGAACTCCGGCGGCGCGCCGCCGCCCGCCGCCGCCATGCGCTGCCAGAAGGCCACCGCCTCGCGCGGGTCGTAGCCGGCGCGCGCCATGTAGATCAGGCCGATGTGGTCCGCTTCGAGCTCGTCGTCGCGCCCGAACGGCATCAAGACCAACAGCTCCACCGCTGCCGCCAGCTCCGCCTGATACTGCGCCACGTCCTCATTGCTCGCCGCCGCGGCCTCGAGTCCGATCTGCGCCAGGACCGCCTGCGACATGCGCGAGGTGCCGTGGCGCGCGATGGCGTGCGCGATCTCGTGGCCGAGCACCACGGCCAGCCCGGTCTCGTCCTGACAGATCGGCAGGATGCCGGTGTAGACCGCGATCTTGCCGCCGGGCATGCACCACGCGTTCACGGTCTCCGGGTCGCGGATCACGTTCGATTCCCACTCGAAGCCCGGGTCATCGGAAACGGCCGCGATGCGCTCGACGACCTTGCGCACCAGCTCGACCTCCCGACCCGTGCGCACCAGTTGGCCCTCGGACTCCTTCAGCACGCTCACATAGGCTTGCTGGCCGATCGCGACGTCTTCGGTGGCGTCGAACAGGTTGAGCTGCGAGCGGCCCGTGACCGGCACGGTGAAGCAGGCGGGTGCGAGGAGCGCGAACGCGAGCGCGAGCGCGCCGGCGTGGCCAAAAAGCCCGCGGAGTGCCCGTTCCGCGCGATAGAATCCGCCGCGAATCGAATCGAATGCGCTGCTCATGACGACGAACTCCACGGTCTCGCTGGTTGAACTTTCCCTGACGGCCTTCTCGGACGCGCTCGCCGCCCGCACCCAGACGCCCGGTGGCGGCAGCCTCGCCGCCTACATGGTTGCGTGCGCGGCCGCCACCGTGAGTATGGCAGCACGCTTCACGTCCGGCGACAAGTACGTCGCAGTCGCGCAGTCCATGGGCGCCCACGCGGCCGACCTCGACCTGCTGCGCGAGCGCGCCCTCGCGCTCGTCGACCGCGACAGCGCCGCCTACGACCGCGTCACGGCCGCGTTCAAGCTCCCCAAGGCCACGGACGGCGAGAAAGCCGCCCGCTCGGCCGCGATTCAGGCCGCGACCAAGGGTGCGCTCGAAGTGCCTCTGGAGACCATGGTGGTCGCGCTGGCGGTGCTGCGCCACGCGGGCGCGGCGGCGGGCTCGATCAACCCCAATCTGGCGAGCGACTGCGGCAGCGGCGTCCATGCGGCGCTCGCGGGCCTCGAGTCGGCCCTCGCCAACGTCGCCATCAACGCGGCCTCGCTCAAGGACGCCGAGTACGTCGCCGCGCGCAAGGCCGAGGCCGAGTCCATGCGCCGCGAGGCGCGCGCGTGCGCCGAGGCCGTGCGCGCGACGCTCGCTCCCCACATCGGAGGCTAGATCCATGTTCAAGCTGGTCCTGATTCGCCACGGCGAGAGCCAGTGGAACCGCGAAAACCGCTTCACGGGCTGGAAGGACGTCCCGCTGTCCGACAAGGGCGTCGGCGAGGCACGCGAGGCCGGCCAGCGCTTGCGCGCGGCCGGTTTCGAGTTCGACGGTGCCTACACGTCGCTGCTCAAGCGCGCGATCTCGACCCTGCAGCTCGTGCTCGACGAGACCGATCAGCTGTGGGTCCCGGTGACGAAGGACTGGCGGTTGAACGAGCGTCACTACGGCGCGCTCACGGGCCTCGACAAGGCCGAGACCGCCGCGCGCCACGGCGAGCAACAGGTGCTCATCTGGCGCCGCAGCTACGACATTCCGCCGCCCTCCCACGCCGAGGGCGACCGCGCCAATCCCGCGCTCGATCGCCGCTACGCGAAGTTGGCCCCGGCCGAGTTGCCTCGCACGGAGTCGCTCAAGGACACCGTGGCGCGCGTCGTGCCCTACTGGAGCGCGCAGATCGCGCCGCGCGTGCGCGCGGGCGAGCGTCTGATCATCGCCGCCCACGGCAACAGCCTGCGCGCGCTCGTCAAGCACCTCGACGGGATCGCCGACGACCAGATCGTCGCGCTCAACATTCCGACCGGCATTCCGCTCGTGTACGAGCTCGATGCGAACCTCAGGCCGAGCGCGAGTCGCTATCTCGCGAGCGACGAGGAAATCGCCGCCGCGCAACACGCGGTCGCCAGTCAGGGCAAGGCGCGCACGTAGGACGCGGCGCGCGATGTTCGGCTGGATCCGACGCACGCGGGCCGCGCGCGAGCCGCAGTTGCTCGACTTCGGTCCGATCAGCGAGTTCCATGCCGCCGCGCGCGGCGAGGGCGAGGAGCGACTCGTCGCGGCGCTCGCGCTCCTGCTGCGCGAGCACCGCAACGTCGAGCGCGCCTACCTTGCGCGCGTGCGCTACGGCGCTGGCCAGCCGCTCGACATGGCGCTGTGTCTCGTCGGCGAGGAATCCGACGAGCTCTATGCCGTGCTGCGCAAGCTCTTCCACGCCATGTTCGAGCAGGGCCAGCACCTCGACATCGTGTTCGTCTCGCCCGACGAGGAAGCGCGCCTGCGCGAGCTTGCGCCGCCGGTCCATCAGCGCGCCTAAGAACTCATGCGGGAACTTGCGTCACGGGTCGCCAACGGCGCCCTGCGATCCGTCGAACTCAGCGCAGCGGAGCTCCGGTCCGTCGTTCGAGTCCGCGACCGTCGCCGCGTTGTTGGTGCTTGCGCTAGAACGCGGAGAAGTCGAGCTCGTCGACCGTGTCCGAGATGAAGTGGGCCCGGTGCTCGTCCGACAGCCAATTCCCTAGCGACGGCGGGCGAAGCAGCGGCGGATCGGGCTCGTAGGGATGGAACGTCCGTGCCGTGGCTCGGATGATCCACCGGCGCTGAACCGGCCCGTCCGTACCACGAACTGGAGATCGGTGGCGCAGGCTCCTAGCTCGAGCAGGTGGGCCGGTCCTCGCGCACGAAGCACGGCTCGAACGCCGCGCACCAAGCGCGCAACGCTCGGCTCACGGTCGGCGCGTCGGCATCGAGCGGGCAGTCGATTCGCGCGAGCGCTGCCTGCAGCTCGGTGGACCTCGGCTGCGCGACGCCGCGAGCGAGCTCGCGCGCGTGGCACCACGCGAGCCACGCCGTGCGCTGCTCGGCGGAGAAGCTGGCCGGATCTTCGTGCTCGAGCAGGTCGATGGTCGCGTTCCAGGCGGCGTCTTCGTTCCACGTCAGCTCCTGACGCGAAACCCAGCGAATCGGCGGTGTCGAGCTCATGTCGTCCCGCCGCGCCCGACGAGGGGCACGCTGGCCTCGGGCCGTCTCGCGCTCGGGGACGCTCGATCGGCCGCGGGGCCCGGACTTTCCGCACTCCCGCACCGCACTTGCGCGAGCGCGCGCACGCCGGTCGAGTCCGTCGGCTCGGGCATGCTCAGACCTCGTCGAGGCGCTTGCCGGAGAGCGCGGCCTTGGCGACGTGGTCCATGAGCAACGCGGCGAGCGGCAGCGTGGCGCGCTCGAGCTCGTCGCGGTGCTTCTGCAACGCGACGGCGTCGAGCCGCGCGTCCGCGGCGGAGCGCCTCGCGGCGCCGAGGGCGTCTTCGACGTCGCGCCGCGTCTCGCGATCGAGCGCAGGGCCAGCCTGCGACAGGCCGCGCTCGGTGGCGCGCGCCATGGTGCCGATTTCGATGCGCAAGTCGGCGGCGCGGCGCGCGTCGAAGTCCTCGCGCGCGTTGCGGTAGGCGCTGTTCAACATGCTCTCGATCTCGCCGTCGGAGAGTCCATTCATCGGCTGGATCTCGATGCGCGCGCTCGTGCCGGTCGATTCCTCCTTGGCGGTCACCGTGAGCAGTCCGTTGGCGTCGATGTGGAAGCGCACGGCGACGCGCGGCATTCCGGCGGGCAGCGCGGGGATGCCCTTCAGCTTGAAGCGTCCGAGCGAACGGCAATCGGTCGCGAGCTCGCGCTCGCCCTGTACGACGTGGAAGTCGATGCCGTTTTGGCCGTCGACGTAGGTGGTGAAGCCCTCGGTCGCCTGACAGGGAATGGTCGAGTTGCGCTGGATGATCTTGGACACCGCGCCGCCCATGGTCTCGATGCCGAGCGAGAGCGGCGTCACGTCCATCAGCAACACTTCGCGCGTCCCGCCCATCAAGACGTGCGCCTGCACCGCGGCGCCGAGCGCGACGACCTCGTCGGGGTTGAGCTCGCAGTGCGGCTTGCGGCCGAAGAACTTCTCCACGCGCGAGCGCACGGACGGCATGCGCGTCGAGCCGCCGACGAGCACGACTTCGTCGATCTGTTCCGGCGCGAGCTTCGCGTCCGCGAGCGCGCGACGGCACGAGTGCAGCGTGCGCTCGATCAGGTGCGCGGTCAGCGCGTCGTACTCGTGGCGCGTGAACTTGCGCCGCCACTGCACGCCCGACTCCGGCAGCGAGACGTGCATGTAGGCTTCCGGATCGGTCGAGAGCTCGATCTTGCAGCGCTCGGCGGCGAGGCGCAGCAACTGCAGGAAGGCGCGATCCTCGAGCGCGCTCGGCCGCATCAGGGCCGCGAGCTCCTTGCGGGCGATCTCGACCAGCGTGCGGTCGAAGTCATCGCCGCCCAAGTGCGTGTCGCCGTTGGTGGCGAGCACCTGAAACACGCCCTCCTCGATCGAGAGGATCGAGACGTCGAACGTGCCGCCGCCCAGGTCGTAGACGGCGACGGTACCGCGCTTGCGCTGGTCGAGGCCGTAGGCGAGCGAGGCGGCCGTCGGCTCGTTGACGATGCGCAGCACGTCGAGGCCCGCGATGCGCGCGGCGTCGCGCGTGGCCTGACGCTGTGCGTCGTCGAAGTACGCGGGCACCGTGACCACGACCTTCGTGACCTCGAGGCCGCCGAGGGCCTTGCAGGCCTGATCCTTGACCTTCATCAGGATCAGGGCCGAGAGCTCCTGCGGCGTGTACTTGCGGCCGCGCATCTCGAACTGCACGACGCCGTTGGCCGTCTCGCTGAGCGGGCAGGGCACGCTGCGCGCGTCGTTCTCGACGTCCTTGAGGCCGCGGCCCATGAAGCGCTTGATCGAAAACAGCGTGTGCGCCGGATCGACCAGCGCGAGCTCGCGCGCCTCGCGGCCGACGATCACGGCGCCTTGCTCGGAAAAGTGCAGCGCGCTCGGCACGTAGCCACAGCTGCCCTCGGGGTGCAACACGATCGGGCGTCCGTCCTTCCACATCGCGCCGAGCGAGTTCGTCGTGCCGAGGTCGATCCCGAGCGCGACGTTGCTCGAGGCGTTGTTGAGGACGTTGAGTTCGATGAAGCCCATGGGACGGTCAGCGCGGAGATGGCGAATCGAGGCGCAGGGCCTCGAGCTGGTCGAGTGCGTTGGCGAGGTAGCGCAGCGCGTTGAGCTGGGCGCGCGCGAGCGCGAGCGCGGGGGCCTCGCGCGCGGGCAGCGGGACGAGCAGTCGGCGGACCTCGCGCAGCACGCTCGCGCGCCGCTCGGCCAAGCTCGCTTCGAGGGCCTCGAGCCCGACGCGCGCGGCGCTCCCCGGCGCGGACCCGCGCGCGGCATCGAGCGCCTCGTTCCACTCCATGACCTCCATCAGGAAGTCCTGCGGCATCGAGCGCACTTGGCTTTCCGAGGGACCGCCGAGCGAACGCACGAGCCAGTCGGCGCGCGCTGCGGGATCGAGGACGAGCGCATGCGCACGGTTGAGCGCCGCCGTCGCGCGCTCGGCCGCCGCGCGTGACTGCTCGCCGGACGCGCCGTGGAAGTCGGGGTGCACGAGGCGACTCGCGCGCAGGAGGCGTCGGCGCACTTCTGCCGCGTCGACGTCGAAGTCGGGAGTGAGCCCGAGGCACTCGAAGGGCGTCGGCTCGGGGTCGGGCGCGAACAAGCTCCCGCAGGCACCGCACGCCAGCGGCGTCTCGAGCTGCGCCGCGCACTTCGAGCAGACCGCCATGGATGCGCCTTTGCGGCTCAAACCGAGAACGACTCGCCGCAGCCGCAGGACTTGGCGGCGTTGGGATTGCCGAACTTGAAGCCGCGCCCCATCAGGTTGTCCTCGAAGTCGATCTGCGTGCCGTTCAGGTACAGGAAGCTCTTCGGATCGCAGACGACGCGCACGCCATCGACGTCGTAGACCTGATCGGTCTCCGAAACTTGATCGTCGAAGCCGAGCGTGTACGAGAAGCCCGAGCAGCCGCCGCCCTTGACGCCCACGCGCAGCGCGGTCGCATCCGGCAGTTTCTGTTCCGCCACGATGCGGCGCACTTCGTGGGCGGCGCGTTCGGTGAGCTGGATCACGACTTCGCCTCCAGGGCCTGCTTGGTCTTGTAGTCGTGCACCGCGGCCTTGATCGCGTCCTCGGCGAGCACGCTGCAGTGGATCTTCACCGGCGGGAGCGAGAGTTCCTCGACGATCTGCGTGTTCTGGATCGCGAGCGCCTCGTCGAGCGTCTTGCCCTTGATCCACTCGGTGGCGAGGGACGAGCTCGCGATCGCCGAGCCGCAGCCGAAGGTCTTGAACTTCGCGTCGACGATGCGGTCGCCTTCGACTTGAATCTGGAGCTTCATCACGTCGCCGCACTCCGGGGCGCCGACGACGCCCGTGCCGACCGTGGGCGCGCTCTTGTCGAGCGAGCCGACGTTGCGCGGGTTTTGGTAGTGGTCGATGACCTTCTTGCTGTACGCCATGTCTCGGTGCGCTGCTGGAGGTTGGGAGCGGTGCGGGTGCGGCGGCGCGAGCTAGTGGTGCGCCTGCCAGTTGACGGTCTTGGGATCGATGCCTTCGAGGGCCATCTCGTACAACGGCGAGAGCTCGCGCAGGCGTTTGACCGCGGCGATCACCTGCGTTGCGGCGAAGTCGACTTCCTCGCGCGTCGTGGAGCGGCCGATGCCGAAGCGGATCGAGCTGTGGGCGAGGTCCTCGCCGACGGCCATCGCGCGCAACACGTGGCTGGGCTCGAGGCTCGCCGACGTGCAGGCCGAGCCCGAGGACACGGCCACATCGGCGAAGCCCATGATCAAGCTCTCGCCTTCGACATAGGCGAAGCTGACGTTGAGGTTGTTGGGCAGGCGGTGCTCGCGGTTGCCGTTGAGGTACACGAAGTCGAGCTCGCCGAAGATGCGCCGCTCGAGGTGGTCGCGCAGCGCCGCGGTGCGCGCGCTCTCCTCGGGCAGCTCGAGCCGCGCGAGCTCGCAGGCCTTGCCGAGGCCGACGATCGACGGCACGTTGAGCGTGCCCGAGCGCATGCCGCGCTCGTGACCGCCGCCGTCCATCTGGGCCACGAGGCGCACGCGCGGGTTCTTGCGGCGCACGTAGAGGATGCCGATGCCCTTGGGGCCGTAGAGCTTGTGGCCCGAGAGGCACGCCATGTCGACGTGATCGGCCTCGACGTCGACCGGGATCTTTCCGGCGGCCTGCGTCGCGTCCGTGAAGAACAGCACGCCCTTGGCGTGGCACAGCTCGCCGATCTCGCGCACCGGATTGAGCGTGCCGACCTCGTTGTTGGCCCACATCAGCGCCACGAGGATCGTGTCCGGGCGCAGCGCGGCGGCGACCGCCTCGGCGCTCACGCGGCCGGTCGTGTCGGGCTGCAGATAGGTGACTTCGAAGCCCTGCATCTCGAGGTGCTTGGCGACGTCGAGGACGGCCTTGTGCTCGGACTGGCAGGTGACGATGTGCCTGCCCTTCTCGGCGTACATCTGCGCCGCGCCCTTGAGCGCGAGGTTGATCGACTCGGTCGAGCCCGAGGTGAACACGATCTCCTTGGGATGGGCGCCGATCAGCGCGGCGATCCGCTCGCGCGCCTGCTCGACGGCTGCTTCGGCCTCCCAGCCGTAGCGATGGTTGCGGCTCGCGGCGTTGCCGAAGGACTCGCTGAAATAGGGCAGCATGGCTTCGACGACGCGCGGATCGCACGGCGTCGTGGCCTGATAGTCCATGTAGATCGGGAGCTTCATCGGTGGCTTTCGACGGCGCCGAGCGCGCCGAGGGAGACGTGGGGAGCGCCCGAGACCAGCGAGTGCAGCGTGGTGTGCTCGAGCAACTGCCACAGGCGCTCGCGGACGCGCTGGATCGGGCTCCGAATCGGGCAGTTGGGCTGCACTTCGCAGCCGCCGCCCTTGAGCACGATGGGGGACTCGCAGGTGGTGAGCGGCGGAGCGCCCTCGAGGGCGCGGACCACGTCTCCCAACGTCACCCGCAGCGGCGAGCGGGCGAGCGTGTAGCCGCCCGACGAGCCGCGCGTCGACTCGACGAGCCCGGCGTGCTGGAGGTCCTTGAGGACCTCGGCCAGCGTGCGCTTGGGCAGGGGGTAGCGCTCGCAGATCTCGCGCACGCTCGCCACGGCCCCCTCGCGATCGGCGAGGTGGACCAGCGCGAGCAGTCCGTATTCGGTGCGCTTGGTGAGCTGGAGCATGGTCGGAGGGCAATTAGCACCTTTTGAGTGCGCTTTGGAGTCTAGGCCGCCGGACGCTCGGGCGCCAGTTGTCGGAGCGAGGAAATCTGACGCGCACGGGAGAGTTCTGGCGCGCAGGTCGGACTTGCATCGCAAGTTATTGTCCTACATAGACTTAGGCCGAATCCAGAGCTCGGGAAGCGGACCGCGGCCGCCTCAAGCGCGGGCGCCCGATCGGTCGATCTTTCCCTATGCGCCGCGAGAACTACCCGATCTGTTTTCAGTGTGGCCAAGCGACCGGCGACCTGACGCGCTTCAATCGCCTCCACGACGGGCGGGCCTGTCCGGCGTGTGCCGAGCGCTTGCTCGCCGCGCTGCCCTCGCTCCTGCCGCGCCACAGCGCTCCCGCCGAGCTCGCCGCGGCGCTCGAAACCAACTTCGAATCCAACTTCGAATCCAACTTCGAAGCCAACCGCGAGGCCGACTTCGAAGCGCGCGCCGATGCGAACACCGACGCGAGCGACGACGCGGACTTCGACGAGGGCGCCTAGAGACGCCTAGGACGGGGCGCCTAGGACGGGGGCGCTGGAGGGCGCGTCGGCGCCAAGATCGCGCGCAGCTCGTCGGGCAACATGCACACCGGACGCGCGGCCGAGCGCAGGTCGACGCAGGCCAGCTCGGTCGAGCCTTCGGCCACCCGCTCGCCACCCGCCTTGCGGACGATCTCGTAGACGAACGCGATGCTCGCCCCTCCCACCGCCTCGATCCACGTCCGCACGACGAGCGTCTCGCCATAGCGCGCGGGCGAACGGTAGCGCAGCGCCGCCTTGCGCACGGCGAGCGCACAGCCGCGCCGCTCGACCTCCGCGTAGGGGAGTCCGAGCGCGGCCATCAGCTTGGTGCGCCCCTCCTCGAAGTACAGGAGGTAATTGGCGTGGTAGACCACGCCCATCTGATCGGTTTCGCCGTAGCGAACCTCGACCTCGTGCTCGAACGGCGCTGCGAGTTGGCTCACGCGCGCATCTTGTCAGCCGCCCTCGCCCCTCGCCAGACGCCGCTGGCGCACCCGCGGCGCCGCTGGTAGAAACGCCGCGCGCTCCGCGCCGTGTTCCCATGGCCCTCGATCCCAAGCCCGCTCGCCGCGGCGATCCCAACGTCGCTGCCCTGCTCACCTGGTTCCTGCCGGGCGCGGGTCACGCCTACCTCGGGCAGTTCGGGCTCGGGCTGGCGCTGTTCGTGCTCGTCGATGGCCTGCTGTTCCTCGGACTGCGCCTCTCCGGCGGCATGACGTTCGAGTTCCTCGACCCGGAGCTGCGCTCGCCCTTCGCGCCGGTGCTCTCGCCCGAGATCGGCAACTTGGGCGGGATGCTGTGGCAGATGCGCCACCACGGCTTCGGCCCGGGCATCGTGCGGCCGTTCCCCGACACGATCGTGTTCGGGAGCATGCTGGCGGCGCTCTCCGGCGTGCTCAACGGCCTCGCCATGTGCCACGCCCACACGCTCGCGCGCGCGAGTTCCACGCCAGTCGCGCACCGCGTGCTGCTGCCGACCGCCGCCGGGTTCGTGGTGCCCGGCCTCGGCCATCTGATGCAGGGCCGACGCACGCGCGGGATCATCGTGTTCGTCCTGCTGATGGGCTGCTTCGCGCTCGGCACCCTGATGGCCGAGGGCTCCAACCTCTCGCGCGAACGCCACTTCTACTACTGGGCGGGCCAGTTCGGGATCGGCTTGCCCGGCATGTTGGCCGAGCTCGCCTTCGGCAGCGCGCGCGTCACGCGCGACATCACCTACGTCGATGGGGGGCTCGTGTTCGGCTGCGTCGCGGGCCTGCTCAACTTGCTGGCTCTGATCGACGTGTACGGTTGGAGCGAGTCGGCGGAGCTGGGCCTGCCGCGGAAGTCGAGCGAGCCCGCGCCCGCACCGGCGGCCTCGAAGGTGGAGATCCGGCTGTGACCGACGTGCTGGTCCACCTGCTGCTGTTCCTGATCTTGGGGACGGCCATCGTCACGCTCGGCACGTTCTACTCCGACGCGGACGATGCGCGCGCGCGGCAGGTGTGGCCGCGCCGCATGCTCGGGTTCTTCGGCGGCTGCGCGGTGCTGATCTTGGTGATGCTCGTCTGCGAGCACACCTTCGCCGCGCTCGGCTGAGACGCGTGCTCGCGGCCCGCTCGTCGCACCCGCGCTCCGCTCGCCGCACCCGCGCTCCGCTCGCCGCACCCGCGCTCCGCTCGCCGCACCCGCGCTCCGCTCAGGGGGCGAGCCGGTAGATCGCGCCCGTCCCGCGGATCACACAGCCCGCGACTTCGAGTTCGACCAGCGTCGACAGCACGTCGGTGAGCGCTCGCCCCGTGCGCTCCGCGAGCTCGTCCGCGGAGAGCGACTCGCCGCGCAGCGTGTCGAGCAGCGCGCAGGTTTCGTCGGGCATGCTGCGGACCCCGTCGCCGCGGACGCTGCCCGCGCGCGGCGCGATGCCGAGCTCGGCGAGCACCTCTTCGGGATCCTCGACCAGCCACGCGCCTTCGCGCAGCAGTCGGTGGCAGCCGCGCGCCATCGGATGATCGACGCGCCCCGGCAGAGCGTGCACCGAGCGGCCCTGGTCGATCGCCCAGCGCGCCGTGATGAGCGAACCCGACGCGGCCGCGGCCTCGATCACGACCACGGCGCTGCACAGGCCGGAAATCAGCCGATTGCGCTCGGGGAAGTGGTGGCGCCGCGGTGCGGTGCCGGGCGCATACTCGCTCAGCAGCAGTCCCTCGAGTGCCATGCGCTCCGCGAGCGGCCCCGTCGGCCACGGACAGTCCACGCCGCTGCCGAGCACGCCGATGGTGGCGCCTCCGGCATCGAGCGCCGCCTCGTGGGCCGCCGAGTCGATGCCGCGCGCGAGGCCGCTGACCACGACCACGCCCGCGCGCGCGAGCGCGCTCGCGAAGCGCCGCGCCTGTCCGTCGCCGTAGGGCGTCGGAGCGCGCGTGCCGATCACCGCCACGCGTGGCTCGAAGGCGAGCAACTCGGGCCGTCCGCGTAGCCACAGCTCGCCCGGGCTGGCTTCGATCGAGTCGAGCGCACACGGCCAGCCGCGCCCGGAGCGCGTCACGTGCATCAAGTTCGTCGGAGTCACGCCCCCCTCGTCGCTCAAGGCCCCGCCTAGTCGCGCGCTAATCGCGGAATTCGAGCAACGGCCGCTGCGCCGGATCGAAGGGCGGCTCGGAGCCCGGCCGCGCGCGCAACACCCCCGCGAGGCAGGCCTGCATGCGCGCGAGGAACTGCGCCACGTCGAGGCCGCGGTGGCTCGGGAGGTAGGGCCCGAGGTACTGGCGGTGGCCGCTGTAGAGCTTGCGCGCGCCGTCCGCGTTGCCGAGCGAGTGGTGGTGCAGGGCGATCGCGGCCTGGATCAGGCCCTTGAAGAAGTCGCTGTCGCGCGCGCTCGCGCTCTCCCAGAGCTCGTCGAGCAGCTCGTGCGCCTCGTGGTACTGGGCGGCGTTGAAGAGCTCCGCGGCGCGGCGCAAGCGCACCGCGATCTCCGCGTCGTTCACGAGCCCTTGCCCTCGGGATCGTTGCCGCGCTCGCCGCGCGGCTTGGCGCGCCCCGGATCGCTCGGGTTGCCCCAGAACATGTCCCAGCGCCGCTGCATGTCCCGCGGCAAGAGCGGTGGCGCCACCGCGATCTCGAGCGTCTTCTTGCGCTCGCTCCAAAAGCCCAGCCAGCGCTGCCGCGCCGTGCCGAGGTCCTCTCCGACGAGTCGCGCGAGCGCCAGCCGAATCGTCTCGGCGTGCGCACCGACTTTCTCGTCGGCGGTGCCGCGCGCGAGCTCGACGAGCAGCTCCACGGAGCGCGTGCTGCGCACGTTCGCGATGGACAGGATGCGCGCCTCGACCACCGCGCGTTCGCCGTCGATGCCCGCCGCCGCGAGCTTCTCCACCGCGGCCGCATCGCCGTAGGAGCCGATCGCCTTGACCAGCCGCGCCGACAGTTCCGCGTCCTTGGCGAGCTTCTTGTCGCGCTCGAACGCGCCGACGAGCGTCGCGAGCGCTTCCTTGCGCTGCAGCCCGCGCAGCGCCTCGATCGCCGCTCCCTGCACCGCCGGATCGCCATCGCCGAGCGCCTTCGCGATCGGCTCGACCACGCTCGCGTCTCTCGTGCCCGCCGCCTTCTCGAGCGCCGCGATGCGCTCCTCGCTCTTGCCGCGCGCGAGCGCCGTTCGCAGCTCCGCCAGCGCCGCCTTCACGACCTCGGCCTGCGCCACCTCCGTCGGCGCACCCTTCTTCTCCTGCTGCGCCCGCGCGCTCCCCGCGAGCGAGAGCAGCGCGCATCCGACCGCGATCCACATGCCCCCATGCTAGCGCGGAATCGAGCTGTGCGCCGCGCGCTGGAGTGACGTGGATTGACAGGCGAAGGTGGGGGTGGAGAGACTCGCGCGCTCAGTGGGTGGGCGGGCCCCCCCACGACGCCGCCATGAGTTCGCAGGAATCTGACGCCCGCGCCGGTCGCGCGTCGGCGCTGTTCGAGCGCTTCGCGGCGGCGTGGCCGCAGGGCGGCGCCGAGGAATTCGCGCAGTGGGTGGAGGGGCAGCCGGAGCTGGCAGGTGATGTCGAGCTGCGCGCGGAGCTCCAACGGCTCGTGACGGACCGCGAGCGCCGTTCGCAGCGCTTCTTCCGCCGCGGCGAGCGCGAGCTCGACGCGCGCGCGAGCGGGCTGGTGCGCTCGTTCGCGCCGGGCGAGCGCATCGGCGACTTCGTACTGGTGCGCTACATCGGTCACGGCGGCATGGGGCAGGTGTGGGAGGCGACGCAGCTGTCGATGCGGCGGCGCGTGGCGCTGAAATTCGTGCTCCCCAAGCACACCGACGAGTCGATCTTGGCGCGCATGGCCGCGCTGTTCGAGCGCGAGGCCCGCGCCGGTGGACGCACGAGCCACCCGAACCTCGTCACCACTCTGGGCCACGGCGAGGACGCGGGCGTCAAGTGGATCGCGCAGGAACTCGTGTCCGGTTCGTACTCGCTGGCCAAGGCCATCACGGACCTGCGCAACGACCCGAGCCTGCCGCCGGACTACTACCCGCACGCGGCGGAGCTCGTGCGCGGGATCGCGTTGGGGCTGGCGGCTGCGCACGAAGTCGGAGTGATCCACCGCGACTTGAAGCCCCAGAACATCCTGATCGACGAGCGCGATCGCCCGCGCGTCGCGGACTTCGGCCTGGCGCGCGTCGCGGGAGACTCGTTCTGCTCGGTGACCGGCGACTTCGGTGGCACGTACCAGTACATGTCGCCCGAGCAGGTGGCGGCGAAGCGCGCCGGGATCGACCACCGCAGCGACATTTTCAGCCTCGGCGTCGTGATGTACGAAGTGCTGACGCTGCAGCGTCCGTTCGAGGGCGACGCACACGCGATTTCTTCGCAGATCCTGTTCGACGATCCGCCGGAAGTCGATCAGGTGCGCAGCGGCTGCCCGCGCGATCTGGCGGTGATCTGCGCCAAGGCGCTGCAAAAGCAGCCTGCGTCGCGCTACCAGTCGATGGCCGAGCTGGCGGAGGACCTAAGGCGCTACCTCGAGCACGAGGAGATCCGCGCCCAGCCCTCGACGCGCATCGAAAAGGCGCGCAAGTGGATGCTGCGCCACCCCGCGGCGAGCGTCGGCATCGGCGTGGGGAGCACCGCCTTGGTGGCGATCAGCGGACTGTTGGTGCAACAGGTGCGGACGGCGAGCGCGCTGGTGCAGTCGAACATGGAGCTCGCCGCTCAGACTCAGCGTGCGGAGGCCGGTGAGCGGGAGGCTCGGGACAACGCGGAGCGGGCGCAGCGCAGCGCCGAGGAAGCTGGGCGGAACGCCACCGCCGCGCAACTCGCACGCGACGAGGCGACGGCCAGCGCCGTCGCGGCCGGAATCGCACGCGATGACGCCGAGCAGAAGGCCAACGACGTGCTCTCGCTTTCCGCGCAGAAGGACTACGAGGATCTGGTCGCCGCGGCGGAGCAACTGTGGCCCGCGGACAGCGAGATGGTCCCGCGCTATGAGGAGTGGCTGGCGAAGGCGCGCGAGTTGATCGAAGGACGACCGGCCGATGAAGCGCGGGGCCTGAAGAAGCGCCCGAGCCTGCTCGAGCACAAGGCGAAGCTCGCGGAGCTCCGGCGCGAGGCGTTGCCGCTTTCCCCAGCGCAGGTCCGCGGCGACCGCGAGTCCCATCCTCTCTTCGCCCAGTGGCAGGCCAAGGCCGCGGATCTACTCTGGCGCTCTCGGATGCTCTCGTTGGAGCCTTGGCCCGAGGTGTCCGCCGCCGAATCCGAGCTGGCAGCTCTGCCGCTGCCCAGCGAGGCCGATGAATTGAATGCGCTGGCGTGGAAGTGGATCGATCCACAGCAGCCGAGCTTCGGTCACGAACTGCGCGCTCTGCTGCTCGCCGAACGGGCCTTGAAGGCCGCGTCGGCCAGTAACCGTGCGAGCATTCGCGACACCTATGCTTGGGCCCTGTACCAGAACGGCAAGCTCGACGCAGCGCTCAGCGAGCTGAAGGCGGCCCTCTCCGAGCCCGGCGGCGACGCGCTCAGGCAGTCCTTCGAAGACCTCTCGCAGGCCGTGCAGCAGTGGCAGGGCGCTGAAGTTGCCAAGCGCCGTGAGCGGCGCGAAAAACTGGCCAGAGAAGTCGCTGCACTCGAGCTCGTCGTGAACGAGCGCCGTACCTTCGAGTACGCCGACGCGGAAAAGACCTGGTGGGAGCGCCAGTTGCGCGCGCTGGTCGACAACCTCGAAGGCTTTCAGAATCCCGACTCGGGCTTGATGGGCCGCGGCGTGAGTCCTGCCTTCGGCTGGGGCGTGCGCAGGCGCCACGATTTCGCGAAATCCGTGCGCGAGCAGACGATCGAGTGCGCGCAAGCCAAGCGCCGCTGGGACGAGGCGATCCTCGCGATCGCGAAGAGCGAGCAGTACCGCGACACGGTTTTCCCCGGCGGCGGCCTGATCACGCCGCAGGAAGGCCTCTTGCCGCTGGGAGCCGATCCGCAGTCAGGTCTGTGGGAATTCTGGCATGTGCAGTCGGGGGACGAGCCCGAGCGCGACGAGGATGGGAACTTCGCGCGTCAGCAGTCCCTCGCGCACAAGCTGGCGGAGACGTCGGGGCAGTGCACGGGCATTGTCCTCGTGCTGCTGCCGGGCGGGACGTTCTGGATGGGGGCGCAGGCCGATGCAAGCGGCGCGAACCACGATCCGGACGCCATGGACCGCGAGTCGCCCGTGCATCGCGTGACGCTCGCTCCCTACTTTCTCTCCAAGTACGAGCTGACGCAGGGTCAGTGGATGCGCTGCATGGGCTCGAATCCGAGCGCCTACAAGTCCGGCTTCGACGGAACCGTCGGCAGCACCAATCCCGTCGAACAAGTGGACTGGCTGAGCTGCGTGCGCGTCACGCGCGGACTTGGCTTGGAGCTTCCCACCGAGGCCCAGTGGGAGTTTGGCTGTCGCGCGGGCACGAGCAGCGTGTGGTGGACCGGCGACGCGAGGGAATCGCTGGTCGGTCTGGTCAATCTCGCGGACCAGAGCTTCGTGGATGCTGGCGGTCCCGCTGGAACGGCGGCCTGGTGGCCGGAATTCAGGGATGGCTTCGTGGCGCACGCCCGCGTCGGTCGCTTGGCCCCGAACGCCTTCGGCCTGCACGAGGTGTGCGGGAATGTGTGGGAGTGGTGCTTCGATGCCTACGACGGCTACGCGAGAGACGACGCCACGGATCCACGCGTGGACGCCACCGGCGCCTCCGCGCGCGTGATTCGCGGCGGCAGCTTCAACACCGGCGCTTCGGACGCTCGCTGTGCGATCCGCGGCGCCGCCACGCCCGAGAACTTGGACTACGACCTCGGCCTGCGTCCCGCCCGAGCGCTGCGCCTTGCTCCGGCCGCGGTTCACGCTCCGAAGTGACGAGCGCTCGGGCCGCTCCGCGGCGCCGACGGCGGGGCGCGTCGGCGAGGAGCTTCATGCCGCGGAGGGCAGCGGGCAGCGGGCGCGGTGAGCGGACCTCGGGAGCGGACCTCGGGAGCGGGCCTCGGGAGCGGACCTCGGGAGCGGGTAGGATGCGGTGGATGTGGGCGGCGATCGTGGTCGGGCTGGCGTTGGCGGCGCAGTCGGTCGAGCGGCGGGCGGCGGCGAGTGAGGATGCGGCGGGCTCGGGCGTCGTGATGACGATCGATGGGCAGGGAGTGACCGCGGACGAGTATGGGCGCTGGATGATCGACCTGTTCTCGTCGCGGCAGGCCAAGCGCTTCGCTGCGCAGTGGCTCGTGCGGCAGGCCTCGCGCGCGCAGGGGGTCGAGCTCCCAAGCGGCGTCGTCGACGCGAA
This sequence comes from Planctomycetota bacterium, assembly GCA_016872715.1. Classification (GTDB taxonomy): domain Bacteria; phylum Planctomycetota; class UBA1135; order UBA1135; genus F1-120-MAGs118. The sequence continues at coordinate 18,623 of VGZD01000071.1, forward strand.
GATCGATGCGGACATCGCGGCGCGCGTGCAGGGCGCCTTCAAGGGCGACCGCGCGGAGTGGCTCGGCGAACTCGATCGCACGGGCTGGAGCGAGGGCGGGCATCGCGAGCACATGCGCGTCGAGGAAGAGCCGTACCAGCTCGCGCGCGAGATGACGCGGCGCGTGCGCGCCGTGCCCGAAGAGCTCGTGGTGCGCGACTGGGAGGCGCTCTACGGACCACAGGGCAAGGAGTACGCGCTGTCGGGGATCCTCATCGAGGTCGCGCTCGAAACTCCGGCGGACAGCGCGCCGCACGTGGTCGAGACGGCGCGGCGCAAGGTCTTCAACGCGGCGCTCGCGCGCGCTCTCGAGGTGCGCGAGCGCGCGCTCGCGGGCGAGGACTTCGCGCAGCTCGCGCGCGCGGTGTCCGAGGATCCAGACTCGCGCGCGCTCGGCGGGCGACTCGCGGCGAAGTTCCGGCCGCCGGGCTGGAACGCGCCGTTCGTCGAGTCGGTGGTCGCGCTCGGGGCGGGCGCGATCTCGCAGCCCATGTACGCCAAGGGCGGCTATTGGATCGTCAAGGTCGACGGCGTGGTCGAGACGCCGCTCGCGGCGGTGCGAGACGAGCTCGTGGCGCGGCTCGTCGAGCAGGGCCCCGAGGACTTCGAGGTCGCGGGCACGTGGCGGTCGATCACGGCGGGCATGAAGTTCGAGCTCGCGCCCGGCCTGTTCGAGGGCCAGAGCTCGATCGAGCGCAGCGACTCGGTCACGGGAGTGTGGATCAACGGCCAGCCCGTGTCGCGCGCCGAGTTCGTGACTTGGCTCGCGCGCGACCGCGGCGAACACTACGTGCTCGACTTCGCGGAACACTGGTGCGTCGAGCGGCGCGCGAGCGAACTGGGCATCGCGCTCAGCGAGGCCGAGGTCCAGACGCGCATGGGCGAGTTCCGCCAACTGATGATCGACCGCAGCTACAAGGGCAGCCGCGATGCGTGGCTCGCCTACCTGCAGCGCGCGGGACGCGACGAATCCGGCTGGGAGCGTGAGTCCTTGCGGCGCGTTCGCATCGACCTGCTGTGCGAGAAGATCCTGCTCTCCGAGCGCGTGATCGACGAGCGCTCGGTGCGCTCGCGCTACGAGTTCGAGTACGGCGGCGACGGACGGCGCATCGAGGCGCGCGTGCTGCTGGTGCCCTTCGAAGCACCCGAGGTGCAGCCGGGCCTGCGGCGCGAGCAGCTCGACGCGGCGCTCGCCGCCGCGCGCGAGGCCGTGCGACTGCGCGCGGAGGCGCTGC
>VGZD01000072.1 GCA_016872715.1 Planctomycetota bacterium
TACCTGCGGCGCGAGTTTCCCGACGCCGACCTCACGCTCACGACGCGCGAGTCCTCGCGCTTGCGCGATGCACTGTTGCCGCTGGGCGTCACCAAGCTCAGCGCCGGCGTCTGCACCGCGCCTGGCGGCTACGCCGTCCCCTCCGCGGCAACCGCGGCTCAGTTCTCGATCCACGACGAGCGCTCGCGCGCACAGGTCGCCGCCGCCGTTCGCGCCGCCGGTCTGACGCCAGTGTGAGCGAGCACGGCTCGTGCTTCGCAGTGAGCGCGCGGCGAGGGAGCATCTCGACTGCGATCGACTTTGGCCGATGCGTTCGTCGTCGCGCTCCCGCGGTCGCCGCGCCCTTGCGCGACGAGGCACCCACGACTCTGGCGGCACGTGGAGCACTCGCTCGTCAGAAGGCCCTCTCCTGCGTCCCCTGTCCGTGCACGCAGCGTCTGTTCCAGGAGTCGTGACCATCGACACGGACCGGCCTGCGCGGAGGTGCTCGGACGGCGTCGGTCCGAACCGAGCGGAGGATCGTGCGTGCCCCTGACCTTCGCACGAGGCCCATGCTCGCGGCTGTTCGGGTGGGCCTGTCCTTGCGGGAACTCCTCGGCGTGGCATGATCCGCGTCCTCGGTCCGGTTCGAAGCCCACAGGACCACGGACAACTTCCTCGTCATGTCGATCCTGCACCAGCGCCTCGCGAGCGAGTTCGCCGACCCCGTGCGCGCGATCCACGCGTCTCGTCGTGCGTCGATCGGCGAACAGAGTCCATCGAGCGACGTGAGGATCGGACCCTGTGGGGCGCCGCGCGTGCTGCCGGGCGCACTCGAGGCCCGCGACTTCACGCCGCCATTGCGGCTCGGGCGGCTGAACAGGGTCGAGGCCACGTGAACGAATCGCGCCACGCTGAGTGCGTTTCGATCGTGATCCCCGTCTACAACGGCGCGGCCACGGTCGGCTCGCTGGTCGAACGCCTGCGCGGCGCGCTCGCGCAAGCGGACTTCACCTTCGAAGTCGTGCTCGTGAACGACGGCAGCGCCGACCGTTCCGCCGAGGTCTGCCGTCAGCTCGCGCACACCTATCCGTGGGTGCGCTTCGTGAACCTCGCGCGCAACTTCGGCGAGCACAACGCGGTGCTCGCGGGACTGACCCATGCGTCGGGTTCGTGCGCCGTGATCATGGACGACGACTTCCAGAACCCGCCGTCGGAGGTCGGCAAGCTGATCGCGCGGCTGCGCGAGGGCCATGACGTCGTGTTCTCGCGCTACGACAGCAAGCGCCACTCCCTGCTGCGCAACCTCGGCAGCCGATTCCACAACCTGGTCGCGTCGGTGATGCTGGGCAAGCCCCGCGACCTCTACCTCTCCTCATTCAAGGCGCTCTCCCGCTTCGCCATCGACGAAGTCGTGAAGTACAAGGGCCCGTACCCCTACCTCGACGGCTTGATCCTGCGCACGACCCGCAACTACACGACCGAGCTGGTCCAGCACGATCCGCGCCGGGAAGGTCGCTCGGGCTACACGCTGCGCAAGCTGGTGCGGCTGTGGCTCAACATGTTCACCAACTTCTCGGTCCTGCCGCTGCGCATCGCCTCGTTCGCCGGTTTGCTGTGCGCGGCCGTCGGCGTCGTGCTCGCGATCGTGTTCGCCTGCGAGAAGCTGGAGCACCCCGAGCTCCCGCTGGGATGGGCGTCGGTGATGGTCGGCTTGCTGCTGGTCGGCAGCGTGCAACTCGTCGCGCTGGGCATGATCGGCGAATACTTGGGGCGGTTGTTCATGAACGCGAATGGCTGCCCCCAGTTCGTCGCGCGCGAGACCGTCAACTGCGGCGTGGCGACCCGCGACCGCGCCTCCACATGAGCGGCGTGGGCGGCTATGGCGGGGCGCGCGTGCTCGTCACGGGCGGGCTCGGCTTCATCGGCTCGACGCTGGCGATCGAGCTGGTGCGCTCGGGCGCACAGGTCATCGTTCTCGACGCCTTGATCCCGCAGCATGGCGGACAGCTCTACAACGTCGCGCCCGTGCGCGACCGGATCACGGTCGAGCTCGCGGACATGCGCGACGCGCAGGCGCTCAGCCGTTGCGTGCGCGGCGTGGACTTCGTGTTCCACCTCGCCGGTCAAGTGAGTCACGGCGACAGCATGCGCGACCCGCACCTCGACCTCGCGGTCAACTGCGTGTCGACCATGAATCTCGTCGAGAGCTGTCGCCAACACAACCCGAGCGCGCGTCTGCTGTACACCTCGACGCGTCAGGTCTACGGCAAGCCGCGGTCGCTGCCCGTGACGGAGGCGCACCCGACGCTGCCGATCGACGTCAACGGCATCAACAAGCTCGCCGCCGAGTACTACCACCTGCTCTACGACCGCACCTATGGCCTGCGCTCGGTCGTGCTGCGTCTCACCAACACCTACGGCCCGCGCCAGCACATCCAGAGCGATCGACAGGGGTTCATCGGCATCCTGATCCGCCGTGCGCTGCGCGGCGAGGCGCTGCAGTTGTTCGGCACCGGCGAGCAGGTGCGCGACTTCAACTACGTCGATGACGTCGTCGCGGCGATCCTGCGCGCCGCACAAACGCCGGAGTGCTACGGTCAGGTTTGGAACCTCGGTGCGCCGCGCCATCATTCGCTGCTCGAGTTCGCGGCGTTGCTGAGCGAGCTGTGCAACGTGAGCTACACGACGGTGCCGTTCCCCGACGATCGCCGCATCATCGACATCGGCGACTACTACGGGGACTACTCGGCGTTCGCCCGCGCCACTGGTTGGCACCCACGGATCGACCTTCCACAAGGGCTCGCCAGCACGATCGCGAGCTATCGCGAGCACAAGGATCACTACTGGGCATGAGCGAGGTTCCGCAGCGCGAGGTGAAGATGTTCGACTACCGCGAACAGCACGCGCGCTTGCGCGCGGAGCTCGACGCGGCGATCGCGCGCGTGCTGGCCTCGGGTCGGCTGATCTTGGGGCCGGAGGTCGAGGCCTTCGAGCGCGCGTTCAGCGACTGGCTCGGCCTCGGTCCTTCCGCCGTCGGGGTCAACAGCGGCACGGATGCCCTGATCATCGCGTTGCGCGCGCTTGGGATCGGCGAGGGCGATGAGGTCGTCACGGTGGCCAACACGGCCGTGCCCACCGTGAGCGCGATCCGCGCGCTCGGCGCGGTTCCACGGTTCTGCGACATCGAGCCGAGGACCGGGCTCATGGATCTCGCTCGACTGCCGCGGCTACTCGGCCCCAACGTGAAGGCCGTGGTCCCCGTGCACCTGTACGGCAACATGGTCGACGTGGAGCGGCTGCGCGCGCTGCTCGATGGTCGGCCGATCTCCATCGTCGAGGACTGCGCCCAGAGCCACGGCGCACGCATGCGAGGCAGGCTCGCGGGCACGCTCGGCGACGCCGCGGCGTTCTCGTTCTATCCGACCAAGAACCTCGGCGCCTATGGCGACGCAGGTGCGTGCGTGAGCGCCGACGCGGAGCTGGTCCTGCGCATGCGCAGCATCCGCATGTACGGCTTCGAGGGGCAGTACTACGCCGAGCGCGAGGGCATCAACTCGCGTCTCGACCCGCTGCAGGCTGCGATCCTCGGCGTGAAGCTGCGCTACGTCGACGAGTTCGTCGAGCGTCGACGCGCACTCGCCGCGCGCTACGACGCCAACCTCTGCTCGGCGGCGCGGCGCGTCGTCTCCGGCGTCGACGTCGCGCATGCCTATCACCTCTATGTCGTGCGCGTGGCAGACCGCGAGCGCGTGCGCGCCGCACTCCACGCGAGCGGCGTCGAGACCGCGATCCACTATCCGTTCCCGATCCATCTCATGCGGGGTTACGCCCGGCTGGGCTACGCCCCGGGCAGCTTGCAGCACACCGAAGCCGCCGCCGCCGAGGTGCTGTCCCTGCCGCTCTATCCCGAGTTGCGCGAGTCCGACGTCGATCGGGTGTGCCTCGCCTTGGAAGCGGCGCTCAGGCGCTGACGCGGTCGCATGCAGCCCGAGCAGTATCCGTTGATGCGCGCCGAGGAGGAGCGCCACTGGTGGTACCGCGGCAATCGATCGGTCGTACGCGCGTTGCTCGGAAGATTCGCGCCGCGAGGCGCGCGCCTGCGCCTCGACGCCGGTTGCGGCACCGGCAAGAACCTCGATGCCTTCGCCGATTTTGGCGCCAGCTTCGGCATCGACTGCGACGGCGCCGCCGTGCGCTTCAGCCGCGAGCGCGGCTGCCCTCGCGTCGCGCGCGCCTCGGTCACCGCGCTGCCGTTCGCCGACGCGAGCTTCGACGTGGTCACGTGCTTCGAAGTGTTGCACAGTGACTCGATCGCGGATTGGCAAGCCGTGTTGGGCGAGCTTTCGCGCGTGCTGCGGCCGGATGGGGTGCTCGTGTTGCGCGAGCCGGCGTTCATGGCGCTGTTCGGCTCCCACGACGTCGTCGTGCACACCGCGCGCCGCTTCCGTCGCCGCCCGTTGCGCGCGGCAGTCTCCGCGGCCGGGTTGTGCGTCGAGCGCTGTTCGTACCAGAACACGGTCACGTTCTTTCCCGCGCTGGCAATCCGCTCGTTCCAGCGCTTTCGCGGCCTGCAAGGGCGAACGCACGTCGCGGACTTCGCCAAGGGCGACACCGTGCTCGGCCCGCTGTTGGCCGCGTGGCTGCGATTCGAAGGCTGGTGGCTCGCGCGCGCGCGCCTGCCGTTCGGCAGCTCCGTGCTGTGCGTCGCGCGCAAGCCGCGACGCGGTCCCACCTAGCGCGTCGAGATCCGCCGCCGACGTTGCCGAGTCGTCCTATCGGTCGTGACCCCTCGCCCTGTCCGCTCGCTCATCCCGTTCGAAGCGGATCACTCGCGCACAGCGCGCAGGCCGTGCCAATCCACGCTGGGCGTGAGCGCCGCCGCCGCCGCGGGGGTCACCTTCTCGATGTCGGACGACGTGACGTAGTCGACCGTGCGCACGACCCAATAGCGCTCGCCCAGACCTGAGCGTCGCAGGGCTTGGGTGAGGCCCCAGTTGAACACGGGCACGTCGCGCTCGCGTCCGATGAGCCCCGGCGGGTCGATGATGTGGAGGAGCGCGTCCGGTCCCGCGGCCTGACGCGCCACGTCCGTCGCATGGACGATTGCGTCCACGGTCGCTCCGGCCGTGCGCACGTCGCGCAGTTCGCGCGCGTGCGCGAGCGCCCACGTGAGGCCGAGCAGTGAGATGGCGCCGATCGCCACGCGCGTGCGCGCGCAGGTCGCCAGAACCACGGCGACCAGCGCGGAACCCAGACCGGCATAGCGCATCACGAATCCGGTGGCCAACACCGGGAGGATGAAGTCGCAGCCGACGCAGACGAGCAGCGCGCGCGCGAGCGTCTGAGTGTGCCGCCAAACCCACGCGGCGGCCCACAGCGTCGCACCCAAGAGCGCGACGGCGAACGCAACACCGAACAGGTCGAGCTTGCCGCGCAGGCCATCGATCGCGATCCAACGCGCCTGTTCGGGCGCGAACGCCAGCGCGGCGCGCGGCACGTTGGCGAGGATCGCGCCCAGCTGCTTGACTCCGTGATGCCGCTCGCTCGGCGAGAGCATCGCGAGCAGCGCGGCGTAGCCGATGGCGACCAGTGCGATGGACCAGACCCATGGGTCGGTCCACGCACGGCGCCGCAAGCTCCGATCGCACGCCGGCAGCGCGAGCGCCCAGGCGGCGAACGCCACCGCTCCCTGATGCCAAGCGAGCGCGAGCACGAAGCTCGCCACGGCCGTGGCGCCTGTCGTGGCCCGCGGCTGTCGCAGGTGCGTCAGCAAGGCACACAGCGCCAGCAGCAGGAAGGTCGTGCGGCCGAGCGTGCTCACCGCGGCCACCCAACTGAGGCTGACCGCGGCGGGGTACGCGAGGAACAGCGCTAGCGCGGCGAGTTGGCGACGAGGCGCGGCGCCCAACATCGCCGCCAGCCGCCACACCAGAGCCGCGCAGAGCACGTACATGAAATACCCCGGCACGCGCGCCAGCCACGGTGCGAGATCCGCGCGCTGCAGCGCCAGAAAGAAGAGATCGTGCAGCGGTCGCAGCGGTGGCCGCGACAGCTCGAAACACGCGCCCACGTCCATCGAGGCGGCCGCGGCGAGCACCGTGTAGTCCTCGGACAGGAACGGCAGATCGGCGACGGCGGCGTAGTGCGCGCCGACGACCGCGACGGTCAGGGCGATGGCAAGTCGGCGCGGGCCCGAGCCCGCGGCCTGCTGGATCGAGAGCTCGTGCGGCTCGGCCTCCAAGGGAGGCTCTGTCGTTCGGTTCGCCGCGCCCCGAGCGCCTTCTCCGCTGACTCCTGCCGACACCATGGCCATCGGTATACCTTCAACCGCGTCGACGCGCGCCGTCGGGCCGAGTTCTGGCGCGAGGCGCGAACTTCGGCCATCCTCGTGCCATGAAGACCAAGCAGATCCTCGCGGAGCTCGAGTCGCTCGGCAACGAAGCACGCCGCAAGCACAACGAGAAGGCGGGCGCGCCCGCCAACCAGTTCGGCGTGCTGCTCGGCGACGTGCGCAAGGTCGCCAAGAAGCTCGCGCCGGATTCAGCGCTCGCGAGCGAGCTGTGGGGGACGGGCAACGTCGAGGCGCAGCTCGTCGCGACGTTGCTGATGAAGCCCGCGGAGCTGAGCGTGGACGAGCTCGATCGCATCACGCGTTCGACGACCTGCGCGCACGTCGCTGACTGGCTCAACGCCTACGTCGTCGCGCGGCATCCCGAGCAGGCGAAGCTCGAGGCCAAGTGGATGAAGTCGAAGGAGCGCTGGACCCTGCGCGCCGGCTGGAACCTCACCGCCATCCGCATCGCCAAGTCCGCCGCTGGCCTCGACCTCGCCGCGTTGCTCGCGCGCATCGAGAAGGAGCTGCCCAATGCCGCGCCGGAAGTGCAGTGGACGATGAACCTCGCGCTCGGAAACCTCGGCATTCATCACGCCGAATTTCGCGCCCGCGTGCTCGATTTCGGCGAGCAGCTCGGCCTGTACCGGGACTGGCCCGTTTCCAAGGGCTGCATTCCGCCCTACGTCCCCGTGTGGGTCCCCGCGATGGTCGCGCGCAAGTCCTGATCCGCAGCCTCGCCGCCGCGCGTTGCCTCAGCGCTTGGGCTTGGGCACGTGCTGATCGACGAGGATCGGGTTGCCGTCGGGGTCGGTGAGCATGAAGTAGGCGGGGCCGTCGGTGGCGGAGTCGGCTTCGGGCATGGGCGCGAGGCCGCGGCGCTTGAGCCTCGTCTGCAACTCGCGCACGTCCTCGAACTCCTTCAGCGTCTCCTTCTTCGCGTTCCAGCCCGGATTGAACGTCAGCATGTTGCGCTCGAACATCCCCTGAAACAGGCCGATCGTGGTCGTGCCGTTCTGCAGCACGACCCAGTTCTGCGCGGGATTGCCGCCGACTGGCCGGAAGTCGAGCTGCTCGTAGAAGGCCTGAGAGGCCTTGATGTCCTTGACGCTCAGGCTGACCGAGAAATTGCCGAGGTGCAGCGCGGGCTCCTTCGGCGGTTCGTTCGCCTGCGGTTCCTGAGTGAAGAGCCACGCGGTGGCGAGGGCGGCGACGGTGAGCGACGAGAGCACGTTCATCGAGGGTTTCCTTCCGGGCGCGCACGCGCCGCTGCTCGAGACGCTAGCGCCGCCTCGCTCCACAGTCATCTCCGCGCACGTCCACCGAGCGGCGGGATCTGCGGCCCGACGACTGGCCTACCGCGCGCTAGCGTGTCGCGCCGCGCGCCTTTTTTCGTCGGCTTCCCTTCCTCGTCGGCTTCCTCGCGGCCTTGCGGACCCGCTTCGGCGCGTGCTCGGCGCCCTTCCTCGCCGCCGCACGAGCCGCGGCCTCGGCACGGATTTCCTCTCGCGGCTTGGGGCCGCGCTGGGCCTGCGCATCGCGCGCGGCGACGTAGCTCGCGACGAACTTCTTGGCTGGCAGGCGTGCGACCAGCTCGCCGATCACGTCGAGCGCGAGCTCGTCCGCGCGCTGGAAGCGCACGCAGCACTTGCCCATGTCGAGCTTCTTGCCGCTGCGTTTCCACGCCTCGACGAACCAGCGATACAGCTTGCCCTGCGCGTGCTGCTCTGCGACGTTGGCCGGAACGACGATCGGGACGTACACCGAGCAGTAGTTCTTTTGCGACGCGAGCGCCAAGAACGGCAGCGCCTGCTCCTTCTTGCAGTGGTATCCATCGGGAAACACGCGGTGGGGCACCACCCAGCAGATCATCCCGTAGCTCATCCCTTCCTCGTAACCATCGCGGTCGAGGTTGCGGTTGACGACTTCGCGCACGCGCTCGATCTCGGCGCGTCGATCCGTCGGCAACGACTTCAGGTATTCAGCGACGCTGGTGGCCTTGCGTTGCATGACGTCTACCCTACTGCACTCGGCTCGGTCCAGAAACCGAGCGGCCCTGCCGCGCGTGGACGCCGCGCTCAGAGGAGCTTGGAGCGACGAAGCAATCGAGGGCGGGAGTCTGCGCTGCGCTCGCTCACGCGGCGAGTGCGCGAACTCGAGTTTCGTTGCCCGGACGCACCGGTCAGCGCGCGAGGGTCTCGAGCGTGACGGAAGCGAGGGTGGAGCGCGTGAGTTCGTCCACTTCGACGAGCAACTGCTGCAGGCGCGAGCGACTGGAGGCCGAGCCGGAGGAGACGGGCTGCGGAACGTCGAACAGCTCGACCACGGTGAGCACGCTCAGCTCCGACGCCGGTCCCAAGAGCCGGTAGCCGCCGTGCACTCCGCGCGTGCCCTGCACGATGCCCGCGCGGACGAGTGCCTGAAAGACCTTGGCCAGCGCGCCTTCTGGAAGACGCTCGCGAGCGGCGATTTGCGCGAGTGTGACGGGCTCCTCGGACCGAGCCAGCTCGATCACCGACAGCAGCGCGTATTGGGCGCTCTTGGACAGGCGCACGAGTGGATATCCGTGGATCAGGTGTCCGCGAGCGCGCGCGCCGCCTCGCGTCGGTCGTCGGCCAATTGCGCCGCGCCGAGGTCGAGATCGAGGTCGATGCGCGCGGCGGGGCGAAAGCCGGAACGGTGGAAGAACGCGAGCAGCGTCGGGTCTTCCCAGCGCACCTGCGTCTGCAGCTTCTGGATGCCGAGCGCCAACAGGTTGTGGCGCAACTGACGCAGCAGTGCGGCACCGGCGCCTTGCCCCTGCTGGTCGGGGTGCACGCCGATGGTATCGAGCACCGCCGCCTTCTCCACCGACCCGAACTCGCCGTAGTAGACGCGCGCCAGCAGGAATCCCACGAGGACGCCGCCGCGCTCGGCCGCGAGCGAAATCTGAATGCCGGTGTCGGCAATCGCCTGCGCGAGCTTGACCTTGAAGTACTCCGTGCGGCGGCGCCCCGCGTTGCGGCTGTCGACCTCGATCACGGCGTCGAGATCGCGGAGGCGAAGGTTGCGGACGACGATCGGCGGATTGTGAGTCATGGATTCCTCGTGGCAGTTCAGGCCATCAGCTGCCCGCCATCGACGCGCAGCACCTGACCGGTGACGTGAGCCGAGAGTGGCGAGGCAAGGAAGAGCACGGCGGAGGCGACGTCTTCGGGTTGCCCCAGGCGAGCGGCCGCGGTTTCGTTGAGCGCGCGTAGGCGGTGCTCCTCGGGGAGCGCGCGCGTCATGTCGGTCTCGATCCAACCGGGTGCCACGCAATTGACGCGCACGCCGAAGGAGCCGAGTTCACGCGCCGCGCTCTTCGCCAGGCCGATCAGGCCGGCCTTGCTCGCGCAGTAGTTCGACTGGCCGAACTTCCCGCGCTCGCCGTTGATCGACGTCACGAGCACGACCGAGCCGCCGCGCTCGCGCAGGCGTGGCGTGAGCAGCGCCAGTAGGTGGAACGCCGAATCGAGGTTCACGCGCAGCACTTCGTTCCAGCGCTGCGCCCCGAGCTTCCACAGCACGCCATCGCGCGTGATTCCGGCGCAGTGCACGAAGACGTCGACGCGCGCGGGCAACTGCGAGCACAGCGCCTCGATGGCGGTGGCGTCGCCGAGATCACAGGCGACGTTCGTGGCTCCCGCGACGGGCTGCGCTCTGTGCGAGTCGATGTTGCACACCGAGGCCCCGGCCGCGCGAAGCAGCGCACACACGGCGCGCCCGATGCCTCCGCTGCCGCCGCTGACCACGGCGACCTTGCCATCGAGAGAGAGCAGCTCCGCCACGCTCATCCGCGGCTCCCGCTCAACGAAATGCCACGGCTCGAGAGCTTGCGCACGCGGAATGCGCCCCACAGGCCGGCTCCGATCGCACCGGCGAGCGGGGAGTGCTCGTGCATGCGGATCTCGACCGGCACCTTCTGCTCCCCGGCGAGTTCGACGAGTGCCGCACGCAGCCCTTCGTCGCGCGCAAGGCCGCCGGTGATGAGCACGGGCCCCCGCGCGCCGGCCGAGGTGAGCAGCTTGAGATAGCGGCCAGCCATCGAGAGGTGGATGCCCTTGAGGATGTCGGGGATCGTGATGCCGCGCGAGACCATGTTGATGACGTCGGTCTCCGCGAGCACGGCACAGATCGACGAGCACGTCTCGGGCTTCTGCGATTGCAGCGACAGCGGTCCGATCTCATCGATCGTGACGCCGAGATAGCGGCAGATGTTCTCGAGGAACTGGCCCGAGCCCGACGCGCACTGGCTCGTCATGCGGTGGCCGAGCACGCGCGCGCGCTCGTCCATCAGCACCGCGCGAGCGTGGAGCGCGCCAATGTCCACCACGGCCCGCACGGCCGGATCGAGGAACAGTCCGCCGCGAGCGTGCGTCGTCATGCCATAGAAGTGGCCCGTGCGGCACTCCACCTTCTCGCCTTCGCCGGTCGTCGCGATGTAGTCCAGATCGCCGCGCCGCAGCCCGGCGAGCGCGAGCGCCGCGTCGAGCGTGCTGTCGACGACGTCGAGCGGATCTCGGCGCCGCAGGCGCTCGGTGGCCTGACCCACGAGCTCCGCTCCCTCGCTCCCGCGGTCGCGCAGGAGCGCCACCTTGATCGCCGAGGAGCCGACGTCGATTCCGGCCACGCGCAGTTCGTCGCTTCTCACGCCAGCACCTCCACGGATTCCGCTTCTTGACGGCTCACCTCGCGCCACGCGAACAGGGACGCACCGAGCGCACCCGTGTAGATCGAATCGGGCGAGGTGTTGAGCTTGCGTTCGCCGTAGTGCTCGCCGACGAGCACGCGCAGCGCCTTCACCGCCTGCGTGTTGCGGGCCACGCCGCCGGTGAACGTGAATTCGTCCTCGATGCCGCCAGATCGCGCGAGCAGTGACATCGCGCGCAGGATGATCGCTCTGTGCAAGCCAGCGAGGATGTCCTCGCGCTTCTCGCCGAGCGACAGACGCTCGCGCAGCTCGGCCCCGGCGAACACGGTGCACGTCGAGTTGATGCGCACCGTGCGGCACGATTTGCCGGCCATGGGACCGAGCTCGTGCAGCCCGAGGTTCATCTCGTCGGCGATGTAGCCGAGGTAGCGCCCGCAACCCGCGGCGCAGCGGTCGTTCATCTGGAAGCTCGTGACGATGCCGTTGGGGTCGACCTGAATGGCCTTGGTGTCCTGACCGCCGATGTCGAGCACCGTGCGCGTCTGCGGGAACATCGCGTGCGCGCCGAGGCCGTGGCAGAGGATCTCGCTGCGGATGAGCTTCTCGGGGAACGGCAGGCGTTGGCGGCCGTAGCCGGTGCCGACGCCGAGGCGCTGCACGAGCTCGATCGAGAGCACCTTCGTCACGGCGCGCTGCAGCGCGGGATCTCCGGCCTGCACCATCGCCTTGCGCGCGTGGGATTCGAACGTCCCGACGGCTTCGGTCGAGTTCTCGGTCTCGAGGATCGCCTTGTCGAACAGGCCGACGAGCGGATCGAACGCGTGGCTGCCCTCGCGCGCGATGGCTTCGGCGAGCTCGACGTAGCGACTGCCCGCGAGGTCGCGGAAGAAGTCGCTCTTGCGCGAGGCGCCGACGCGGTAGAGCTCGGTGGTTTCCTGCTCCATCGTGCCGAGGATGCGCTCGAGCGTGGACGTCGTCGCCGCGCCGAGGGCGAGGCGCTCGGCGTGCTGATGGAGGCTCGCGCGCAGCGCGGCGAGTTGCGAGCGGTACTGCTGCTCACGGAACGCCAGCTCGAAGCGCGTCAGGAGCTCTCGCCGCCGTTCGGCGTCGATGCCCTCGTGTTCGAGGCGCCCATCGATGAGCGAGAAGCGCGCGTTGATGAGCGCTTCTCCGAGCGCCACCTTGCAGGCCACGTCGTAGTTGCTGCGACTGTTGGTGATGCCACGACCGAGGATGTGGCGCTCGCCGTCGAGCACCACGGCCTTGGTGGTCGTCGAGCCGAGGTCGATGCCCACGCAGTAGTCGATCTTCACAGGCCTAGACGCCTCCCGCGCGCTTTTGCTCGATCATCTGGAAGTAGGACTCGAGCCGGTTCTTGATGTTCGACGCCGAGAAATAGCGCGGATCGACCAGATCGCTCTCGATGAAGCCGCCCGGGCGAGCGGTGCGTCGCTCGACCTCGCGCAGGATCATCAACTGCCCCGCGCTGAACGAATTGCAGCTCTTGACCGAGTTGATCAGGAAACCATCGGCCGAATACTCGCGCACGTAGCGTTCGAGCATCTGCACGCGCGTCGGCAGGTTGAGGTTCGTGTAACACCCCATGCAGTAGTCGGCCAGCGTCTCGAGCGGCCGATCCGGGTCGTGGCGGAAGCCGTTGTCGTAGACGCCGCCGACTTTGGTGTACGTCGAGGCGACGACGACCGCGCCTTCCTCCGCGAACATCTGCCAGAACTTGCGGAAGCTCGTCCAGTTGGGCGGTCCTTCCACGACGAGGCGATAGCGTTCGTTCGCGATCTCGCCATCGGGCGTGACCGGTCCCTTGCCGAGCGCGATGCGCTCCTCGACTTCCGCGCGCAGCTCGCGGTAGTACAGCACGGCGTCTTGCGTGCCGCGGAAGGCCGTGAAGATCGGACCGATGTAGTAGACGCCCCCGAAGTACGCGTCGATCGGCGAGGGCCGTCGCTTGGCGCTTTCGAGCACCCACACGAGGTCCTCCTCCGCCTGCGCCGAGCGCTCGAGGCGCTCCTTGAGCGCCTCCTCGTCGTAGGCGCGCCCGCTGATGCGCTCGAGCGCGGGGATGATCTTCTTCTTGAGTTGATCGACGACGTACGTGCGCATCGAGTCGGTGACGACGCCGTCGCCTTGGTAGGGCACGTGCAGCATCGTGACCGGAGCGTCGTACTCCTGCCCGAGCAGCTCGAACCACTTCAGGAACGTGAAGCAGCCGGTGTACGAGAGCAGCAGCAGGTCTGGGTTGGGCAGGCGCTCTCCCGTCGGCCCGACGTTGCCGGACTTCAGCATGCCGATGTCGCACTTGACGTACGTGCAGACGTCTTCGCTGTGCCCGAGCTTCTCCGCGAGCGCGATGTAGTCGCGCGACTTCCCGCGCATGCCCGATTGGAGCGCGTTGATCTCCGGGAGCACCGGCAGCAGGCCGAAGCTGTCGATCAGCTCGGTCAGGTTGCCAGGAACGAACGTGTACACGCACTTCTCGCCGCGCTCCGGCGCCTCCGCGAGCTTGCGGAAGTGCTCGGCGATCATCGCCTTCTGCCGCTCTTGACTCTGGTCCTTCAAGGCAGCGGTCGCGGCGGCACCGGGGTTGACTTTCTCACTCATGGTCATTCGCTCCACAGCTTGATCGAGTCGGCGAACGTGCCCGCTTGCTCGCGGATCACCTGGAATTGCCCGGTGTTCTCCGCGTACTTGAAGCTCGTCCACGGAATGCCCGCCCGCTCGATGGCCGCGACGGCCATCGGCTGGTCGAGCAATGCCGGATCGCAGAAGCTCGGCGCGCAGAAGATCACGCCTTCGGCGCCGCTGCGCTCGACGCGCTCGACGAGTGCCTGCCCCTTGGCCTGATCGTCGATGTAGCGGATCGGGCTCGCGATCCCCTGCTCGAGGTACGCGAGCACCAGATCGCCGAGCGGGTCGGCTCCATTCGCGCGCACGTCGCCCGTGATCCAGCGGTGCACTTGCACGAAGTCGTCGTCGACGATGTAACAGCCCGCGCGCTCCAACGTGCGCAGCAGTCCGAGCGGAGGTTGCTCGCAGAACGAGCCCGCGAGCAGCACCCGCGCCTGATCCATGCTGCGTCGATCGGCGTCGGCGAGGACGGCCTCGCGATACTCGCGCAGCATCGCGGTGTGCTCCTCGACACTCAGCACGTTGCCCGCGCGCAGCAGCAGGTACAGCTCGTGCGTCGGGACGCGCCACGGCTCGTCGATGCGCAGCGTGTAGAGTGCCTCGACGAGCGAGCGGTTCTCGTTGTACGCCTCGATCGAGCGGCGCAACGCGGCCGGTTCGAGCTTGCGTGCTCCACGCCGATGCAGCTCGTCCGCGATCTCCTCGAGCTCGCGGCGGTAGAACTGACCTCCGACGAGCGCGTCGAAGTCCTGCGGAACGTCGAGGTAGTGCGCGTATTTCTCGGGGAACTGCAGCTTCCACATCCCCGAGAGGTTGCGGATCACGTCGCACGTCGCCGGGAAGAGCATGCCGTCGAGGCTGTCGAGCGCGCCGTTGAGCCCCAGTTCGATCGTGCTGCGTGGCAAGTGGCAGATGTAACTCTGGTAGTACGCGTCACCGCGGATGATCTCGAGATCATCACCGGCTCCCATCACGCCGACGGGCAGGACGCCCATCGCATGCAGCAGTTCGCGCGGCACGTAGACCGGCATGAAGCCGATCGCGAGGCCGCCATGGCGCGCCTTCCAGTCGGTCACGGCTTGGAAACGCAGGTCGCGGTAGAGCTCTTCGGCCCGCGCGAGCAGTTGCTCGAGCTCGGTCATGCGTTGCTCCAAGTCGGCGTGCGCTTCTCGAGGAACGCTCGGATGCCCTCGCTCGCATCGTGCGTCGCCATCAGTTCTTGCAGGTAGTGCGCCTCCAGCCGGTCGAGCTCGGCGAAGAACCGCTCGTGGTAGCGCGAACGCAGCGCCTCGAGCGCATGTGCGAGGCTCGTCGCGGAGTGCCGCAACAGGTGCTCGTTCGCGTAGCCGATCGCGGCGGCCTCCGGATCGGGCGCGAGTTCGTCGACGAGCCCGAGGCGGTGCGCCTCGTCCGCGCTCACGCTGCGTCCCGTCAGACACAGATCCTCGGCCGCCGCGCGGCCGATGCGTTCGGGCAGGACGAGCGAAGCCACCGGGGCGAACACGCCGAGCACGATCTCCGGCTGACCGAGCTTCGCATCGCTCGCAGCGAACACGCGCTGGCAGAAGCTCGCGAGCTCGAGCCCACCGCCGAGGCACTGGCCGCGCACGGCAGCGAGGACGGTCACTCCGCTCGCCGCGATCGCGCGGAACAGGCCGTGGAAGCCGCGCAACATGTCGGCCACCGTGTCGGGCAGGTGCTCCTGCACCGACGCGCCGAACGAGAAGTGCGGACCGCTGTGGGAGAGCACGACGACCTTGAGGTCCGTGGTCTCGCGCGCCTCCACGAACACGCGGCGCAGCGCCTCGGTCATGGCCGCGTCGATCACGTTGGCCTTGGGGCGATCGAGGCGCACGATCCATAGGCCCGCTCGCCGCTCGACCTTCACTGCACTATCGATCGTCGTGCTCACGCCGGTGTCTCCCGCAGGGGCAATTCCAGTTGGACGTAGGGGCCGCCGACGAAGCCGCTGGCCCGAAAGAACGACAGCACGGGGACGTCGTTGCGCGCGACCATCGTG
Source organism: Planctomycetota bacterium (assembly GCA_016872715.1). Taxonomy (GTDB): domain Bacteria; phylum Planctomycetota; class UBA1135; order UBA1135; genus F1-120-MAGs118. The sequence goes on from VGZD01000072.1 coordinate 15,652, forward strand.
CGCACCTTGGCGACCCCGAGTTCGACGAAGCGTCGGCGAGCCTCCTCGAGCAACGCCGAGGCCGTTCCGCGCCGGAACGCACGTTCGTCGACGCCGACGGCGAATACCCAGCCGCAGGCCTCGGAGCCGAATTCGACCTCGCGCACTTCGCCGAACAGGTAGCCGTCGAGGCCCTGATCGCCGTCCGCCGCGAGGCCGACCTGCGCGCGCGACGTTCCCGCTCCGCAGAAGCGATCGAGAACCGCCCGCCAATGCGCCGGCTTCGCCTGAGCCGTGTGCGCCGCGTCGATGCGGATCACCTCCGCAAGGTCGCTCGCCACGAGCGCTCGCACGCGCGCTCCGACGGCGTTCGTGCGCCGCTCAGACTCCATGGCAGGGCGCCGCCTCGCCGTGGGCCTTCCACAGCACCGCTTCGGTGAGCTCCTCGCCCCACGGCATGCCCTGTGCTTGCAGTTGGCGCAGCAGCAGGAAGTCCGGCTCGCGGCACTCCTTGCTGCCCTCGTTGAACGCGCGGAAACCCGCCCGTCCTTCGGTCATCATGTTGAGCCCGAGCCACGCGCGGTTCGTCTCGCGGTTGCGATTCCAGTGCTCGAGCTTGTGCTTGCGCAGGCTCTCGATGGTCTTCGAAAGGCAGTGCGGCATCGTCAGCGCAAGCGAAGTGACGAGCCGATCGACCTCCGCGTCGAGCGGTGAGAGGTCGAGCTTTCCGCGCGCGACGAGCTCCTTGCCCGCCGTCGCCGCGGCTCCGGTCTTGAAGTCGCCGTACACGATGCGGCCGAAGTCGTCGATCCAGCGCTCGGTGACGACCAGCGGGTTGGGCACGAACTTCCCGTCGACCACGAGCGCGGGCACGACCGAAGTGAGCAGCCCCAGACGCATCGCCATCGGAGCGCTCCACGGCTCGCACAGCGTGCAGCTCTGCATCGCCCGCTCGATGCCCACGAACAGCGGCAGGAAGTCCGTGCTGCCTCCATCGGGAGCCGAGCCGTGCTTCGGTCCGGCTTGGCCGAAGCGCGCGAAGTCGTGCGCGACCGAGAAGTCGCAGGCCATGCCGATCTCCTGCCCGCCTCCGATGCGCATGCCGTTGACGCGGCAGATCACAGGCTTGTCGCAGTGCAGGATCGCCGTGACCATGTCGTTGAAGAGCCGCATGTACTGGCGGTACTCCTCGGGCTTGCCCGCGTAGTACTCCGCGTACTCCACGGTGTTCCCGCCGGTGCAGAAGGCCTTGTCGCCACTGCCGGTGAAGACCGCCGCGACGCACGAGCGATCGTTCGACGCCTCGCGCATCGCGAGGATCACGCCCTTGACCATCTCCGTGGTGTAGGAGTTGAACTGCGTCGGGTTGTCGAGCCGGATGCGGTGCGCGCACAGGCCATCGACGACCTTCCCCGCCGGATCTCGCACGGCGAGCTTCTCGACGACGAGGCCGGGGACGGACGTGTGGGCAACGAGATCGTGGTTCTTGAAGTTCATCGGAATCAGGCCTGCGGAACGAGGACGATGCGCTTCGGCACTTTGTGCGCGTGCACGTCGGCGAAGCTCTGGTGGATCGAGGCGAGCGGGCGCTTCTCGGTGAACGGCAGCAGCGCGACCTTGCCGGAGAGCACGAGTTCGAGCGCCGCGGGGTACAGCTCCGGCAGGCAGCCCCAGTTGCCGCGCGCGGTTGCGTCGAACGCCATCAGGTTCGAGAGCCGCAGCTCGAGTTTCTTGGCCGTGAAGCCGACCACCCACAGGTGGCTGCCGTGCTCGACCAGCGAGAAGGCCGTGTTCTGGCCCGCGGTCGTGCCCGAGCACTCGAACAGGTGCCAGCGGTAGCTGGGAATGCCGCGCTCCTTCGCGAGTTCGCGCACCGCGTTGCGGATGGCCTTGAAGTCGAGCTCGTCCGCGCGCAGCGTCGCCGTCGCGCCGTGCTCGCCCGCGAGCGCGAGCTTGCCCGCGTCGATGTCGAGCGCCACGACCGTCGCGCCACGCGCGGCCGCGATCTGCACCGCGTAGCCGCCGACTCCACCGGCTCCGACGACCACCGCGAGGTCGCGCGCCCCGAGCCCCGCGCGCTCGATCGCCTGATAGGGCGTGGTCACCGCGTCCGCGAGCACCGCCAGCGAGGCGAGGTCAAGTCCGGTCGGATTGAGGCGGCGATCGGAGAGCTCCGGCACCGGGCACAGGCCGAGCGAGGGCACGCGCACATGGGTCGCGAAGCCGCCGTGCACGTCGTTGCCGGGGAAGATCTGCCGCGGACAGATCGAGCCGTGTCCGCTCGCGCACGCGTCGCAGTTCCCGCACGGCATGACCGCCGGCACGACCACCGCGCGCCCTTCCCACTGCTGTGCGCCGGGTCCGCACTCGACGACCACGCCGCTGATCTCGTGCCCGAGCGTCAGCGGCAGCGCCTTGCGCGTCGGCACGCCGTCGTAGTAGTAGCCCAAGTCCGTGTGGCAAATCCCGCAGCCCGCGACCTTGACGATCACCTCGGCGCGACCGGGAGTTTCGGTGCGCTGCTCCTCGACCATCGGCTCGCCCTGAGCTCGGAACGTCCACGCACGAAGCACGGTCATCGGTTACCTCAACGCTTGATTTCGGAATTCCGGTTCCGAATTGACGTTGAAGCCGCGCGTTTGGAAATACGCAGGTCTGCGTCGGGCGTGGGGGGCGTTGGGAGTACGCCCCGCTACTCCACTTGGCCCATGATCGCCCGATCGTCCGCGCGGCAAGGACCGCCGAGCGCCCGCGCGGCAAGGACCGCCTCGTCTCAGGGCATCCGCTGCCGTCGGACCGTCCCTCGAGCGGGGCTGCGAGGAACGTCTAACCCTCGCACATGGACTTCAGGCGCTCGAGCGCCGCCGTCCAAGCGCTCCGCAAGCCGTCCGCCTCGGCGCGGCTTTGGATGCGGGAGGTCATCACGTTCATCAGGCACTTGCCCTTGTTGTCCTGAAACTGAACGTCGACCTGCATGGGCCCCGAGCAGCCCGTGTGTTGCCACGTGAACCTCAGGTCCTTGTTCGGCCGGATCCGCGTGAACGTGCCTTGGCAACCGGCCTGACAGTTGATCCGGCCGTCGACTTCGACCGCTTGCTTTCCGCGGTCGCCGAACATCTCGGCGAACCGCGCCGGATCGGTCCACGTCTCGTAGGCGACCTTCACAGGCGCCTTGATCGATTTCGTGACGCAGATCGTGTAGCCCTCGGGCAGCCCGTCCTTCTTCTTCAGTTGGTGATGCGCCTCATATTCGACCGCGATCGTCGTCGCCCACCAGAGATCCTCGCACTTGGTGTAGACGTGTTGCGTGCACTCGCGTCGCCCCAGCTCCAAGCCGTCCTTGCCATCGAGCTCCGTGAACCACTGCACGATGGTCTTGCCCGTGGCCTGCTTGCACGCCGCGTCGGTGAGGGGGAAGTCGGACTTGTTGACGACTTGCATGGTGATCCAGCTTGGAGGGATGGAGAGGGACCGGCCTGTTCGGGGGAGGTGGCAAGGTCGAACGCGAGTCGAAGGTCGCTGCGGCGCGCGGGTGGGTCGGGGAGCTCGGCGTTCAGCGCTTGAGCAGCGGGGTGAGGTGCGCTGCGATGGCATCGGCCCACAGGGCATAGCCCTTGGCGCTGAGGTGCAGCAGATCGGGGGCGAGCTCCTTGGAGAGCGTGCCGTCCTGAGCGAGGAAGGCGGCGTTCACATTCGCGAAGTGAACGCGCTCTCCGTCGGCCAGCGCGGGCAACAGCGCGTTGACGGCCTCGCACTTGCGTCGCCACGGATCGTTGGCGTCCGCGCCACGTGGGAGGATGGCGAGCAGCAGGACCTTCGTGGTCGGAGAGTTCGTCGTGAGTGTCTCGACGATCGCACGGATGCCGGC